>JANYHI010000020.1 GCA_025359125.1 Cytophagales bacterium
AAACGGAAGTAGGAAAATATTGCGGTAAAATCATTTATCAAAACGATGTAGTGATCAAACTTAAAATAGCCAAGCCCAATGCGGTGAAAATATTGAAAACAAACATCAAACATATCACTATTGCACATACAGATAGAGTACCATCGAAAGCTTAGCCTATATCTATAAAATATAAAATGGAGTGTGCCGAAAATCCTTTAACAGAGTAAGCAACAAAACATAACGTTAACGATACCAATTATGCAAGAAAACAGAATCTCCATTAAGATAACCGATGCCGATAAAGCCAACGTGCAAACCGCCATCGCTACCTTACAAACTACACTCGCTCCTTACCTTATCGCGCTTGACAATGCCGATCGCCAGACACTACCCAAAATGGGCGATAACAATTTACCCTTTGTGCAAAAGGCACTAGACTATTCGGTGAGCAACCCACAGTTTGTGCCCGCCTATGTTGATGTGCCCGAGCTGAAAGTAGATGTAGATGCAGTTGCTGTGCTACTCGATTTCTTTAGGCCGCTCGAACAAGTACACTCCAGCCTCAGCGACACCATTATGCTCTCGGGCAGCGAGGCGTATGTGGCAGCACTCGCTTATTACAACAGTGTAAAGCTGGCCGCTAAAATGAAAGTGCCAGGTGCAGAGGCCATTTACAATGACCTGCGCCAGCGGTTTGAGGGCCAAGGCAAAGCGAAGGCTACCGTACCAAATACGCCAAATCCAGCTAAATGAGGCCATCTACCCACTTGCCAAATACCCCCACCCACCACAAAGCAAAACTGGTTAAGCTTTTAGCTAACCTAGTTTTGCTAGGTGGCAAACCGGTTTGGGTTTTAGCCAAACCAGTTGCCATAGCAAGTGGGTGAGATACTCTTTTTGCCAAATTGGTTTTGCCTTTAGTCAAACAAGTTCGGCAATTAGGTTGGGGCAGTTGTGTAAAAAGAGAGTGGGTTTGGTTTGGAGGGGGTTGGTGGAAAGTTATTAATAAAAAAACGGAGTAAGCCGAAAATCCGATGAAGAGTAGGCGAAGGAAAAATCTTTCCAACATGAAAATATTTATTCTACTATTCTCATACCTCTTTTTTTATCAGTTGTCTTGGTCTCAAGAATCAACCTCAGAATTGGAAAAGATAAAAAAGGAGGTAACCGAAAATGCTAAAAAGCTTTCCGAAGTAAAAGTAAAAATGGATACACTACAGAGTAAAGTTACTCAACTTCCTAAGCCTTGTAAAGAATGCCTAACTGAATTGAAATGGCTTTGGTTATACGTGCTTCTTCCGGTTATTTTGTTTATCTTCTTTGGTCTTTATTTTATTCGTTGGTTAAAAAGAGACGGGTACAAACTAGCCGATGCTCTATCTGGAGATTTAACCACTGAGCAACTAAACACACTTCAAACGGCAGTCAACAACAATCCTGTGTTTACAGCTAACCCCGTTTTGAATAGGAGTAGCAGCCGGCTTATTGCTTTTCTCTCAAGCCTTTCGGCAGTCATCATGGCAATCTGCCTCTTTTCATACTACATGTATTTTGTTATTAAAGGGTTAAACCCACCAGAGTTTGAAAAGCTGTGGACAATTTTAGCAGCAATAGGAATAGGCGTAGTGCCCTATGCATCAAAAGTTATATCGCAGAACAGTAATTCATCTAATCATTAAATAAATAAAAAAGTTATGGCAGACATTCATGTACAACCAGACACCCGACAGCTTAAGCTGAAGTTTCAGTTTAACACTCCTCAACAGTTTTTCTATACTGTCACACTCATCAATCGCGAGCGCAATCAACAGATATTTCGAGATAAAGGTCAATGGGATGGAAAAACACAATTCAATTTGGGAGAGGCAGACGATCTTATTGGCATTTACCTTATTATTGATTGGACAGTTATAGACCCTGCTGGCGAGGGACATAATTTCAATGCAGAGGCTATCACTTTTCAAGAGGATGAGGAATGTGTTGCTTATCAAAAATGCATAGGTACTACCACTGACGATGCAGCCTTTCAGGTAACTGTTGGAAAATTTGTAATCAATAGCTTATGAAAATTATACAATATCTGATGATGATTAGTACGTTAATCAATTGTCAAGTAGTGTATTCTCAAAACGAGAAGAAAATTGAATCAGGCTGGGGTAATTTGAACTATGCGGTTCCTGAATCACCTGCATTTAAAATATTGGATGCAAACCCAAGTAATATTATGAGGCCAACAGCAACAAGAGATATTGCTATAGCAATTGGAAATTACTATCTAAAAAGTGGTGCATCCCTACCCAACAACCTTGCCGTTGAAATATCCCCAAGCTTATTTAACCCAAAGGTTAACTTAAAGGACTATAAGAAAAATAGAATCTGGTATACTGGTACTTTATCATTGGGTACTAAGGTAAATCAAGATGGAAGCTATGCTGTAAGTACAGGATTGAAATTTAAAATTATAGATAAAGCTGATCTTCGTTTGAATCCGGAATTGAATCAGTTTATTAGAAAGATAGGTGTCACGATAAATTCAGATTTTACAGATGCGTTAGATGAAATAGGAACAGAAGAGGCAGCCCTGGGAATAGTTGGAGTTAGAGAGGCATACTCTGACTCTCTAAATCATGATCACAAAAGAATAAAGAAGGCAGTCGAAAAGAGATTGAATGACAAGTTCACCGAAAAGGTAAATTTAAGAGCTGTTTCTGATTTTCGAGAAAAGATGAAAGGAAAATTGTGGAACGCTCAAATATGGGATTTAGGTTTAGCCGGGTTGTTTACATCTAAGGATTCTTTAGTTGAAAATCTAAATGGACCTAATAAGTTAGGGTTATGGTCTACCTATGGGCAACCACTTTTTAAGGAAAAAGGCCAATTACTAATAGGGCTTAATTCAAGGCTGATAGAAGATAAACTTAAAAAATTAAAAGATCTTGAAGTTAGTATTGGAGTTAGACTATACTATGGAAGTAATAATTTGAAAGGCTATTTGGAATATGAAAACTATTTTAAAAGTGCTACAAGCAATGTAAGGAAAGGATCCCTCGGGCTTGAGACAACTATTAGCTCTGGTATTTGGTTGAGTTTTTCGCTTGGGTTTTCTCAAACAGGTGATGCAAAGGCGCTGTTTACTCCAGCTTTCAATTTATCTTTTGCGCAACCGGAGAGAAAGTAATTTGCAAAGTTTTTAAAGTTGTTATTGGCCTTGACAATTTCATTAATCTCATATTGACCTTAAAAACTCACTACCCATGAAAATATTTTGTTTGATTATTTTTGTCGAGCTCTTCAATTGTTATGTTTTTGGGCAGCCTCAATTCAATTTCAATGCTGGAATATCAGATTTCAAGTTTGATGATTTTGCTCATTCGTTTATTCAGCAAGGTTCTAATGATCCTGTCAACGTAATACAAACTGCTTTTTCTAATACTCAAAATTTAGGTCTGGAAATGCTCCTGCCTTTTACGGAGGAATCAAATTGGGGCATTAGTACATCTGTAGCGTATAGGAATTCCAGTCTCGTAGGCAACTCGCAGTTTAAATATAAATATGAGAAATCTACAAAGTCAGAGAGTTCAGATGCCCAAGTCCAATATTTTCATTTTAAAATGGGTTTGTTGTTTGAACCTTTGCGGGAGTCTAGAATTTTTTTATCATTTCACGGAAATTTTGACATTCAATATGGTAGTATTGTTTATCCTCTTGATGCGTATAATCTATATCAATCAAATAATTATTTACCACCTGGAATATTGAATGTAAGTTCTACTGCATTTATTGGGTACTCTGGAAAAATGAATATAGGGATCAGATTTAATGGTGGCCAAGCCCTTGTCTTTTCTCCAGGAATTATACGGGCGTGGAGGGCAGAAGAGAACCAATATGGAGGTCAATTAAATTTAGCGGACAAAAGTATAACATCGCTTGATTTTAATATCGGGTTTGTGATTCCTGTAAACTAATTCTTCCCAGCAGCGTCTCCCGCCTGGGGGGCATTGAGTAAAATAATAAAACTACTTAACCCCCTACCTCATGAATGAAGTTGATATTGCCGCAGTTCGGCAGCTAATAATAACAGAGGAGTTGAAAGGTGCAATCCAAAAGGATATAGAAGCAGGCAAAAAAAAGGCTGAAGAGGAAGTTAGGAAGAAGAGAGAGAAATATGACTTTACCTACTGGTTGAAGGGCGTGCTAACGTCTGGGTGGGGAGCGATACCAACGTACCTGCCCTTTATTCCGCTGTTGTGGTCGTTTGCGCATCCAGGTTTTTCTGAATTTAAGAATTGGTTTGGCGACAAGGGTACCGACCAACTGCTCACCTTCAGCTTTGGCATGCAAACCTTCATCATTTTTTGTATTATCATTTATCAGTTATACGTGTATTCTGAAACGGAGAAAGATGGACTCAAGAAGAGCCTTCAGGCGTTGTTAAATTCTCCCGATACCAAACGGATTTATTCGCTGCCCACAGAATTTTTTAGATTCACGCACACCAACACCGGAAAATCTCCAGAAGAGAATTGGGAGCACCTAAAAATAAATTTTGCTCAGGCCACTAAAAACATTTTCTGGTTCAAGCTATCGTGGATTATTTTATGGGCCAACTGGTTTTGCTATTACATCGCGCTGCTGGTGTTTAGGAGCGAGGCAGGTGTTAACGCATTATTTGATTTTTTCATGATTACCGAAACGCTTTGTTTTTTTATGTGCTATTACCTGCTCTCGTATCAGGCAAAGGATACCGGAAAAGAAAACTACAACAACTTCTGGTGGATTGTGGTGGTGATTATGTTATTAGTTACGCTGGCCATAGTGGACTATGCAGTAACTGATATTAAATCCACGCCTATGCGAATCTCTACGTCTATGATCAAGACACTGTTGGGTTGTACCTTTTTAGGTCTGTTAGTTTCAAAACTTACCACTAAAGTGTTTTCTGCACCAGATTGGGTGAAGATGGTTTTATTCTTTTATGTCGCACTGCAGCCGATGCTCTTTGGAATATTTGATTTACCGAGCCTAACCGAGTTAATGAAACCCAATTCGCGGTTCAAAGAATTATTTCAATTGCTTCAGGTGATCATGTTTAATTTCTCGCTCGTACTAAAATATATTCTAATGTTCTATGTAGTGTGGTTATTAAAGTTTGATCATTTTCTGGTACACTACCTGCGCACACAAAACGATTTCTCTTTTATGACCGCAAAGCGCGATGAATTTGAAAAAGAGTTGAAACCTGTTGAGCCAACTACCCATCCTGAAATAATATTACACACTAGCCTCGAAAGCGTATGATCACCATTACACCCGCATGCATTAACCTCATCAAAAATTTTGAAGGCCTTAAACTAAAACCCTACCACGGCAAAGCCGATAGGGCAGATGTTTTTACGGTGGGCTATGGCACCATCAAATATCCGCCTTACTATTTGCGTGGCAAGATGGTGGCGCTTACCGACCCGGTAATTACCGAGCCGCAGGCAGAAGACTTTTTGCGGTACGAGGTTTCGCAAAAGTCTGCGGCTATTGATTTGCTGTTGCGCGATGACCTGAACCCTAATCAGTTTGGTGCACTCATTTCTTTTGCCTACAACGTAGGCGAAAATGCTTTAAAGGTAAGTACCCTGCGCGCGAAGGTAAACAAGAACCCGAAAGACAAAACCATTCGCGCAGAATTTATGAAGTGGGTACATTCAAATGGAAATGTAGTGGATGGACTCATTACCCGAAGAGGCCTCGAAGCAGATTTTTATTTCAAGCTTTTTTAAATAACCTCTAACCATTAAGGGCATCTAAAAACCTTGTCACGTAGAGCTTGTCGAAACGTAAATTACCATTATTGTTATCTAACCCGACTTCGACAGGCTCAGTCTTACACATACAATAGATTTTATAAATAACAATTAACTAATAACCTCCAGCTATGCCTACTCCCAAACAAAACCTCAACATCCCCGAAAGCAACAAAGTAATTTTAAGTTTAGATGGTGGCGGCATGCGTGGCATCCTCACCCTACAACTGCTAAAAAAGTTAGAGCAAGTAGCAGGCGCCCCGTGTTATAAGTGGTGTGATTTGATCGCAGGCACTTCCACAGGCGCCATCATTACAGGGCTTATATTAAAAGGAAAAACAGCACTAGAAATTGAAAAACTATACATGCAATTGGTAACGCAAGTGTTTACCAAACGAAATATTTTATCCGATCGATTTTTAAACCCGCCTAAGTTTGATAAGAGCAATTACCGCAAATTGCTAAAGCAAATTGTAGATGACGATACCTTAGCGCAGGCGTGTGCTAATACTAATCTCGATGTAATGATTACCTCTAAAGACATGACCGCTGGCGAGGAGACATTTTTCACCTGCTTTAGAGAAAACGGAGCGCACATAGGCACATATAAAGATGTGTTGCTCCGTGCCGTGATGGAGGCCACCATGTCGGCCCCAACGTACTTCATTCCCTTTGAGCGTTTTATTGATGGCGGCACTACCACCTTCAACAACCCCGTGGGGGCGGCAGTTTTGGAAGCACTCTGCTATAGCGGCAAGAATAGTTACCAAGCCGATAAACTCACCATCTTTAGTTTTGGCACGGGCACATCGCTGCGCTTTATTGCACCTACTGAAACACACGACCCCAAAGGGCTCGATATTAAATTTTGGTTAAACTATGTGATGGATGAAACAGGCAAAGATGCCAGCGAAATGCAGGTAGACATGCTACGCAGTGGGCTGATCAAAAACTTAGACTTCCGCAGGTACCAGATATCGTTAGATGAAACCTCGCTTGGTAAAATACCGGATAAGGACATCACGCAACTGTATCACACACAGGCCAACAAGCTGCGCCAGCTTACCAACAAAGAGTTGGGCAGCATAGATATGGCCGATGTTACCAAGTTTTCGCTCATGCAAATAATTGGCGAGGCAATGGCCGAATACATTTGCCCACCTGCTGAACAAAATCTACACACTGTGCAACAAACAGCCAACTGGTTTAGAAAAGACTTACTCGCGCCAAACAAAAAGCGTGGCGACTTAGTTACAGCCTTTGGAGATACGCAGCAGATTGCCACCAACCTTAGCTCAGTAGCTTGGATAAATAAGCAGGCAACGGAGTAAGACACTAACTACGTTACTTTTAGCTATAAGCTATTGCTTAAATATTTGAGCAAGATTGTGATCGGATTTGAAGGTGGTAATTTGGGAGGGAATGAAACGCTTGATCCTATAGTAAGGAATTGATTTATGATACGGTGAATGATAGAGTAAGTGAAATAAATTTTACTTGCTAAGTATTATATTTTATATTAAAAGAATTTAAAACCATAAAAATAAATGAAAATAATTTCGGTATTTAATAACAAGGGCGGAGTTGGTAAGTCGACTTTGACATATCACTTGGGAAACGCATTAGCTGAACTCGGACATAAAGTTTTAATGGTTGACCTGGATCCACAATGTAATTTAACTATTTGTGCAATGATGGAAGAAGCTCTTCATCGAATATGGGAGGAAGAGGATAGTTTTATAGATGATTATGAAAGAGCTTTCGGACAGAATTCTTCGATAATAAATTCCCCAAGGAGTATTCACTTTATTCTTAAACCTGCAGAAGACGGTATAAGTGAACCTCACAACTTACCTCCACCTTATTCGATCGGAACAAATATTGACCTTTTACCTGGTAGACTATCTCTACATAAATATGAAAATAAAATAGCTGAAAGATGGAGTGGTGTTTATCAAGGGGACAATCTATCAATTAGGACGGTAACAAATATTAGAAGTATTTGTCAGCGTTATGCTGAAATAAATAACTACGAGTATGTACTTATCGATACTTCTCCAAGCCTTGGCATATTAAATAAAGTAATTATGTCTACGGTTGATGGTTTCTTTATTCCTGCTCAACCAGACATGTTTAGTTTGTACGGAATTAGAAATATAGGAAATGCTTTACAACTATGGCAACGAGAATTTATTTCCATTTACTCATTAATATCAGATGAAAAGCGTTCTAAGTTTCCATCCCATTTTGTTCAATTTCTTGGCTACACAATTTATAATGCAAAAAAATATACCAGAGACAATGAGCCGTTTAATGAATACAATTTAGCGCAAGCACATTATCAATATGTTAGTCAAATTCCTGAGACTATTATGGAGTATATTCAGGAAAGTAATAGAACGAGAGTGACTGCAAACTTAATTGCTAAGCCAATTGGTGGTAATTCTATTATCCATTCTCACAATACTTTCCCAGCAATGGCACAAGCCTTAAAATGCCCAATGTGGAAAGTGCCAGAAGTCTATGCTGGACTAGAGCATTCTAATCCTGAGTATTTAGCGTTATTAAATCAGAATGGCTTTGAATACAATCGTGGTAACAATGGTCGGCTAAGAGAGATTGGCGATAATTATAGGACATTCACAAACGATTTAATAACAAGAATTAATACCTTATGATCGACCAAAGTGAAAATATAGACTCTGTTGTTAATTTTTATAATGACAATCAACACCGACTTCTTCAATTCCAGGCTTCAGTCGAAGCTTTTTTAGTGAATCATCCTCGTTTAAATGCAAAGCCATTTCCGATCATCCATTCTATCAAAACAAGGCTTAAGGACCCAAATCATTTGAGAGATAAAATTGAGCGTAAACAGAAGGAAGATGTTCAGATAACTAAGGATAATTTGTTTAGGGAGATAACTGATTTGATTGGTCTCCGAGTGTTGCATCTCTATCAGGATCAATTTCCAATTATTCACAATGAGATTTTGAAATATATTTCGGAAGGTGATTGGATATTTGTTGAGGAACCAAAAGCAATGACTTGGGATCCTGAGTCTCAAAATATGTACAATAAATTAAAAATCATCACAGAGGTAAGGCCAACTTTTTATACGAGTGTTCACTATTTAATTAAACCTAATAATAATAATCCAAACCCAATTTGTTGTGAGATTCAAGTGAGAACTTTGTTTGAAGAAATTTGGGGCGAGATAGACCATAGTATTAACTATCCACATCAAACAGATGATGTGGCTTGTAAAGAACAATTAAGAGTGCTTTCGAAACTAGTTTCGACAGGTACAAGACTGGCAGACTCAATATTTAGAACCTTAAACGACCATAATGAAAGGAAAAAAGTTTGATAAGAATATAAATTTCATCAACCATGCCTTGGTTTGCTTGTGGTTGGTCTAGTCACCGAATCACTAAATGATAACGCCAAATTAGATTGCCCATATTGGAGTTCCTCTCTAACATGCTAACATACTGCAATATTGGGTTATCGCGTTTCGATAAACTCAACGTGATATAGAATCTTTAGCATGCAGTGTTTCGTGTCCGCATAAAATCAGAGTGTTAGATTCATACCAAATAAATCTCCGTACATCACCATCATTTGGCTCACTGCAATTTTAGAGAAATGCTACTTCTATTAGTAATAATCTAGAATCCTAAATTTCTACAAATTGTTCTCATTACTTGCAGGCTAGATCAGGCCATCTGCACATACATTAACTACTGAGTGCTATTAAAATCTCGCTTATAATGTTTAATCCCCACTTGTAAAAAAGTTAGGATGTATGACTAACAAATTTTACCCAGTGGGAATTATCCTCTCATACTCATTGTC
>JANYHI010000026.1 GCA_025359125.1 Cytophagales bacterium
GAAAGGATACCAATTACCGCTGTTAAGAAAAACGCCCAGATAGTAAGTGGAAGTTTCGTGAAAGACATGCCAACTGTTCTAAGATTAATTACCGTTGTGATGTAGTTGATACTACCTAACAATGAACTTACAATAAACAAAGCCATCGAAACCAACCATAGGGTCATCCCTAGACCAGAGCCAGAAATTGCCTGAGGTAACGCACTCAGTGGAGGATAAATAACCCAACCTCCCGCTGCCGGTCCTGTTGAGATAAACAAAGAAGTGAACATTATCGCACTGGATAAAAAGAAGAACCAGTACGAGAGCATGTTCATAAATCCTGAGGCCATATCCCTCGCCCCTACTTGAAGGGGAATCAAGAAGTTACTGAATGTACCGCTCAATCCGGCTGTTAATACAAAGAATACCATGATGGTTCCGTGCATAGTAACTAATGCGAGATAAAACTCAGGATCAATTTTTCCTTCAGCTGTTAACCATCCGCCTAAGATTGGTTTGAGCCAAGACAAATTTGATTCAGGGAAACCTAGTTGAAGGCGAAATAAAACAGAGAGCACACCTCCAATAAGAGCCCATGCCATTCCCGTTAAAAGAAATTGCTTAGCAATTATTTTATGGTCTTCACTAAAAATATATGTGTTCCAAAAATTACCATGATGTTCGTGATCATGCGAATGATCGTCATGGTGATGAGTTTCTGTTTGAGGAAGTATGTCAATTGTTGCCATGTCTTTTACTTATTTAATCGCTGCTGTTTGCACCGTTGCTACATTTTCTAATGGTATTCCAGCTTTAATCATTGCCGCCTCTTTTAATTCCGCAGGCACATATTTTAAATAGTCAGGGTTTTGTTTTAGCCATGATTCTTGAGAAGCTAACCACTTATTGTAATCCTCTTCTGTTTCTACTACTACAGGAAAGCGCATAGAGAAATGGCCTCTACCGCAAACCTCTGTACAAGCCATTTCATAGTTGAAAAGTGGGTTGTTCAACTCTTCTCTCATCTGCGCAGTTGTCTTGGTTGCAGTAAACTTGAAATGAGTTTGAACACCGGGTACGGCATCCATCTTCACACGGAAGTGAGGAAGAAATACGCTGTGTAACACATCTTTCGCTCTGATTTTTATCAGGATTTCTTTGTCGACTGGAATATGAAATTCTAATGACTTGAAATCATCGAACGAATTTTTATCTGTCAAATCCAATCCGAACTCATTAGAAGCATCAATCAATTTATAATTATGATGTCCTAGCGTGTAATCCTTAGTTCCTGGATAGCGAGCCATCCATAACCACTGCTGACCAACCATTTCTATTACAACTGCATCTTTACCTGCGGGCTTGGTAATGTCGCCCCAAACTCTCAAACCTTTAAAAATTAAAAGAGCCAAAACAATGGCGGGAACAACAGTCCATACTAACTCAAGCTTTGTATTATCGGCAAAAAATGCAGCCTTGTTTCCTTTATTGTAACGATATGCAAATGTGAACCAAAACATCACAATGAAAATAATGGTAAAGGCAACCACCGTAACCCACATGGTTAACCAAAATAAATCATCTGTAATTTTACCATGAATAGACGCTACCGGAAGTTCATAGTCTGCGAAAAATGTGAATGAATACCAGAAGAAAACACCCAAGCCTGCTACCATGAAAAACATGAACATGTAAGCGTTGAAGTTATTCCAAGAAACAGAAAACTCTTCATCGTCTTTTCCTTTCACTAGGCCAACCAAGTTACTGATCTTATAGATCATGTAAAGGATGACCAACACCAGAATCGCACCCAACCAAATTATCCAATTCATATCGCTAAATTATAACTGTGTAATAATCAAATGTGATGATTCAAACTCTCTTGCATAAATGGGTGATTTTTAGCCACCAATTGAAGTTTAGAAAGTGCATTCAAAACAACAAACAAGAATGCACCTGCAAATATCAATGCCAATCCAATTTCTAACAATCCAACTCCTCCTTCTAACTTCATAGCACCTGGCGTAATCATGTTATAGAAGTCAAACCAATGGCCGATGATAACAATCGGACAAACCACTTTTAACATAGAAACCTGACGTTTTGCGTCTCTTGTCATTAATAACAAGAAAGGCAACACGAAGTTTAAAAATATGTTAGCATAAAATATCCAACTGTAAGGAGCTGTTCTCATCCGTTGAATAAAATAAACGGTCTCTTCCGGAAGATTAGCATAGTAAATCAGCATGAACTGGCAGAACCAGATATAAGTCCAGAAAATACTAAACGCGAAAACAAACTTTCCTAAATCATGTAGGTGATTTTGAGTAACCACTTTAAGATAGCCCGCACCTTTGAGGTGAGCAACAAGCAATGTAATAGTTGCCAAACCAGTTACCCACCAGCTTGCAAATACATACCAGCCAAACATAGTACTAAACCAATGTGGGTCGATGCTCATTACCCAATCCCAAGCCGAAACTGAAGAGCTAACCGCAAATATTAATAAAAAGTAAGCTGATAATCTTCTTGATTTGTACCAATGAGTAGCTGATGCTTCAATGTCTTCGGCTAACATAGATGACTTAATCCTAGTGAAGAACAAATACCATAGCCCGAAGAACAACACCATTCTAACAATATAAAAAATCGGGAAGCTACCTGCGGCTAATGGCAAAAAGAAGTACGCACTCTTTCCATCCAAAATTTTATCGTAATGCTCACCTCCCTTAACATATAAATCACTGTGCGTCCAATGAAAAAGATCTCCTTTAACAACGAACCAAAGTACCAGCATTAATATTCCTGCAAATGGAATCCAATGACCAATAGCTAACGGAATTCTTTTGATAGGCGCAGACCAACCTGCCTGAGCTGCATACTGAATAGCAATAAAAAATAAGCCGATGATACCAATCCCTGTGAAGAAGATGTTGTTCTGCCAAAGAGAAGTATAAATTCTTTTCAGCCAAGTTGGGCTGCCATGATGTTCCTCGGCCGCTCCCGCATGGGCATTGTGTGCTTCTCCATGTTGTACTGGCTCAGCGCTCGCCAACAGACTTTTGGCCACCGCTTCGGATGCATGTTTCTCTGCACCTTCATGATGACCACTGTTCATTGCCATGAAAACCCCTATAACAAAAAGCAATAGACCCACTCCAATCAGAATGAAGAGCTTTTGCTTTGTTGCTTGTTTAAAAATATATTTTTCGTCCGCTATCATTGAGAATAGAAATTAATTCTTTTGAAGTTCCTTAACATACTTAGCAATCTTCCAGCGATCTTCTTCACTCACCTGAGATCCGTGAGATCCCATCAACCCCTTCCCGTAAGTAATTACATGGAAGATATGACCCTCAGTAATATTCTTGTAAGCATCACCTTTTAAGTTGGCAACACCCGGATAAACACTGTGTTCTACACCGTCAATTTTTACCCCTGCCGCTACTTTACCATCTCCACCCGCCTTTGCACCGTGGCAATGTTGACAATACATCTCATAAGATGCTTTTCCATGAGCTAGAATTGCAGGAGTTGATTCGTACGGATTAACCAACTTATCAGCTAAACGCAATCCGGTAGAATCATTTGCTCCTCTATATGGAAGCCATCCTGATACTGATCTTCTTACCACGTGAGCAGGAGGAAGACGCAAATTCATTTTGTATGGATTGTATTGATTGGAATTATAAAATTCACCACGACCATTATCCAAGGCGTTCGTAATTTTTCCCTGCATAGGATCCGTTATTTGAGAAAGAGGTTCGTAGGCAACTGAGTGATACATGTTAGGTGCATACTCAAGCCCCTGATAGTTTCCTTTTGCCTTGCATCCGGCTATGAAAACCACCACTGCTAACCCGATTGATACATTTAATCCAAATCGCATAGTCAAGGTCTATTAAAAATTCTTTTCGTTAACTTCTGAGGCTCCACTAGATTTCAGTAATGTAGAAATCTCGTCTTTGCTCATTTTATTAGCTGCTAAATCGACTGCCATTACGTGCTTGTCATCAGTGCTTCTTAAGTCGAACTGGCGAGGCCACTTGTAAGGCTTCATGTCGCTAGCTATAAAGAATGTTCCCACCATTCCGAATGCCGCCAATAATACAGTCAACTCAAAAGTTACCGGAATGAAAGGAGGAAGTGAAGCATGATTTTTTCCACCAATAATCATTGGCCAATCGTACCCCAACATCCAGATTTGCATCAACAAGGCGAGCGAAGTACCTGTAGCGCCAAACATAAAAGCAGCAATCGGTAATCTAGATCTTTTGTATCCCAAAGCATCATCCAATCCGTGAACCGGAAAAGGAGAATAGACCTCATGAATTTTCAATCCTTTCTCGCGAATATTTTCTACTGCATGAAGAAGAATGTCTTCATCATCAAAAATTCCTACTACAAAGTTTTTATTACTCTCCATATACTAGTGCTTCTTTTCAGATGATGACTTGATAATACTTTTTACCTCTGCCATATTAATCACAGGGAAAAATTTAGCGAACAACAAAAACGCGCTAAAGAACAAGCCGAAGGTAAAAATGTACTCACCCATATCATAAATGGTCGGGTGGAACATGGACCAGCTTGAAGGTAGATAATCTCTGTGAAGAGAGGTAGCTATGATTACGAAACGCTCGAACCACATACCTATGTTTACAATGATTGACAATACAAAAGTTGCTACAATGTTGGTTCTGATTTTCTTAAACCAAAACAATTGTGGTGAAATTACATTGCAAGTCATCATGGATGCGTAAGCCCACCAATAGGGTCCTTGCATTCTATTAAAGAAAGCGTATTGTTCGGCAGGCACTTGACCATACCATGCTATAAAGAATTCAGTGATGTAAGCAATACCTACTATTGAACCTGTAATGATAATTACAATGTTCATTAATTCAATGTGGTAGATAGTGATGTAATCTTCTAATTTGAAAACTTTACGTGTGATAATCAACAAGGTTAACACCATTGCGAAGCCCGAGAAAATTGCACCCGCCACGAAGTAGGGAGGGAAGATTGTTGCGTGCCATCCTGGAACAACAGAAGTTGCAAAGTCCATTGATACAATTGTGTGAACTGAAAGTACAAGTGGGGTCGAGAGACCTGCGAGAATTAAAGCAACTGATTCATATCTGCTCCATGTTCTTGCGGCTCCATCCCATCCAAAGCTTAAAGCATTATAAATATTAGCACGCATCTTATGTCCTTGCCGTACCGCTCTGTCGCGTATCACCGCAAAATCAGGAATTAAGCCCATGTACCAAAATACTAATGATACCGAGAAGTATGTTGAGATCGCAAACACATCCCACAAAAGTGGAGAGTTGAAGTTAGCCCAAAGAGAACCCCATGTATTTGGCAATGGAAACACCCAATAAAAACCTAACCATAACCTACCCATGTGTGCAAAAGGGAATGTGGCTGCGCAGATAACGGCAAAGATGGTCATCGCCTCCGCTGCACGGTTGATTGACATTCTCCACTTCTGACGGAACAATAAAAGGATGGCAGAAATAAGTGTACCCGCGTGACCGATACCCACCCACCAAACGAAATTGGTAATATCCCAAGCCCAACCAATTGTTTTATTTAATCCCCACACCCCTACTCCTTCCCAGAGTAATGTGCAAATGCAATAAAAACCAAAAGTGAAAAGCACAAGAGAAATACCCATGGCAATCCACCAAAGTTGTGTCGGTTTTCCCTCTACTTGCCGACTGATGTCTTCAGAAACATCACGCACGGTTTTTCCACCGGTAATAAGGGGTTCACGTATTGAAGAAGTTACTTGCATATTTATTAATCAATGGTCATTAGTCACTAGGGTAATTAGTCGATGGTCGATAGCCGCTTAAATCTCACATCTTAAATCTTACGTCTCAATTCTATTTATGCGTGTTCCTTTTTCTCGTCTTTGTTTCTAATTTTAGTGAGGTAGAAAATGTTGGGCTTCACGCCAATTTCTTCTAACACTCTGTAGGCACGAGGATTTCCTATTTTCTTATCAATACCATAAGGTCTCTTAGGATCGCTTTCGATCTTCAATAACTTACTGATATTGCTTTCCGGATTATTCATATCACCAAAAACAATGGCTCCGGTAGAGCAAGCAGCCTGACAAGCAGTGATTACTTCACCATCTTTCAATGGTCTTCTTTCTTTCTTAGCAGTCAGCTTACCAGTTTGAATTCGCTGAACACAGAAAGAGCATTTCTCCATTACTCCGCGAGAGCGTACTGTTACTTCAGGATTCAATACCATTCTACCCAAATCAGTATTCATAGCTGGGTTAGAAGCATAAAACTGTTGATTGTCGTGGTATTTGAACCAATTAAATCTTCTTACTTTATACGGGCAGTTGTTTGCACAATAGCGAGTACCAATACAACGGTTGTATGTCATCTGATTTAATCCTTCTGTGCTATGTGTAGTTGCGGCAACCGGACAAACTGTTTCGCAAGGAGCATTGTTACAATGCTGACACAACATTGGCTGGAATACTACTTCAGGGTTTTCTGAAGCGACCTCAGCCGCTTTATAGTCTTCCGGGTTGGCATCACTGCTGTAGTAGCGATCAATACGTAGCCAGTGCATTTCACGTCTGTTGATTACCTCCTTCTTGCCAACCATCGATACGTTGTTCTCAACATTACAAGCTACCACGCAAGCGGCACAACCTGTACATGTGTTGAGGTCGATGGACATGCCCCAATAGTGATTTTTATATTCGTGACCTTTCCATAGCGATAATGTACTTGCATCAACTTTTTCATCCCAATTGGTAATTTGAGGATTCTCTCTCCCCGCCCCAGGGTTATGTTTAAATTCAGAAAGCACAGACTCTTGAATTACATTCTCACGCCCCATGTAGGTTTGGTGAATCTGTGTCTGCGCTAATTGGAAATCTTCTGTTGTTTTTGCTACCGTTACCCCTGTAGAAATAGTATAATTCAATGAGCCATTAGCAGTGCTTACCCAAGGATAAACATTCAACCCAATTCCTGCCGCTACCACGCCTGCTTTATCTCTTCCGTATCCAAGCGCTACTCCAACTGTTCCTGGAGCTTGACCTGGTTGAATAAGAGCAGGCAACTTCATTGATTTCCCGCCCACGGTAATGTTTAGCAGCTTAGTATTTCCTTCTGCATCGCTATCTAATTCTAAAGATTTAGCATCCTTTTGTGAGATAGTCGCATAATGATCCCAAGTTGCTTTTGTAATAGGATCTGGAAGTTCTTGCAACAAAGGATTGTTGGCTTGATTTCCGTTTCCAATTCCATAGCTCTCATAAATCACTAATTCATAACCAGATGATTTCGCGCCAGCGCCCACATGAGTAAGTGCGTCATCTGCATGAGATGCGAAGGTTAATTCTTTTGGCTCTGAAGGCAATTCATAAACACCTTCGTATAAGCATTTATCCCAAAAACTTTGGAAATCAAGAACTGTAGTTTGCTTGGCAAAGAACCAGTCTTTCCAATTTTGACTTACGATAGAATAGTATTCAACCTCTTTTTCGCCAGCCCACACTAAGAAACTTTCTTGCGCTTGACGAGTTTTAAAAATAGGTGTGATTGCCGGTTGTGATAAGCTATAGTGATTTGGCTTTGGCTCGAAGTCATTCCACGATTCTAAGTAATGATGATCGGGAGCCATGTAACCTGAGGCAGAAGCAGTCTCGTCTGGTGTATACGAAGTTGAAACCGCTAAAGTAGCGTTCTTCAAAGCGCCTGCTAACTCTGTTCCTTTTGGATGATCGTAAACTGGATTACAATTATAGAAAATTACTCCGCTGATTTTACCAGCTTTTGCATCTTCTACAAAAGCATTCATCGCCTCATCATTTCCTTGACGGAAATTAATTGGAAGCGATGTTAAAATAGTAACTCCATAATTTCCTAACAGGCTATTGATTTCATTTACTAAAACCTGAACCTCCTTATCGTTAGAACCTGATACAATTAATGAGGCACCTTTATTTTCTAATAATTCTTTTGCTGCCTTTTCTACATGGGCAACACCAGCATCGGCAGCACTTTTACCTGCCACAATATTATAAATTTGAGTTAATACAGCCGCTTCTTGCGAAGGCTTCATTAACCCTCTGTAATCGGCATTGGCACCTGTTAATGAAAGATTGCTTTCAAATTGAAAGTGCCTGCTCATTTCGCGTTTATCTTCGCTAATCTCGCGCGTTTTTGCGTAACCTTTTGTGAATTCGATTGGCGATAACCAAGTTCCTAAAAAATCTGCTGCTATACTTACAATTACTTTTGCTTTACTAAAATCGTAAGAAGGAATCATGGCAGTGCCAAATGATTCTTCATTCGCTTTTAATAATCCGTAGTATGAAATAGGATCGTACTGAATATGAGTAGTAGTAGGATACTTTGCTTTAAATTTTTCAATAGTCGCTTTTGTGCTTGGGCTTAAGATTGTGTTACTAACAATTCTGATCTGTCCGCCTTTTGTAGAAATATCTTCTAACTTAGCAATCACTTCTTTATCAAGTGTCTCCCAATCGACTGCTTTATCAGCAACCTTG
The DNA here is from genome assembly GCA_025359125.1 of Cytophagales bacterium. GTDB lineage: Bacteria > Bacteroidota > Bacteroidia > Cytophagales > Cyclobacteriaceae > ELB16-189. The sequence goes on from JANYHI010000026.1 coordinate 8,537, forward strand.
GGTCCTCTCAATCTAAAGTTATCATATAAAGAAAGAACAGATGCTTCTACTTGCGCACTGGTTCCTCCTTTTGTAACACTAGAAAGTGCATTTCCATCTAACTTAATCGGGCGACCATCTCTTACTTTAACCACTACTGAACAATAGTCTCCACCGTTCACATAAGTAGAAGCATAATAATTAGGAATACCTGCATCGGCATCCATTGGCTTTACTACATAAGGAATCGCTTTACGGATAGGTGCCTCGCAAGCAGCTAATGATGCAGCTGCCACGCTGAAACCCATCATCTTAAGGAAATCTCTGCGCGAATGATTGGGATCTTCTTGTGCACCCATATCGACAAACTCTTTGTCGGCATGTTTTACGTAAGAAGGATCATTCTTTAGCTGGGCTAGTCCTTTCCAGTATGTCTTTTTGGTAGTAGTGCTCATACAATCTTTATCGTGACCGAAAATCTTTATACAATATTAATAGTGACACTTAATTAATAGTGACACTTAGCGCACTCAAGCCCGCCAATGTCTTCCACTTTCATTTTTGATTTTTTAGCTGACGCGTGTAGCTCATTCAACTTATCGTAATACGCATTATCTTTAGTGTTCACCTCTGTCTTGCGATGGCAATCGATACACCAGCCCATTGTTAACAAAGAATATTGCTTTACAACTTCCATTTCTTGAATCGGACCGTGGCAAGTCTGACATTCAATTGCACCAACATTAACGTGTTGTGCATGATTGAAATAAGCTAAGTCAGGTAAATTGTGGATACGCACCCACTCGATAGGTTTTTGTTTGCCTGAATAGGAAGCAGTCTTAACATCATACCCAATAGCAGCATAAATCTTTTGAATCTCAGGCGATTCTTGTTTGATCTGCGTGTGGCAATTCATACAAATATTAGGAGAAGGAATGTTGGCTTGTTTGCCTTTCAATACTCCGGTATGGCAATACTTGCAGTTGATCTCATACGCACCTGCGTGCAGTTTGTGAGAGAAAGCTATTGGTTGCTTAGGTTGATAATCTTGTTGAACTCCTATTGAATATAAACCATCGATGGTAGTTTTAAAACCTACTGCGGCAATAATGAAAATCACCACGAAAATAAAACCCGAACTTTTAGTAACTGTAGAGAACGTGTAAGGAGAGTTAACAATTTGATTATCATCTTCGCTTAACTCTTTTTGATTAAGGAATTTCTTTAAAGCTGAAACAATCAACCCAAGAATCACCACCATCAAAACTAAAATCAAAATCATACCGCCTACAATGGCATTTAGGTATGAACTAGGAATGCCAGCGTTACCTCCACCTGCAACATCACCACTGCCTGTCGGAACAGCTGCCACATCTGGTTTAGCAGCTTCTGCTTTTACATAAGCAAGTATAGAAAGTATTTGAGCATCTTTATACGCAGTAAAAGCCGTCATCTGGCTTTTGTTATATTCATTATAAATTTTGTTGGCATACTCATCACCTGTTGCAATCTTTTTAGCGGGGTTTTTTACCCAATCTAAAATCCAAGCAACAGAAGGAACTCTTCCTTCTACTCCAGCAAGAGCTGGCCCAACTAATTTTTGTTTAACCCGATGGCACGATTTACAATTGCCATTAAATAAGGCCTCACCTGCGCTAATAGCTGCAGCATCTGTCGGAATCTCTTGAGCGAAAGATGCAAAACTTAATGTAATAAACAGTACGAGTGTGAGAGACTTAACGAGATCAGATAATCTATCCTTCATCATGACGCGTTTAGGTAACCGCTTTTTTACGGAATGACACAAATCTACACTCCGAATGCATTATTTCAAATTTATTTTACGGATGAGTGGATATTTATTATAATTTTTTGAGTTAACTGAACTCGTTTGACTTCATCATCAAAAAAATGTGGACAAGTTACACAAACCTAACGCATTCAAAAATGAATACACTTGGTAAAGCTACTATTTAAACCTATTTTAAACCGCATTTTTAGATTTCGTAATTATGATTAGCGCGTTTGAATACGTAACCGTTCTGATATCCATTATCTTGGGCTTAGGCATTACGCAAATACTTACCGGCATTGCCGACTTAGTTCATCAAAGCAAGCGAGTGAAGATTTATGGCCCGCATTTGCTTTGGGTGTTGATTGTGCTGGTACTTCACGTGCAAGAATGGTGGGTGACTTTCGATTTGCGGACTTTTGCTCCCTGGCGATTACCCATCTTTTTATTTGTGATGATCTATCCGATTATTCTTTTCATTCTGGCTCGTTTGCTTTTCCCTTTCGGGATACAAGAAGGGTTTATCGACCTGAAAGAATTCTATTATGAAAATTACAAGAAGATTTTTCTGTTTGGAATTGTTTTATCTGTGCTGGCCTTATTAGATAGTATTCTTATCCGCGAAGAGATGAAAATGGATGAGTTGCTACCGAAGTTAGTGGTACCCGGTGTTTTACTAATCGTTTGTCTGAAAAGAAAGTTGCCTGAGTGGGCACATTATATTATATCAATCGGGTTTTTGATGGCGTTAACCCTCACCATTATTATTCAATGGAATGAGTGGCTGTTGAGTTAAGGCTTTTATGATCTGATGAAACATTTAATTGAAGATTTGTTATTTTTGTTTAGCTAATTTGAAGCGCATGAGCAATCCACCTATTCAGCATCCTCCCTTAAAAGTAGTGGTAGATACCAATGCTCTGCTTCCTTCTATTTCAAGACGATGATCTAGTGCTATTAAGTTGATCAATTCAAAAATCTTCTATTGAATAAAAGTTATCCCTTGAAACCTAACATAAATACTTTTACTCCCGATCAAAAAGGTAATGTCAGTATCAACAAAATATCAAGCTTACCAAGCAAATCAAAAATAACAGTGGTAGGTGCCGGGGCGTTTGGTGGATGGACTGCACTCTATTTATTACGAAACGGATTTCAAGTTACGTTAATAGATGCGTGGGGTGCCGGCAACTCCAGAAGCAGCTCTGGCGATGAGACCAGAGTAATTCGCTCTACGTATGGTGCCAATGAATTCTATTTTGATTTGAATGTTCGCGCCTTACAACTTTGGAAAGAAAATCAGCAAGCATGGGGCAAACAATTCTTTCATAATTCAGGAGTGATCTGGTTTTGTTATCAAGACAAAAATCCAATCGTAGATGACTCCATTCCCTTCGCTAAAAAGCATCAGATGGATTACGAGTATCTATCGCCAAATGAAATTTCAAGGAGGTTCGCTATTATTAATAAAGAAGATTTACACCACGCCTGGTTAGATCCTTTCGGTGGGTACTTAAAAGCGCGCGAAAGCACAATAGCAGTGAAGGAAGCTTTTGTAAAAGAAGGTGGCAGTTTTATAAATGCTTTTGTAAAACCCGGAAGCATTGGCTCCACTCAATTAAATAATATTGAATTATCTACAGGCGAGAAACTAACAGCCGATGTATTTCTATTTACCTGCGGCCCATGGTTCAGTCAATTGTTCCCCGAATTTCTCTCTAAAACAATTACCTGCACTAAACAAGAAGCTTACTACTTCGGAGTTCCTCAAGATCAGTCAGCAGTATTCGATCAATTGCCAGCGTGGATAGATTTAGATGGAAAAGATTTCTACTACGGCATTCCAGGCAATGCGAATCGCGGATTTAAAATTGGAGTAGACAAACGCGGAGAGATTTTTGATCCCACAAATGGAGAACGGATTTTAGATCCACAAGTTCTCGCAGATGCTCGTAAGTTTATTCAACATCGGTTTCCCGGATTGAAATACGCTCCCCTTGTTGAAAGCCGAGTTTGTCCATACGAAAACTCACCTGATGGTAATTTTATTTTTGGCAATCACCCCGAGGCAACCAACACCTGGATTTTAGGCGGTGGCTCGGGTCATGGTTTTAAACATGGTCCAGCGTTGGGCGAGATGGTGGCGAATTTGTTTAGGGATGGCGGTGAAGTAAATCCGCTTCTTGCAATTAGTAAATAAATATTGAGCCAACTAATTATTCAGGGTAAGGATTTGTTTTTTAAAAACAGATGGGTTTAATCCTGTTAGTTTTTTGAATAATTTATTGAAAAGCAACAAGCTCACTGCTGTTGTTCTTCATTGTTTTCTTCAGCGGGCCTCATAGATATACATTGTGCCATGCGCACTTTATTGCCACTTGTGTTTGCTCTAATACATTAAATGGCTAGCAGATAACAGATATAGAATAGCAGATATTTGCTATTTTTGAAGTCTATTTTTTTTGATGCGCAGTGAAAGAATTACTTAAGAAACTGAGGAACTACGAAATACGCATTCGCAAAGCTGTCAACAGCCAAATGCAGGGCGATTTCCACTCTATTTTTAAGGGCTCGGGCCTGGAGTTTGATGACGTGCGCCCCTACCAATATGGCGATGACATCCGCACCATCGATTGGAACGTATCGGCCAAAGGGCATGGCACGTTTATCAAAACTTTTAAAGAAGAAAAAGAGCAAACTATTTTCTTTATTTTAGATGTAAGCGCCTCGCAAGATATTGGCACACCCGGCAAAACCAAGGTAGACATCAGCAAAGAGGTGTGTGGTGTAATGGCGCTTTCTGCTGCCAAAGAGTCTAGCTCCATTGGCCTCATCTGCTACTCGGACGAGCGTGAGAAATTTATCAAACCCAAAAAAGGAGTTCAGCAGGCATACGATATTATTTACAACATCATAAAACTGCACCCTAAATCGCTAAAGACAAATTTGAACAAGGCGATAGTATTTGCCCTTAACTCCATTAAGCGCAGAAGTGTAATTGTGCTAATCTCTGATTTTATTGATGAGGGCTTTCATCACAACTTAAAATCGCTGGCACGCAGGCACGATTTGGTGATGATAAAAATCAGCGACAAGCGCGAAACAGAATTGCCTAAGCTAGGGATTATACCTGTGCTGGACAAAGAGACAAAAAAAACTATTTGGGTAAATACTTCTTTTGGTGGATTTAGAGAGGCGATTGCCGCCCACCATGGCGAGCGGCAGGATGAGCTGGTCAATTTCAGTCGCAAGCATCAAATTAATTTTATATCGGTGGATACGAATGAAGATTACGTGCCCAAATTATTGAAACTATTTAGGGTGAGAAATAAATCGTTTAAAAGTATTTGATCGGGTAATGAAGGGCAATTGTAAAAACTTTTTCACTTTAATAACCTCACCCCCTACCCCTCTGCGCAAGAGAGGGTTGATGCGTGTTTTTAAAACTGCCCCTGTTTCGGTTTTCTGCTTGTTATTCTTTTCATTTTCATTTTCGCAGGATGTGAAAGTACACGGCCACTTTGCCAGCGACAGTGTAAAGCTGGGCAACCCGATATCATTTTATTTAACAGCCAGCTATCCGCAAAGCAGCAACATCGTTTTTCCGGATTCTACTTTTTCGTTTGCTCCGTTTGAGTTTCAAAAAAAGAGATTTGTACCTACCGTAACCAAAGACGGCATCAGCTACGATAGTGTGATCTACCTACTTAATACTTTTGAGATTGACAGTATACAAAGTTTAAAGTTGCCGGTTTTTGTAATTCAGGAAAAGGATTGCACCATTGTATATTCTGAAACCGCTCAGGTATTTTTTAACAGAACTGTAAAAAATCTACCCGACTCGGTACAACTACAAAAGCTGCCACTTAAAACGAATACAAATTACTTCGATGTATCATGGCTATTTAATTACCCGCTGGCATCCATTATTATAGGCGTGTTGATTGTATTGCTAATTGTGTGTTGGATTATTTTTGGGAAAATCATTATCCGCTATTTTAAAATTAAAAGACTCAACAAAAAGCATGTGCTTTTTACACAGCAGTTTAATACCGAAGTTGAAAAATCAAAGGCTGCATTCTCTCGCGACTCAACTGAATTGGCGCTAGTGATTTGGAAAAAATATTTGGAGAACTTAATAGACATCCCTTTTACAAAATATACTACCAAGGAGATAAGCCAAAAAGAGAGTAACGCGCAGCTGTTGCAATCTCTTGCCGCCATCGACCGCATGATTTATGCCAACCAACCGGGAGAGCAAGAACACTTTAGTAATTTAAGAAACTATAGCGAAGATCAGTTCGCAAAAAAAATTCAAAAGCTTAGAAATGGATAGTGTGTTAGACCCGTGGTATTCGATGGAATGGTTTACCCCTACAGTATTTAAGGGTTTTACCTGGGAGCAACCGCTTTTCCTATATGGAATTTTAGGGGTGCCACTATTATTTTTAATTCGCTGGGTTTTGCGCTATTATTTTAATCAGAAGTTGCCAGTGGCATTGGTGAAGAGTGATTTAAAAAGTTCTCCACTAAATCTGTTTCGCTTTTTACCAGAAATCATTCTCTCGTTGGTGCTGATATTGATTTTGGTAGCACTCGCACGCCCGCAGCGCACCAACGAAAAAGTAGAACAATGGACGGAAGGTATTGATATTATGATTGCGTTGGATATTTCGCAGTCTATGCAGATTGAAGATTTTAAACCAAACCGCTTAGAGGCTGCAAAAGATGTAGCACGTGATTTTATCAAAGGCAGAAAGCAAGATAGAATTGGATTAGTCGTTTTTTCAGGAGATGCATTTTCACTCGCACCACTTACTACCGATTATGACTTACTGAAAAACTATTTGAACGATATTAGTTTTGAAATGATTGAATCGCGTGGCACCGCGATTGGAAGCGCGATGGCGGTTGTCACCAATCGGATGCGTGAGTCAGAATCAAAATCAAAAGTTTGTATTCTTATTAGTGATGGCGACAATACCGCCGGCAACATCGACCCAATTACGGCAGCAGAACTCGCTGCTGCTTACAATATTAAAATCTACACGATTGTAGTGGGCAAAGAAGGAATGGTGCCATACGGAAAAGATTTTTTCGGCCGTCCGCAAATGGTAGAGAATACGGTAGATGAAACTACCATGCGTAAAATTGCAGAAATCGGTACGGGAGAATTCTTTCGCGTAACAGACAATGAGGCGTTAAAGAACGTGTTCAAACGAATTGATCAATATGAAAAGGCAGAAATCAAAGAGAATCGTTTTAAAGACACCTCAGATTTCTATTTTATTTATCTGAAGTGGGCTATGATTTTATTTTTGCTATGGTTGCTATTGAAGTCTTCTTTCTTGAGTAATGTGTTGCAAGACTAGCTTTCTTAATGAAGAAGATCTCAAAAAAAACGGCCGTCTCAAATAAATGAAAACGGCCGTCACCCTCAACTAAACTAACTAATTTTTAACTCTCAATTATTTTAGTAACCATCAATAAACATCGGCCGCAAAAAAATTTTGATGGGCCGCAAAAAAAATATTCTGTCTCGACTCAATCCTATCTCCAACCACCACCTAATGCCTGATAAATATTAACCATGGCATTCATCTGAAGTTTTTTAGTTTCCACCAATTCAAATTTAGATTCCATTGCATCACGCTGTGTTAACAAAACTTCCATGTAGTCGGCTCTTGCAGATCTGAATAAACTATTTGCAATATCAATTGACTCATTCAATTTTTCTACCTGCTGATCTTTCAGACTATAACTCTTCTTCAGGTTAGCTGTATTAGATAATTGATTTGCTACTTCGAGGTAAGCCTTCAGTATGGTGCGTTCGTAATTATATACCGCTTGTATCTGTTTCGCATTTGCATTGTAATACATGGCTTTGATGGCATTTCTGTTGATCAATGGTTGAGTTAAACCTCCTACCACATTATACAAAAATGATGCAGGCTGACCTATAAAATACGCTGCGCTGAATGCTTCTAAACCAATTGCAGCAGAAATATTTAACATCGGATAAAAATTTGCCTTTGCAGATTTTACATCCAGCTTGGCTGCAATTAATTCAAGTTCGGCCTGGCGAATATCCGAGCGATTTTCCAAAAGTTGTGATGGAAGACCCGCTGAAACACTATCTGGCTTCAGATAAATAAATATTGCAGAGTTCCTGGTGATTGGTTGAGGAAATCTTCCTACCAAGAAATTGATTTTGTTCTCGGTAACTTTTATATTCTGCTGAATGTAGTAAATGCGGCTTTGATTTTTAAGCACCTCTGCCTCGAACCTACGCACGGCCAACTCTGTAACCTTGGCAGCAATTTTTTGAAGCCTTACTATTTCTAATGCATTCGTCTGAATTACAATTTGCCTTTTTAAGATTTCTAACTGATTATCCAATGCCATCAATTCATAATAGGAATTAGCAATCTCGGCAATCAGGCGTGTGACCATGAAATTCTTTCCATCGTTGGTAGATAAAAACCTGAACATGGCAGCTTTCCTTGCATTCCGCAATTTGCTCCAGATATCGGCCTGCCACGAAAGATTGGCCGACACTAGTAAATCAGGAAGCGGATCAGGGAATACTTTTCCTGGGGCAATTTCATTGGTCGCGTCAACAGATCCTGCGCGGGTAAATCTACTTACCTTATCTACTCCTACAGCAGCACCTATATTCACAAACGGTAAATACTCTCCTTTCCTAGCCTTCACTTCATTTTTAGCAATGTTAATTTCTTGCAAAATGATATTTAACTCCTGATTGTTTTTTAGTGCTGTATCAATTAGCGCTGTTAAGTTAGGATCCTTAAAAAAATCATTCCATTTAACTTTTGTTATATTAGTAGTATCCTGTGAATTGGTAAAGCTAGTGGGCGTGATCTTTTTTTCCTTTCGCGGAACCATTGAGGATGGTATTGAACAAGCTGTGTACACTATGGTGAGGTAGCCTATTCCGATATAATTAATTATTTTATTAATGCGCATGGTTGCTGTCTTTAGTTTGAGGAAAGCTGTCCATTTTATGAGCCAGATTTTCAGATAAAGGATCGTGATCTTCATCGCGTATCATCTTACGACCTTCAGCTAAACTGCCGAAGATGTAATACAAGCCCGGAACGATAATAACTCCAAAGACGGTTCCAAAAAGCATACCACCCAGTGCTGATGAACCAATGGTACGGTTACCAATGGCGCCTGCACCATGTGCATATACTAACGGGATCAATCCGGCAATAAATGCAAAGGATGTCATCAAGATTGGGCGGAAACGTACTCTTGCACCTTCGATTGCCGCTTCTAATATACTTGCACCTTGGCTATTTTTTTGAACGGCAAACTCCACAATCAACACGGCATTCTTACCCAGCAAGCCAACCAACATGATCAATCCAACCTGCGCGTAAATGTCATTAGCAAGCCCCATTGTTTTAATTAACAAAAAAGAACCAAACACACCAGCCGGCAGCGAAAGCACAACCGCCAATGGGATGATAAAGCTTTCATATTGTGCGGCTAACACTAGATACACGAAAGCCAACACAATCAGGAATACATAAATGGCTTCATTTCCACGTCTCACTTCATCGTATGAAAGAGCCGCCCAATCGATGTCGTATCCGCGAGGCAATGTTTTAGCAGCCACTTCTTTTACTGCCGCGATTGCTTCACCAGAGCTGTATCCTTTTGCCGGACCACCTCGGATAGCTGCGGTGTTATACATATTAAAACGGTTGATTTCGTTGGCGCCCTGTTTCTTTTTAATTTTCATGAAAGCAGAAAAAGGAACCATCTCATCGCGGTCATTTTTTACCCAGAGATTTAAAACGTCTTGCGGAAGTTGTCTAAACTCAGGAGCAGCTTGCACGAATACCTTGAAGAAGCGCTGGTATTTAATAAAGCCAAGCTCGTAGGTACTTCCCACGAAAATAGAAAGTGTATTCATGGCGTTACCAATTGAAACGCCTTTTTGCATGGCCAATTGGTTATCAATTTCAATTTCATATTGAGGATAGTTAGCACTAAAGAATGTAAATAAACCGGTTAGCTCTTTGCGCTCTTCCAATTCTTTCATGAATTCGTTCTTCACTTTTTCAAGATCATCATACGTGCCGTCAGGATTTTTGTCAAGCATCTGCAAAGCAAACCCCCCCGCTGCACCAAAACCTGGCACCGCTGGCGGATCGAAGAATTCTATGGTAGCGCCTGGCAGTTGTTTTGAAATTTCTTCCAACTCAAGTGTAATTTCTTGGACAGTGTGTTCTCTTTCATCCCAAGGCTTTAGATTGATCAAACAGGTAGCGGCATTTGACCCGCGTCCTTCTGTAAGAACCTCATAACCTGCAATAGATGACACAGATTGAATACCCTCAACTTTCTCAATAAGCTTTTGAAGTTGAAGTGAGATATCGTTGGTTCTCTCTAATGTGGAACCGGGAGGTGTTTGTACAATAGCATAGAGCATGCCTTGATCTTCGCTGGGAATAAATCCGGAAGGAAGGTTACTGGCTATTAAAATTATACCTCCAGTAAACACAAGCCAGAGACCGACAGTCACTAGCTTTCGGTGCGCAATTCGCTGCAATAACCACACATATTTTTTAGTTAGCTTCTCAAATGCCAGATTGAAGCCGTCTATAAAGTTATTGAACAGATTTTTCTTGCGGTGTTGCCCATGAGTATTTTTCAAAATCATGGCACAAAGCACAGGAGTAAGCGTAAGAGCAACGAGACCTGAAAGAACAATAGCACTTGCCATTGTTATGGAGAACTGGCGATAGAATACTCCAACAGGGCCCGACATGAATGCAATAGGAACAAATACGGCAGTCATCAATAAAGTAATTGCGATAACAGCTCCGCTAATTTCACCCAATACTTTTTGCACCGCTTTATACGGAGAAATATTTTCTTCTGCCATCTTCGCATGCACAGCTTCCACCACCACAATGGCATCATCCACCACAATGCCAATAGCTAAAACAATTGCGAAGAGCGTAATCATGTTGATGGTAAGCCCGAAAGCCTGCATGAAAATAAAAGCACCTATCAGCGATATCGGAACAGCTAATGTAGGAATAAGAGTTGATCGCCAATCGCCAAGGAAAATAAATACCACTAACGCTACTAATATGAAAGCATCTCGCAAGGTGTGAATTACATTCTCCGTAGAGGCATCCAAAAATTGAGACACATCATAACTGATTTCAATTTTCATTCCCGGAGGAAAATCTTTCTCTAATTCATCCAGTTTCTTTTTTACATTTTTAATTACTTCACTGGCATTACTTCCATAAGTCTGCTTCAGCACAATAGCAGCCGATGGATAGCCATTAATGTTGGAATAAATATCATAATATTCACTACCAAGATTAACCGTTGCTATATCTTTCAGCCTAAGTATTTCCCCTTTCGAATTAGCCTTGATAATAATATTTTCATACTCCTTAGGATCACTAAATCGATCTGAATAAGCTAACACATATTCAAGTGCTTCGGCACGTTTAGAATCACCCCTACCTATCCGACCTGGTTTACCAATAATACTTTGATCATTCATGGCTAGCATTACATCATCAGGAGATATGTTATAGGCACGCATTCGCTCTGGATTTAACCAAACGCGCATGGCATATTGACGACTTCCGAGAATCCTTGCTTGTCCAATTCCATTAATCCGTTGCAACTCCGGTATCATGGTAACCCCGGCATAATTGAACAAGAACTTCATGTTGGCATTCTTATCCGTACTATACAAGTTTACATACATTAGCATACTTGGAATTACCGGTGTAATAATTACGCCCTCTCTTTGCACAAGTATTGGTAGCCTGTTACGCACTTGTTCAACTCGATTAGAAACTTGTACCAATGCTTGATTGATATCTGTACCCGGTTCGAAAATAACTTGAACGTTGGCTTCACCCGCGCTCGTAGCATCTGATGACATGTATCGCATGCCCCACGCTCCGTTAATCGCTTGCTCAATAGGAATAATAACTGACTCCGTCAGCGTTTTGGCACTCGCTCCAGGATAAGATGCTGAAACCATAACCACTGGTGGTGCAATGGAAGGAAACTGCGATGTGGGCAGTGTGTTAATAGCCAGCGTACCCATAAAAATAATCACGAGCGATAAAACAATCGCCAGTACAGGCCTCTTTAAAAATGCATTAAACATCTTTTTATATCTTTAGATGTGGAATTATTCAACGTATACTTTTAAGCGAGGCAGAACCGATTTCATGTCCTCAAACTTATATTCCCCAATCTTTTCTTCATCTCGCACTTTACGGATTCCTTCTAACATGATCTTATCATTCTCAGTTAAACCCGAAGCAATGACATACAAATCCGGAAGTTCAGCACGAATGGAAATTTCTCTCTGTCGTATGATATTGTCTTTATCTATCACAAATACATATTTCTTTTCAAGCACTTCAAAAGTTGCCTTTTGCGGAATGATCAATGCGTTTCTGAGTGGTGCAGTTGCAATTACGTTCCCCGTTTCACCATGTCTTAGCAGGCCTTTCTTATTTGGAAAAGTTGCCCTGAATGCGATGTTACCAGTTTCATTATTGAAATCTGCCTCGATGGTTTGAACAATGCCTGCGTAATCGAACATTTCATTGTTCGCCATTAGCAATTTAACTTTCAGTAAGCTGTCTTTTTTCTGAGTGGCTCTATAATTCAGGTATTCCGCTTCAGGCACATTAAAGTAAACCCACATTTCGCTGTTGTCTGAAAGAGTGCTTAGCAGGTCTCCTTCGTCTACTAAGCTTCCCAATCGCACTTGAAACCGATCCATGATACCATCAAAGGGTGCTCGGATTTCTGTGAAGCTAAGATGAACTGCAGCCACCGATACCTCGGCATTTGCTTTATCGAATTTCGCTTTGGCCAATGCAAGCTCGTTGGGTGAAACTACATTATTATCAGCTAGCTGCTTGGTGTTTAGATATTCAATCTCTGCAAACTTAGCTTCCGCTTCGGCTCTCTGCAGCTCTGCTTTATACATCATGGGCATAATCTGAAACATTATTTGCCCTTTTCTAACAAACTTTCCTTCATCAACATAAATATTCTGCAGATACCCCCTCTCTAAGGCTCTGAGTTCAATATGTTGAATCGCACGAATTTGACAGACGTATGATCGGGTAACCAGCGTATCTCTTTTTAACGGACTAGTGACAAGGAATTTGTATTCCTCCTCCTTCTCTTCGTGCTTTGATGAACAACTTGCAAAAAACAAGGTGGCACACAAGCCAATGAACATGAAAATTCTGCTCATAACAATTTTAATTTTTAGGAAATATTTTAAAACGACTAAACATATATGGCTTTAACTGAAAGCGGAAATAAAATCAAGTCACTAGCAAATAACTAATGAATATCTCAGGCTATTGAATTTGCCCAGGAGGATTTTTTTTAAATCAGATGCGAAAAGTCTGAAAGACGAGATAGCGCTCGGACGCAAAAAAAAAGAAATGATTGTTAGCCGGCAGTGTACGCGTAGCAGCTAAAGAAGCAAAGTGAATATTAACTGAAAAAATCTCTAAAGAAATAACATTGTCATCTTCATGATCTTTTTCTTTTACTTCTTCCTCCATTTCAATGAAGGAATCATTTAAAATGCGATTTAGCTTTTCTGAATTGTAGCTGATAACACTAACTGAAGAAGCTTTTTGAGCCTTTAGTATAGAACTTACCTGCCCAGAATTGCTAAGATTTTTTAAAGATAAACAGGCAAACGAATTTTGGTTTGCCCGGACATTATTGCATACCCCTGCCAGGAGAATGAAAATGGGTAGAAAATATCTTGATGCCTTCAACATTAAGGCGCAAAATAATTTAACAACACATATATAACAAGTATTGCTTCATTAATAATTTGTAATCAATTGCTCGCGCTCATCAGCTACTTACTATTTCTGCGTCAATAAATTTGAGAGTAACAGGCAATTGCTAATTCAGAAAAATAAATTTTAAAATAATTGGGCATTATCCATTTGCCCAATTATTTAATTTATTACCTATTTCAATCGGTATCGGAACCCCATATACCACATCCTGCCAAAGACAGGCCCCCACACCATAGAGCTGTCGAAGTTGGGGCCGAAAGGCTGATCGGCTCCAACAATAGGATTGTTTAATTTGAAGTCTCCGATGTTTTCCACGCCAACATAAAAACTCCACTTATCACTAAAATCCTTAGTTACTTGAGCATTCATCAAAAAATAAGCATCCGAATATTCGGGAAGTTGATACTGTACAGGGTTGGTTTTTGTGTTCGGAATACGCTGCACCCCAAGTCGAGAGATGGTGTAATCAAATGCCCAGTTATTTTTTGTTTTGTATGCCAGATTAATGAAAGCACGATCGCGTGGAACTAATGGCCGTTGCAGGCGCCCGTTTAAATAATCCGTTTCTACATCTAGCCAGCGATATGCCAACCGAACGTCAAATCTTCGAGCTACTTGATAATCTACTTGAGCCTGAATGCTGTGCGAAAATGATTTGCCTGAGAGCGCGTAAAATTTTATTTTTTGTGGGTCAGCATCCCAGTCTACCACTGCTTGACTTTCAAAATCGATATAAAAATAATCGACACTAAAATTACCGGGCCGATAATCGATAGTAAACGTTTGATTAAAATTAAAGCCATACACCCAGGCCTGATCTGGTTTAAAGCCATAGGCCTTATCGGTTTGTTGATTCGATAAATTGAAGGAGCGCGAAGAGGCAAGAAAACCTCCATTCTCTGAAATAATATTTGCCAGCCTGGTTCCTCTTCCGGCAGAAGCACGAAGGGTGGTAGTCTCGGTGAGATTATATTTCAAATGCAAGCGCGGGGTAAAAATCGTTCCGAATAAATTGTGCTGATCTAACCGAACTCCGGCAATCAACGAGAATTTTTTTAAATCATCGTATGAATATTCGTAGAAAACGCCCGGTACATATTCAATACGATCAAATTTATTCTGACCCCATTGAGTAGCATTACCTAATGTCTCTTGATAATTATCGTACAAAAAACTAATTCCCGCTTTGAATTTGTGAAATGTACTACCAATAATAGACTGATAAATTAAATTAGCGTAACCATATTGTTCATCTGCTTTATGGAGAACGTATCCATAATAGCTATCATGAGAATGTTGCAGCGCATTCAATTGCAAACCAAAACTTTTGTATGGCTTATCAGCAAATTGATAGCCTAATTTTCCAACCCACTCATAACGCTTGGTATTAATTTCAAAACCGTATCGATTAGTAGTGAATTTATCTTTTTCAGGGTTGAATCCTGTTTGCCCACCTTGTTTGGAATCAGTAAGATATTTTAAACTGAATTGCCCCAACCAACCAGTGCCAGAATTATACACCCATCGGTTGACTAGATTTATTTGATTGCCCTTAGGGAAATCTAAAAACGAATCGTTATTCTGATCCATCTCAGTTGGCCGAATACTTCCATGAACCAAAAAGGTGGCGGCCCATTTTTTACTCACCTGTGTTGTGTAAATAAAATTAGTTTCTGTTCGTCCAGATTGGTTGACATATCCATTCACATAAAATCTATCGCTCTCCTGTGGTTTCTTTAATTCAATATTTATTTGTCCGGAGAGACTCTCGTACCCATTTATAACAGAGCCCACTCCTTTAGTTACTTGAATGGAGTTAATCCAAGTACCAGGGATAAATTGAATTCCTTGGCTAGAGGCAAGCCCTCTTACACCCGGCATATTCTCAATTGAAATCATCGTATTCGGTCCAGAAAGTCCAAGCATTTGAATTTGTCGTGTGCCCGTAATCGCATCGGTAAATGCAACATCTACAGAAGGGTTGGTCTCAAAACTTTCAGAGAGATTACAACAAGCCGCTTTAAATAATTCTTTTTCGTTGATATCGATTACATTAATACCCGAAGTAAGATTTACATTCGAAGATGGCTTCCAACCTTCTACTACCACTTCTTGCAAAAGCTGATCTGATTTTAATTCTACCTTGATAGATGGAGCATTCTCTACATCCACTGTATCAGATTTATATCCAACAAAACTGATAATGAGTTTGTTTTTATCTGCAATGCGATCTATGAGAAAGACTCCATTGTCGCCAGTAGTAGCTCCAATAGTAGTGCCCAGCCAATACACATTTGCTCCTGCCAGCGGTTGATCTTTACCTTTCTGATCTTTTTCAAAGACTATACCCATTACTTTCTGAGCGTTCGAACTCAATGAGGAAAGCATGGCTATCGAAAATAAGCCTGCCAAAAAATAGTTCATAGATCAACTATTAATGGTTATCCATTTTGTGATCATGATCGCGAAACAAGCAACAAAA
The DNA here is from genome assembly GCA_025359125.1 of Cytophagales bacterium. Classification (GTDB taxonomy): domain Bacteria; phylum Bacteroidota; class Bacteroidia; order Cytophagales; family Cyclobacteriaceae; genus ELB16-189. The sequence continues at coordinate 24,651 of JANYHI010000026.1, forward strand.
AGGGAGCGTAGCATACTTTTCATCTTTTGCTTTCACCAAATCAGTGTCATGGCCAACGGAAGCAATTAACTCGTGAATCTTTTTTTCAGAAATTTTATCGGAGTTATAAATTACATCTAGGTTTTTGGTTTTCATATTCCACTCCGCTTTTTTAATTCCTTTGTAATCCAAGGCTGTTTCAATTCTCTTTTTGCACATTACACAATTACCGTAGACTTTTATTTTAGCCTCTACTACTTTTGATTGTGCAAAAGAAGTTAATGCGATGGTTAAGCAAATAAGGGTTGATATTAATTTCGTTTTCATAAAAATGATTTAAGATTTAAAAAAAATAGAATTGAGAATTCCGAAAAAGAATTCTCATCAAGACTTAAACCTGAGAATCGTAGAAAACGAGACTACAAACTGATTGATAAATAGGAATTTTGGGAGGAGGGAAAATATAATCCTCGGCAGTGTTAACTTTTATTTGGCAAATGCCCAAATTAGAGACAGTTGTAAATAAAGTGCCTATCAAAATTAAATCGGGCAAATTTGATTGAATTATTTTGCCTGTAGTTTGATCATCTATAATTTTAACTAATTCGGTTTCGTCTTTACAACAATTCTTTGTAGCGGCATAAACAGAACTAGCACATTTCTTTGATTCAAATGAGAAAAGTGAAGAATGATGTTCTCGCCCCATGCAAAAATGGGTAGACTTACCGATCCCCACACTTAGGATCAGGTAAACTCCTATTAATAAAATGATGGCTAATCTCTTCACGCTACAAACTTAACTTTAAAAGAGGTAAAGAGGTTTCAATTTCAACCAAAATAATATATCGAAGAGCACATTTAACTTCTCATTAACAGTTAGCCAAATGTGGCAAAGGCCGTTTTTGCCATAAAAAGAAGGCGAATACCAAAAAGAGTTAGGCAAATGCCTACCAGCACATTCATAATCACTAAAAAACGATGTGTTATTAAGTTGCGAAGTCGATCTGCCAGATAAGCTTTTAATAGATCTGTTGCCAAAACTGTTAGCAGTAGCGAAGAAAAAAAAACAAAGAATTCAAATGCCTTCGTATATCCAAAATCAATAGTAGCAATACTTAGGGTGCCAATCCAAAAAATTAGCACCATCGGAGAAATGCCGTTGATGATAAACCCTTTGATAAAGTATTTAAATGAATTCGATTCATTAGCTGCTTTTACTGCTATGGCATGTGCTTTTCTACTTTTAATAATCAAGTGATATAATCCAAAGAGAATTAGAATAGCACCTCCAATGTATGCCATGCTTGTTCGCACAGAAGGATCATTTAAAAATTGGAAAAGGCCGAAATAACAAATGGCTACATAAAGTATGTCGCTAGCAGAAACACCTAATGCTACACGCGCGCCATTCCAAAAGCCACGTTCAATACTGGTTTGCATGATGGTAAAAAAAACTGGGCCAACCAAAAAGGCAAGCACCATACCGAGTTTGATTCCGTTGAAGACAATTAGCATGGACCGAACGTTAAGCAATAAAATTTTTCCACTCGTCTAGCTGGGCATTCTTCATTACTCGAGGAAATTTATTTTGCCCTCCTACTTTACCTTTTGATTCCATCCAGTCGTAGAATTTATGCAAAGGAAGTACCTCCACAAAAATTTCTTTCAAGGCTGCACTGCGTTCAACAGCGTAGTCGTCATTCAAATCTTTTAAATGAAAATCTAGGCGTTCTTTCAATACTTTTTTATCTACCTTATCATCAGTGCCCACATACCAATGATGTGCAAACAAACTTTGATATGGAATACCCGCCACAGTAAATTCTTTGATATCCACATTCAATTCATTTGAGACAAGTTCAATGGCTTTATTCATATTATCGACTGAAAGATGTTCGCCACACAAGCTTAGGAAATGCTTGGTTCTTCCGGTGATGATTATTTCTGCGTCTTCTGTGGAAGTAAATTTTATAACATCACCAATTAAATACCTCCACGCGCCTGCACATGTTGAAAGTAAAAGTGCGTACTCCTTTCCCTCCACCACATCGTCAATCAGCACGGCTTCTGCATCGGGCTTTATATCCCCGGAAGGGAGAAAGTTCTTTTCATCGAATTGAACAAACTCATAGAAAATTCCATTGTTCAAAACCAGACGCATAGATTTATGATTAGGCACTGCCTGATAGGCCACAAATCCTTCTGATGCAAGATAGGTTTCGATATAATAAATCGGGCGCCCCATCAATTTTTCTAATCCCTTTCGATAAGGATCGATAGAAACACCACCATGCACATACACGAGCAAGTTTGGCCATATCTCGTGGATAGTAGAAACCTTGTGGTAATCTAAAATTCTCTCTAACAGAATTTGTATCCAAGCAGGTACGCCAACAATAATTCCAATGTCCCAGTCTTTTGCTTTACGAACAATTTCGTCAAGCTTGCTATCCCAATTGCGGCTCTTAGCAATTTTTTTTCCTGGCTTATAAAAGTGCTGAAACCAAAAAGGCAATCGGGCTGCTTGTATGCCCGTTAAATCTCCTTCGAAAAAACTTCCTCTTTTATTTAGATGAGTGCTCCCTCCTATCATTAATATGCCCGTTTCAAAAAGGCGCGCAGGTAAGTCATATTTAGAAAGAGAAATGATTTGCCGAACACTGGTTTTTTGAATAGCCTTAGTCATCTCTTTAGTAACGGGAATATGCTTGGAGGCCGATTCAGAAGTGCCTGAGCTAAGCGCGAAGTATTTTATTCTGCCAGGCCAGGCAATGTTCTTGGCACCCTTCAATGAAAGCTGCCACCAATCTTTATAAATTTTATTGTAATCATGAATAGGCACGGCAGATTTATATGAATTATAAAAGGCATGCCCACCCTTTTTAAACTTGGTGAGTATCTTTGGAAAATCGTAATACTTGCCAAACTCGGTTTGACTAGCGGCAATCATAAGCTCTTTCAACTCGTTCTTTTGTAACTCTAGCGGAGAAGAGTATTCCTGCTGAAGCGTTTCACGAAGTTTTATTCCCTTTTTAAGCAAGGTTCCAAGTATGGCCATAACTTTACACTTCTATTTTAGTTTTGTACTGGTGCGATAAAGTTAAACAATGAGTGTTAAAAATAATATAAAGTTAATAAACGATGGCCTAAAGCCTGAGTGTAAACTAATTGCAGTAAGCAAAACCCAACCAACGGAAAAGTTGATGGAAGCTTATGAGGCTGGGCAACGAATTTTTGGCGAGAACAAAGTGCAGGAGTTAGAAAGCAAGCACGAAGCTTTACCAAAAGATATTGAGTGGCACATGATTGGCCACTTGCAGACGAACAAAGTGAAATACATTGCGCCTTTTATTTCTTTGATTCACTCTATTGATAGTATTAAATTATTAGAAGAAATAAATAAGCAAGCCAAAAAAAATAATAGAATAATTTCGTGTTTGCTTCAGGTTTATATTGCACAAGAAGAAACTAAATTTGGGTTTAACGAAACAGAAGTCATTGATCTCCTATCTAATTTCCCCGCTCAGTTTACGCATATAAAAATTATTGGGCTGATGGGAATGGCTACTCTTACAGAAAATAATGAACAAATCAGGAGGGAATTTAAAAGTCTAAAACTACTTTTTGAAAAAATTAAAACCCAAACTAAAGCTGATCAGATTCAAATGAAAGAGCTTTCGATGGGTATGAGCTCAGATTACAAAATTGCGGCTGAAGAAGGTAGCACTTTCGTGCGGATTGGCACAATGATATTTGGCGAAAGAAATTATACGATTCAATGATGAGTTCGCAAAAGCAGATATTAACTCTTGCCAGCATTTTAGGTTTTTTAGGTGTGGCCATTGGCGCATTTGGCGCTCATGCTCTCAAACCTCTGTTAACAGAAAATAATCGCTTAGATACTTTTGAATTAGCGGTGAGATATCACTTTTATCATGTGTTTGCGCTTCTTGCAGTTGGCATATTAGCAGGTAAAATCACTTCGAAGTATTTACGAACTAGTGCGATCTGCTTTTTAACAGGCATATTCCTTTTTAGCGGAAGCTTGTATTTTTTGGCAATTCTAAACATTACCTTATTTGCAGCAGCCACTCCATTTGGTGGCCTATTTCTTTTGGCTGGCTGGGGATTCCTTTTTTATGCTGTTAGAAAAGAATTTTAATATTCTTTTTTCCCTAACACATTAGCGGTAAAAGTAACTTGGCTATTGCCATTAACTGAGTTGGATATTACAGTAATAACTTTATGCTGAAGGCCAATTTTTCCGGAACTATTAAATTGTATTTCCAACTCACCTTTACCACCCTGCATTACCGGATTGCGTGGCCAGCTTTTCGGCAGTGTGCAGCCACAGGTAACTTCTACATTAAAAATCATTAAAGGCTCTTTACCACTATTAATGAACTTAAACGTGTGATGAACTTTATCTCCTTGTTGGATATCTCCAAAATCAAAAGTAGATTTTTCCCAGGTTATAGAAGCCCCTAAGGTTTCCTGTGCTTGTAATGCAACAGAAATTAAAAACAGAACCAGGAATGAGAAATGCTTAAAGTGATGTAAACTTGTCTTCATTTTATTTCACTATCAATTTTAAATAATTAATTGTAAGAATAGTATTTCTAACGCACCTATGAGCAATTCAGTTCAGGAATTTTATGGCAATCGATTGAGAATGCGGGTATGTGGGATATGTATTGAAAAGGATGCCATTCTTTTGATCAACCACCGCTCTATTAGAGAAGGTGATTTCTGGGCTCCTCCAGGCGGAGGAATTGAATTTGGAGAATCTGCCGTGGCTTGCTTAATGCGTGAGTTTATGGAAGAAACAGGGTTGACTATAAAAGTCTGTGACTTTTTATTTGCCTGTGAATTTATAAACAAGCCATTGCACTCTGTCGAATTATTCTTTAGAGTAGAGCGGATTAGTGGAGAACTCAAACTCGGAAAAGACCCCGAAATGAATAATAATCAAATACTTGAGCAGGTTCGATTTATAACATGGAATGAATTAGACCAAATGAAAATCGAGTCACTTCATGGAATCTTCCGATTTGTTACTAAAAAGTGTGAAATAACCCATTTAAATGGCTATTTTAAATTATAATTGGTTGCTTTTAACCACATAAAATATCTATACTTGCAAGCTAAACCTGTAACCACATGAACTTGAACAAAATACTCACTGCTGTACTTCTTGTAGCCAGCCTTTTTCTTGCTTTCCGTTTATATCGAGGCGTACAAGGTACCATTGAAGAAAAGGTGCTGATTCAAACTACTGAAGATGCCATTATTAATAGATTAAAGTTAATCCGCGAGGCGGAAGTTGTATTTCAGGAAGCTAATAAGCGATACACCTCTAATTGGGATTCGCTAATCAATTTTATGGAGAATGGAAGAGTTCCTAATATCCAACGTAGAGAAGAAATTAAGCAAGTAGGTTACGGACAAGAAGAGGTGAAAGTGTTTTTCGATACACTTGGTTTTACTCCAGCTAAAGATAAAATCTTCAAAAAGAACTTTACACTTAACGCCTCTGAAAATGGTGTTTTCATGGGCTTTAAAATAAAACTCGGTGATCGCGTATTGAAAAATCAAAAGGCCTATTTGATTAAAGTTGGTGACAAAATCCAAGATCCACCTTTTCAAGAACAAGGAACCGTTACTGCTTTAGCTTCTATTCCTAACGGAACCGAAATTAAAAAAGGTCAGGTGCTGGTTAAATTCTGGGATTACACTTACGACCCTAAGATTGATATCAAGAAATTAGCAGAAGTACCAGGTAGAGATGACGGATTGAAATTTGACATTTCTGTGGGTAAAGTAGATAAAAATGGTGTGCTTGTTCAGGTAATTCAAGTGCAAGATCCAAAGCCCATTAATCCAAGCCGAAAAGAGAGCAATGATGCTAAAAACCGTAAGCCACTTCATTTCGGATCTAAAACAGAGGTAACTACTTCTGGTAATTGGGAGTCTCAATAACTGAAGTCCTCAGAGTGTCCGCTAATGCCAATTATAAATTAATAAAGAAGATCAAAGATGATCGGTTTGATGAAGATAAACTTCATCAATATCGATTGTTGGTTCAGTTAGGGGTTAGAGATTTTCAGGTGGCCGTTGTTGCTGAAAGCGATAAACGGCTTCTTTTTTTTGAAGACTATATTCTAAGCGACTTAAATAGTTATACAGAACTGCTTGCCTTAATTAAAAACCTATTCGAAGCACATCCTGTTTTGCAAGCAGGATTTTGGAAAGAGGTTAAGGTCTCTATAAAAAATAACAAGTTCGTTCACGTGCCTACTCACCTAGTTGAGCTCAGCGCGTCCACTGATTATCTTAAGTTTAATGCAGCAATAGATGAGACGGAAGCAACCCTTTCTTGTCAGAATTTAAATATTCAAAGTACCACCATTTTTGCTGTGCAAAATGAATTAGCTGATTGGTTAAAAGGAATTTATAAAAATACAAAGCTGACATTTTTTCATCAATCAACTGCACTAATTGAGGGTGTATTAGCCTATTCAAAAAAAGTAAATTCAAATACACTTTACATTTATGTAGATCGATTTAAACTTCATATTCTTTCTGTAAAAAACGGCCAGCTTATTTATTACAATCAATTTGTTATCAAACAATTTGCTGAATATGTAAAATACATCATGCTTGTTATGAAAGGTTTAGATATGGATCAAGCGACAAGTGAGATAATTTTATGGGGCTACATTGGCAAAAGTTCACCACATTATCTGGAGTTTATAAAATACATTCGAAATGTAAATTTTGGAAGTAGACCTACTCATCTTGGATTTGGCTACTTGTTTGATGAGTTGCAGGAGCATCATTTTTTTGATCTCTACTCGTTAGATTTATTATCAGCCTAATATGAAGCGCATTGCTCTTTTCCCTGGATCTTTTGACCCGTTCACAAAAGGACACGAAGACATAGTATTGCGCGGCACTCAACTTTTTGATGAAATTATTATTGCCATTGGTTACAATAGCGGCAAAACACAACGCTACTTCCCTATTGATTTTATGGTAGGCAAAATCCGCAATACATTTTCGGATAACCCCGCAGTGAAAGTTGAAACATATGCTGAATTAACGGCTGAGTATGCTAAGAAGAATGGAGCAAAATACCTGCTGCGTGGCTTGCGCAATACAACCGACTTTGAATATGAGAATAGTATTGCTCAGGTAAATAAATATCTGAATGCAGAACTTGAATCAGTCTTCCTCATTACCTCGCCCAAATTTGCGTCCATCAGTTCTTCCATCATCAGAGAAGTTCATAAATACAATGGCGATGTTTCGGGTTTGCTTCCTTACAAACTGGTCTAAGCTACATTCTTGTCTTTTCCCCTATAGTATTCTTCAAATACAAATCGAATAGAATTGTATGAGTTTTCTAACGCATGGTACACTTCTTTTTGAGTCATCCATCTAAGCTCTTCAATATCCTCTTCTAAGCTAGGCTTGCTATGTGTATCATCTACCAAGTTCATTTGATACCACTTGGTCTTTTTCAGCATGCTGTTTTTGTTCATTGTGTAGGTGTGCCAGGTGGTACAAACTTTTTTACCCAGCTTCACACTTACGCTACACTCTTCCTCCACTTCTCTAACAGCAGTTTCTTTATATTTTTCACCCGCCTCCTTTTTTCCTTTGGGCAGATCCCACTTTTTCATGCGGTAGATCATCAGAAACTTATCTTTCTTTTTAATCAACCCACCTGCTGCCTTAATAATTTTGAACTTACTTTTCAAATATATTTTCAAGGCTTCGTAATCGTCAATAGTGATGACCAACGAAAGTAAATTAATAGGCACTTTTGAGTTCAATAGATCCAGAATTACATCTACATCTTTAGCACTTGCATGATTAACCCAAACATGATTAATCAATTTTGCCTTGGTAATTGGCTCAGTGCTAGCGTTGATCTCTAAATTATAGTGGCCTTGTTCCACTTTCTCGCCTAGGCGCAAAATCTTTACAGGGATATCGTTTACAAAAAGATTCATGAAAGAGGAGTATTTTCAAGCGGCAAAGACACAAATTATTTGCAAACCACCAACTGCTAAAGTAACAAAAACAAGGCTTTATTTTAGGAACCATTTTTAATAAAATGAGTTGGGCGGTTTTAAGCTTTCGTTCTAAATTTGTTGCATGACTAAAATAAAGATTCAAGAGAGTACTGCGCGGGTTGTTGCTTCTAAACTGCTTGAGATTGGCGCTATCAAATTAAACTACAAAACGCCATTTACTTGGAGTTCTGGCTGGAAATCGCCAGTGTATTGCGATAATCGATTATCCTTATCATATCCCAATATTCGAACTTTTATTAAAGACAGACTTGTTCAGGCTATTCGTGAAAACTTTTCGCAAGTTGAATGTATTGCTGGGGTAGCCACGGCAGGTATACCGCAAGGCGCATTAGTAGCAGAAGCATTGAATTTACCTTTTGTGTACGTAAGGCCGAAACCCAAAGAGCATGGAATGGGAAATCTGATTGAAGGGGAAATTAAGAAAGATCAAAAAGTTGTATTGGTTGAAGATTTGATTTCTACAGGCGGAAGTTCATTGAAAGCAGCGCAAGCCATGCGCGATGCCCGATTTGAAGTAGTTGGTATGGTAGCAATTTTTACTTATGGCTTTGAACAAAGCGAGAAAAATTTTGCAGATGAAGATGTGGCATTAGTCTGCCTGAGTGATTTCTCTCACCTTCTGCAAGAAGCGATCGAAAAAAAGTATTTAGATGAGAATGAACTTATCTACGTTAAATCGTGGAGACTAGACCCTGCTAATTGGAAATAGATTTTATATGAAATATTGGGTGCTTATTTTTTACATTATTGGCCATTCAACTTTCGCACAAACCAAAGAAGAAAAATTAGTTGAGCTAATAAATCTTGTTCGAACAGATCCTAAAGATTTTGTTACCTCACACCTAAAACCTTATTTAGAAACACACGAGCAAGATGACGATTCGTATGCGAACTCTCTGTTGGCAGAATTAGAAATAAAACAGAAAGTTGAGCCGCTTACTTTATCCTCTCAACTCTCAAAAGTATCAAAACAGCATGCGATTGATCTAGGTAAAAAGGGGCAAGTAGGTCACTACAGTTCTGATGGAACTACTTTTGACAAGCGATTGCGAACTAGGGCTAAAGCCGGAGGAACCATAGGGGAAAATTGTGATTATGGAAATGAAGAACCATTAGACATATTAATGTCGCTATTGATTGATGAAGGTGTAACATCATTAGGGCATCGCAAAAATCTATTGGAGGGAAGGTTCAAATTTATAGGCATTGCTATCGAACCTCACAAAAAATACAGGATGAGCTGTGTTATGGACTTTGCAGAAAAGTTTTAACGATCTGTCAACCGGAAAACAAATTTAAGACCGGACCAAACTTCATCTACCGCGCAGACTTTCACATCTACCAGTCCATTATTTAATCCAAAAGTACGAATCTTATTTTCATCCAACTCAGTTGATACTTTAGATGCTTTCTTCGGCCACGAAACCCAGAGCATTCCGTCTCTTTTGAGCATTTTTTTTATTTTGATAAAGTCACGTTCAAATATTTTTAACTCTTTTACAAACAAGTGCGCAAAGGTTAACGATTCGGGTTTGGGTTGTTTTACTATTACTATATTTTCAGGAAGAGAACCAACCCAATCCCAATAGCTTTGGGGTTCGTAGAAAACCGCAGCAAACCCAGACTTAATTCCTATTTTTTTTTGCAAGGGTATTTCTGAGTATCCAGCCATTTTAGTAGCATTCACTTACTTATCTAAAATAGTAAATTCTACTCTCCTGTTTTTTGCCTTACCTTCTTTGGTAGTGTTACTCGCAACTGGTTTGGCAAGCCCATAACCTTTTGCTACAACTCTTTCTTTCGGAATCCCTTTCTTAATAATATAATCAGCTACTGCTTGCGCTCTGCTTTGTGATAGTTTTAAGTTGGTGGCAGCATTACCAACATTATCGGTGTGGCCAGCTATTTCAACTTTTATTTCAGTATTATCCGCAAAAAATACTGAAACACGATCTAATTCAACAAATGAATCTTTTTTTAAAACGGCTTTTGCCGGATCAAAGAAAATATTGTTTAACCGAATAGACTGCCCAACCTCAATGGGTACAATCACAAGATCTTTATAAATTTTGTCATTTGTTTTCAGTTGCACATCTACATTCTCATACAAAGGATAATAATTAGGAGCAGCCGCGCTGATAGAATAAACCTTGCCAAATGGAAGCTTTAACTTATAGGTAGATTGCACAGTATCAATTGCTGCAATAACAGTTGGTAATCCTTCCACGTTAATTCTCGCTGCGTTTATCGCGGCAACAGGTTTACCGGTTCTCTTATCTATAATTTTTCCCGTTACAACTGCCATCTTCTCTTCTTCAACAAACAAATCCATTTTTAACTCTTGATATTCTTCTACACTCGTCAGATCCAATTTTTCTGGCAAGGGTTCAAAAGGATTAGCCACCACTTTAAATTCATAAGCGACACCATAATTTATTTTCAATTCATAAGATCCTGAATCAAGATTAATTTTTACCGAGTCTCTCAGTTGATTATTAATCCAAATCTTTGGGTTTGCTGAAGCAGGAATTCGTTGGTTATTATTCTTGACCAATAATTTTCCTTTAATTAAAACATAAGGTAGAGGCGATAGTAAGAGATCTATTTGCTTTCTGGTAAACTCTTTTACTCCGGTAACATCTACCATTTCAGTTTTAGAAATGTAGTTGGGGTATTGGGCATATAATTGATACGCGCCATTCAACGGGAGTTTTGCATTGTAAGTGGCAGAATCGTAATTAATCTTAACGGAATCAACGGGCTTTGTACTAAAGGCGAGTTTAAATTCTTTACCAATGAAAGGTTTTTTATTTTTTGAATTAATAACTTTTCCGAAAACAATTACATAAGGGTTTTCTTCAAACAGTTTTACTTTAAAAATATCGGATTTACCTATCGATTTATTGACCGATGCAAAATATGCCCAACTCCCCTTCTTGTTTGTTCGCAGGTAAGATTGCCATGGGGAAGCGTTAATGGTATCGCTTAACACTGTTGGTTGCGACCAATTCATCCAGTCGCTTCCCCTCCGAATTGATTTGTAAATTTTAAATTGACCAGCGCTATTACGGTCGCTGGCGAAATAAATAGTCTTTTCATCTGGCACCAAAAAAGGTGCCTCTTCACTACTAGAAGTATTAAGAGCTTTAACTTTTTTAGGCCGGCTCCATTTATTCCTTTCAGATTTTTCAATTACAAAAATATCATTTCGCTTTCCATTATAGTTAGGGCTGATGCTTAAAAGAATTACATCTCCATCAGCACCCATCGATCCACTACTTAACAAGCCACTATTTTTTCTATTGAGACCTTTTATTTTTAATCGCACTGGAGCCGACCAGCCATCTCCTTGCTGTACAGAAACTGAAACACCTCGTTTTTTCCAGAAATTACCTTTTTTATTAAAAACGCCATTCAACAAAAGTGTTTTACCATCGGCTGAAACACCAATGATGGAATTATATCTGGCATTATTCAAATTCGAAATTCGTTTGGCAACAGACCAGGTAGAATCATTTATTGCTTTTGAAAACCAAATGTCTTCACTATCTAAAACTCCATAGGTATTTTCAGGATGATTAGGTCTGCTAAAGAATAATGTTTTACCATCTGGTGAGATTACTGGATTTATCTCATCGTAAGTAGAGTTAATTGATTTTCCTAAATTCTTCGGAAGAAATGAAGATTGTGATTGCGCCAAGTTGCCAGCGATCATCCAAATCAGAATCACAAGATAACTTGCTTTCATTTTTTTGATTTGTTTTGGGTTGGATAAGGTTGCTTCTCGGGTGCTTTATCCCAACCAAATACAAAATTTATTCCTGTTCGAATATTTAAATAGTTGCTGCTATTCACATAAGAGTTAACATCTTTTGCCAAGGCAGAAAAAGATAACGGAATCAAGTTGTCACTTACTAAATGAATTTGAAAAGGTGGCAGGTTCAACGAAAGCCCAGCACCCAGACTATTAAACGAATTATTACTAATGGTGTAACTAATAGAGGTGCTTAGTCTTCGTCCAAATTCCTTACCAATTGAGGTAGAGAAGCCAGGCATAAATCTTCCTTTAAATTGTTCTGCAAAGAATAAAGCATTCACACGAACTGATCGGCTTAATTTGTAACTGCCCGTTACATAAATTTTAGCCGGAAGCGCTACACTGTAGCTGCCTCTTTTACTTTCTTCGAACTTAAATTTCTTCTGAATGGAATCTGATAACGCAGTGCTATAGTTAGAATTACCATTGAGTAAATCTTTGGCACTAATGCCTTCAAATGTGTAAGCAGATTTTGCCGGATCAATTTTATATCCGTACACATCATTGCTCCACGAGATACTTCCTAAATCAATCAAACTCAGTCCTACGCTAATCTTATCATTTACTTCATAGGTTCCTCCCAAATCAACAGCGAATCCTGTGTTATTTAGGTAGTCGCTCCAATTCTTACCAGCATCATAACCCGATTGACTAAGGTTATGGATGCCTGAAGTAAGAACATCTGCTCCTCCACTTACAGTAATGGCATAGGTATTCGCTAATGTCAAATTAAAAGCCGCAGACTGAGTAGTGGCATTCATAATACCTTTCAAAAACTTTAACCTTCCTCCAATAGTCAATTTTCGATTTATCGAATAGGCAGCACCAACTCCTGTTTCTAAATATTCAATGGCCTCGCCTTCGGGAGATAAACTAGCTGTCTTATTTATATACGGTTCGGTGCCATTGGCAAAAAGACCAACCGCATCCTTAGGAATCATCAAGCGATTATACCCTTTTACTGTTGCGTTTATGGTTAGGTATAACCGTGGGTTTACTTTTAAGCTAAAGCGAAACAAATCAACCTGAATGTTAGCGTTAATATAATTTTTATCCCTCATCGCATTATAAAGCTTACCAATATCGGCAACCAGCAAGCCGTTTTCCTTTGAGATGAAATCGTTATACGTGAAGCCGTTGTTTGTGTACTGCGCAAAAATAGAAGACCCTGGCAATCCTACTGAAAATCTATAAGCCGGTTTAAAAGCAGGATTGTAATAAGAAACTTGTGGAAGGCTGCTCATGAATGGCATCGTGCCCTCCATTTGAGCATAGGCATTGGCGCCTACAAGTAAAACAACTAATATGATTTTAAACCGTAAATGTAGAATCATAAATCGTAGTCTAATTTCAGTTTAGCCTTCAATCCAAAATTAACATTCATCTTATAAGTCGATTTAAACTTTACATCAGGTTGAGTGCCGTTTATATCTTTTGTTGTGTTAATTTTTGCTTTTACGATTATCTTCTTAGCAAGAAATATTTTATCTAACTTATCTTTTGGTATAATTATCTCCTGATCAACAACACCAGGTGCTTGCAATTCGCCTTGAGCATTAACATTACTTGCCTTTACAATAGCCGTTTGCACGGTAGTAAAAAGGGAATCAAAAATGATTGTTTGGTCATTGGCAAGATATAGTTGAATAAAAGCATCTAGAGGAAGTTCATTATTAATCTTTGCCAATATTGATCCGCTTTCAATAGTAGAACTTTTGACGCTTGATAAGTCGATGGCAAATGTATCTGTCAATACAATATCAGAGGCCTTTCCATAAATTGGTAGTTCAGCTTTAAAGTTTACTCTAATTTTACTGGTATCTGCACAAAAATTATTTCCGCTTGTAAGACCTTCATTAATTCGAGCAGTAACTTTATAATACAATTGATCAGGCGCAAAATCAGCTACTTGTTTAGCATTGGTTACAGATACAGCCGTAGAGGCCGATTGCCCCAGTTGAGACGGAATATTTACGCTGATTGGGCTAGCCGGATTTAATAGCACATTCAGCGTAGTGGCTCCGTTTGATTTTCGAGCTTCCAATGAGTTGAATGTAACTTTTGTTGGAATACCATAATCATTCGAAAGGGTAAAAGATAATTTCGGATCCGCAAAGGAAACTTTGGCTTTTGAAAGCGAATTTCCGAATGCATTAAAGTTAATTGTTTCCGCAGGAATTGTAAATGCTGTTTGATCGCCAAAGAAGCCTAAGATATACTGAAAATCGATGGTCGTAAAATCTAACTTGATCGTTGCAGTAGTTGAACTAGCTATTGTGATAGATGAATTATGGGGCTTCTCAAAGATGGCAATTTGAAGAGGAAAAGTATTATCAGTGAGCGTACCAATATAATCTTTCAATAAAAAAGTTACTCCACTTGCTCCTGGTGCGATTCGTTTTTGAAATGGAACACCATTTAATTTGAAATTGGGCAAAGTAACTTGCGCTTCCATTGAAGCTGAAGCGGGATTAGCAGGGTTAAAAGAAACCGTAACCTTTACAGAGGTAGTCTTGAATTTAATTTCGTTTAGTTTAACAGGAGTAAGCGCAAAATCTTCGGTGCTATTCAAAGTTGCGTACTGAACCTCTGCTACTTTTGCAGGAAGTATTGCCGGAGGTATGGGTACAGTTTTGCTAAATGATTTGCCAGGGAAAGTAAATAAATCACGAATGCCCTGCGATTTTAACGTTTGATCATATTGTAAATAAACCAACCCATCCGGATAAACTTTAACATTCGTTTGATCGACCTTGCTAAGAATATCTTGAATAACTAATGGCCCAGAAACTAACGGAAGGTTTAACGTTGGAGCAGCCTTAATCTTTTTAACGTTATAATCGTCTGTGTTAAAAACGTTATTACATGATGTGGCCAAGGTTACCGATATCAAACTTACGCTAACAATTTTCAGCAGGTACTTATTAGTCATAGGTAGTCTTCAAAAAATGAAAAATGAGTAAAAGGTTTATGCTCTTAATCACTACTCAATTATTAAGGTAACTCAGATTTTTTGATTTCTCATCTTAAGTCTGCAAAAAAAGCTCAAAAAAAATCCCAGTCTGTTCAAAACAGACTGGGATTCGCTTAGAAATTAGTGATTATTAGTTACCGTTTTTCTTCTTTTCCATTTCTTGATTAAAAGTGTCTTTGAATTTTTCATAATCGTAGTCAATTTTCAAACGATCATCTGTCGAAAGTCTTTGATTATATTGTTTCACTAGATCGTCAGCAGAAAGTTCAATAGCGATATAAGTTTTATAATTACCATCTTTTGTTTGAACTAGTTTTTCGCAAATAGTTCTTACGCCCTGCAAAGTTTGCTCAACTACCTCTCGGTTTAATTGCTCAAATTTTTGTTCTAACTCTTCTTTTCTATTTAAAGAACGAGAGTTAGTATAATTATCTGTAACTGTTTTTACGGTAGTCTGAATGGATTGAGCCAGTTCGTTGCGAGCATTAGTAAGTGCTTTCTTTTTAGAAGTCACCTGATCCATGCTTTCTCCTATTGAGTTGGCACGAAACACTTTGGCATTTGTAAAGAAATCGGGACCAGAACATGGAACAACAACCTCTTTTTCTCCATCAGGAGTAGGTGTCTTCTTACTTTTACAACCGCCTATTATGGCAGCTGCAATAATTACTAGTACTAGGGAAAGGTTTACGATTCGTTTCATATCAATTTTAAATTTGGTTAGCAAGTTAATAAATGCAATTAATAGGCCATTCTGTTTTTTTTATTCTTTTTAGAGTATCTGATAGGGCTTAAAACCTTGATTTTACTGTAAAATCGAATTTAAAAGCTCGGGTAATTTTTCTTTATTTAAAACTTCCAGCGATTTATTGTAAGCCTCTTGACTTGATCTTTCATAGTCTAGGCTAAATCCTTTAACACGATCGAGCGTTGTGGCATATATCTCCTTATTATCTTTAACAGAAGACACTCTAATCACAGCTGTAACATAGGTGATATAAATACTCCCAGAAACGGCTCCCTTCTCTGAGTTAGCATCGATATCTACTGCCAGTTCTGCTTTCTTTTTATCGTCAGTAAATTCAAAACCAGAATTGGCGAGGTAATTTTTAATTCGGTTGGTAAGTTGTTGATTGGATTTGTTTGCACCTAAACTTTTTTCAACCGAAGAAACATACACAATAGGCCGTTGAACTTTAAGTAATAAAGTTGCTCGCGGAAGCACCATTTTTTGAACTACTAATGAATCAATTTTAGTAGCGGAAGTTCCTGCAAAGCTTAGTGGATTTACTTTTATGATAACCGTTTGTTCGAGGTCGCGTGAGCTAATTTTAGTGAGCAATATCTTCGCAGCACCTTTTTGATCTGTTTTGTAAGTGGGATATACATCGCCAGCGCCTTTTTCAAATTCGGCCGTAAGAGGTAAGTCAACTACGGGATTCTTAGTTATTTTATCAATTGACTTACTCATTATATTTTGTTCGCTGATAGAAACACGTCTGTTCAAGGCAATCTCACCAGGCGCAACCGAAATGCTAATCTTATCTAACAGCAACTGCATACTGGCAACAACCTCGCTAGTCAGTAAAATCTCTTTTCCTTCAAATTCAATTCGAATAGGTTCACCTAAATATTTTTGAATGGCTCTGAACCCTTGATAATAAAACCCTAAAGCCAAAGACAATTCACCATTTTTCTCAGCTTGTTTTGCTTTACTGAAAAAGTCCAAACTTATGGCTACCGCATTTCTTTTTTGCTCGTCTTTTATTTCTTTATAACGTTGTTTTGAAAGGCGATAATAAACCCAATAGTTCCGCTCGTCTTGCCAAACGTCAAGCTGTTCAAATTCCTCAATTTCATCGGCAGCTGTAGTCTGAATTATCTGCTCGTATTTCTCTTTAAATTCTTTATTGGCATCAATCTGGCTAAGCACTGAAGAAGAAGAAATATTAACTTTAATCTCAGATACTAAATCTTCGAGCGCACTTTTCTTAGCTTCTTGAATGTAATTGTTAGTTCCGTTCTTAGTTCCTTTACCAATACCGATATAATAAATAGATTGATCTGGCTTAGCAGTAAGCCACTCTGGCTTCGGATTTTTCTTATCCTGTTTCTTATTATGCTTTTGAGCATTATTAACAGAAGGACTACAAGCTGCTAAGAAGATTAAGACAGATAGAAGTTTCACAAGTAGAGTTAATTAAATTCAATTTAGGTAAAACCATATCCGTGCCAAAATATGGTTAACAAAACTAAGATTCAATTGGATTGGATTATTATAGTTGATACTATTTTTTTAAACCACCCATTACGGATGAGATAACCCACCCTACCCTCGGGGATTGGGTGTTGCTGCTGTGTATGGTGATTTATAAGTCTTTAAAAACTCAGCATAAGAATTTTGTCCTTTTTTATGGTGGTTCTCGGCAAAGAAAACGAGATAAGGATGAAATTCTTCTGGCTTTCTATAACCTGGTAATGGGTACACCGCTGTGTAATCATCCTCCAAAAAAGTAACCGTGGGATAACTCAATTGATTATTTAACAAGGCAGAAGCTAATTGATGCGTGCCATTATTACCGGAGGGAACAAACTTAAAAGTAGTGCCATTGAAAATAACATCAGCAGTTTGTTCTGCATCAAACTTAACAGGGTAGAAACTTTCATTTAATAATTCGGCAACCTTAGGGTCGGTAAAGGTATTCTTGTCCATCACCTTGCACCAGCCACACCAATCTGTGTACACATCAATAAAAATCTTTCTCTTTTCTATTTTGTTTTTAGCTACCGCTTCTTCAAAGGTCATCCATTTAACGGGTGAACCTTTATCTTCTTGAGCCTTTGAAATCTCAGATAAAAAAATGAACACTAATAAAAGGCTACCAATCTTCTTCATAAGAATAATATTCATTAGGCTGTAAATTTAATCAGAATTACTGAATGCCATTTATTGCTAAATCAATGCCAATTGTAACCTCTTACCAGCCTATGCCATAATCTTCGCCATGATTGCTACTCCCCCCCCAAAAGCTTCCATGTTCCCAATCGAAGTAGATCGCATTGGTTGGTCCGCTGGTGCGATCGTCAAAGCGCATGCGATAACCCATTCTTTGTAGCTCTTTTCTAACATAAGGTGGCGTTGAATCGTGCAATAAAATATTTCCTGCTTTGGGCGAGCGATCTTCGCCACCTAGTGAAAGCCTGAGTTGATCAGTATTGATGTTAGGTGCTTCTGTTGATTCCTGAACAGTCATCCCAAATTCAACAATATTTAAAAAGAATTGAAGCAGGTTTTGATCTTGCGTATCGCCACCCTGCACGGCAAACGACAAAAATGGTTTGCCATCTTTTAGTGCCATTGATGGGGTAAGTGTAACACGCGGGCGCTTGCCAGGCTCTACTACATTGAAAGGATTTTCTTTTGGATTGGTAACAAAACTTTGCATGCGTTGGCTCATGCCCATTCCGGTTTTACCCGCAATACAACTCGGATTCCAACCTCCACTTGGCGTAATAGAAACCACCCATCCTTCTTTATCTGCTGCTTCCACGGAAGTGGTGCCTAAAAATACCTGATGCAAATATTCTTCAGATAATGGTGAAGTGTAAGTGTTAACAGAAGCCTGCGACCATTCTTTCAATACCTCTTTGTAAGGATTTACTTTTCCTTCAAAAGGATAAGGATCGCCTGGCGCTGCCTTAGGATCATTTTTCTCCCAGTTGATAGACTTGATTCTTTCCTTTGCATATTCTTTCGAAAGCAATCCTTTGATCGGCTCTTCGGGCGCGAAGTAAGGATCGCCATAGTAGAAATCGCGATCCGCGAAAGCGAGATTCATCACCTGGTACAAAGTATGAATGTAGCGAGCAGAATTAAATCCCATCGCCTTGAGATCAAATTGCTCGAGCATGTTCAATGCTTGCAACATTACAGGGCCTTGCGTCCACTGTTGCATTTTGTAAACATCAATGCCTTTGTAATTAACCATTATTGGTTCTTCCGTGATTACTTTCCAGTTCGCCAGGTCTTGCTCTGTAATCAAGCCACCTTGCTCCTGGCAACCACGCGCATATTCTTTTCCAATGTCGCCTTTATAAAATCGATCATACGCTGCATAGATTGCTTCCTTACGGGATTTGCCTTTTTTCAAAGCTTGTTGCTCTGCATCTACCAACTTTTGTAGAGACGCTAATAAATCTTTCTGAACAAAAATTTCTCCTGCATCTGGTGCTTCTCGTTTGTTACCGAGGTGTGGAAGAAAAATTGCCTTGCTGTAAGGCCATTGCTTCAATCTTTCTTTCTCTCTTTCAAAGCTATTCGCAGTTTGTGCTTCCAATGGATAGCCCTCACATAATTGCATGGCAGGCGCGAGTACTTCTTTCAAACTCAGGGTACCGTATTCCGCCAACATGTTCATTAGTCCACCGGGAGTTCCAGGGGTTACTGCTGCTAACGGACCATATTGTGGAGGGTAATTCATCCCTTTACCTTTAAAGAAATCGGCAGTAGCACCGGTTGGAGCCACGCCCAATGCGTTGATGGCAATAACCTTTTTTGTTTTCGGATTGTAGATGAGTGCTTGAGTTTCGCCCCCCCAGCTCAAAACATCCCACATGGTGCAAGTTGCAGCCAACATAGCACACGAAGCATCCACAGCATTCCCTCCTTTGCTAAAGATCATCGCTCCCGCTGTTGCCGCCAAAGGTTTGCCTGTAACTGCCATCCAGTGCTTACCATGAAGCGGTGGCTTTTGAGTTGTTACTGGAAGATTATTAAATGACTGAGAGATGCCAACCAATCCAGTTGACAATAGCAAAATAGTGAGGAGTGATTTTATTTTCATAGTTTCGAATTGCAAAATAAAGGGAAGTAACGATTATCAAATTTACTTCTATTTACATAATCAAAAAGGTTTGACTGACTAACGGAATCATCCTTACACTAACGGATTAAAACATGAATACCCAAGAGCAAGTAATCACCAAATTCTATTCAGCTTTTCAGCAAAAAGATTGGAAAACCATGCAGCGCTGCTACCACGATGAGGTGACTTTTAGCGATCCTGTTTTTCAGAATTTAAAAGGGAAAGAAGCAAAAGCGATGTGGCATATGCTCGCTTTAAATGCGAAAGATTTTTCGTTGGAGTTTAATTCTATAAAAGCATCTGAAACCGCGGGCGCTGCACATTGGGAAGCCATCTATTCATTTTCTCGTACCGGCAGAAAAGTAGTGAATAAAATAGATGCGTCTTTTGAGTTTAAAGAAGGCCTTATTATTAAGCATATTGATCGCTTCGATTTTTGGAAATGGACACGCATGGCACTTGGATTCTCCGGTATTTTACTGGGCTGGTCTGGCTTTATGAAGGACAAAGTAAAAGAGACAGCAATGACTGGGTTAAGGAGGTTTATCGAGGCGAATGGGTACAAATAGTTACTCGTTATTAGCTGCCAGTTTCTGGCTGCAAGTCAACATGGGAAATCAAGAAGTCAGAAACCGTCCATGTGAATTGATTAGAGGGGCTGGAAGCCTGAAACGCAAAAATAGAAACCCAAAAATCACATTTGGATTTACCAAATATTCTCTATATTTGAGAGTTAATAGAATAAAACCTACCTGAAAGTATCCCACATCGTGAGTTTATTGTCGGCCGGCCATATCGAAATTAGCAACAACATTTTATCACTTAATTTTTAAAACACAAATGAACATTTATGTAGCCAACATTCCTTGGAAAGCAACCGAGGAACAATTGAAGCAGTTATTCTCCGAGTACGGTGAAGTAAGCTCTGCGAAAATCATCATGGACAAAGTAACGCAACGTAGCCGTGGCTTTGGTTTTGTAGAAATGGCTGACGACACAGCTGGAAAAAGTGCAATCGATCAATTGAACGGTGCTGACTTCTTAGGTAAGAACCTAGTGGTTAATGAGGCTCGTCCCCGCGAAGAAGGTAGCGGTGGTGGTGGTCGTAGCAATCGCGGTGGCGGTGGTGGCGGTTTCCGCAGAGGCGATTTCAACAGAGATTATTAGTCGATTTGAAATAGAGAAAGTATATGCCACGCCAAAAGCGTGGCATTTTTTATTTGTGCTACTTTGCAATTGAACATGAACTCTATAAAATCAAATCGACTGCTATCCGCCACTTCTCCCTACCTCCTGCAACATGCTTACAATCCCGTTGATTGGTTTGAGTGGAGTCAGGAGGCTCTTGCAAAAGCCAAAGAGGAAGACAAACCGATTTTACTGAGTATCGGATATTCCTCATGCCATTGGTGCCACGTAATGGCACATCAGAGTTTTGAAAATGAAGACATTGCCCAATTGATGAACGAACATTTCGTTTGTATCAAACTCGATCGCGAAGAGCGACCGGACATCGATCAAATTTACATGGAGGCGGTGCAAGCGATGAACCAAAATGGAGGATGGCCATTGAATATTTTTTTAACGCCCGATCAAAAACCATTTTTTGGCGGAACGTATTTTCCACCCAATACTTGGAGCCAACTATTAATACAAATTTCAAAAGCATTTAAAGACAAAAGAAATGAGATTGAAACATCGGCCAATGATTTGAGTCAGCATTTTAACATTTCAGATTTACAGCGCTTCAAAAATCAATCTGCTGATAGTCCGATTAATCAGCAGATGCTCGATAACATGTTTCAAATAATTGAAACCCGATTTGATTTTACTTTTGGAGGGTTAGATAAATCGCCCAAATTTGTAATGCCTTCCATCTGGCTTTTTTTAGCGAGGTATTATCACTTAACTAAAAGTGAAAAGGCGCTGCAGATGTTGAATCTAACTTTACAAAAAGCAGCAGCTGGTGGAATTTACGATCAGATTGGTGGGGGCTTCTCGCGATATTCCGTAGATGCAGAATGGTTTGCGCCACACTTTGAAAAAATGCTTTATGATAATGGGCAATTGCTCAGTCTTTATTCAGAAGCCTATCGGATTACGAAAGATTCTGTCTATAAAAAAGTAGTAGAGGAGACCGCTGAATGGCTAGAGCGAGAGATGACTTCTATCGATGGAGGATTTTATTCAGCGCTTGATGCAGACAGCGAAGGGGAAGAAGGAAAATTTTATACCTGGACGAATGAAGAGTTAAAAGAACTTCCTGAAAACGAAAGAGAATTTGCTAATAGTTATTTTGGAACGACAGACATCGGAAATTGGGAGCATAGGAAAAACATCCTCATCCGCGAAAGCGAAAAAGAACTACCTGCTACCGCTGGTGATGTTAAAGAAAAAATGCTTTCCATTCGCAATAAGCGAGTGAGGCCGGGGCTAGATGATAAAATCCTTACGGGATGGAACGCCATGATGATTACTGGATTAACGGACGCCTATAGAGCATTTGGAAATCAAAAATTTATAACGCTAGCCAAAAATGCAGTTAACTTTATTGAAAGTAATTTAATTGCTGAAAATAAAATTTATCGATCTTTTAAAAATAATCGATCGGCTACTACTGGTTTTTTAGACGACTACGCCTTTCTAATTCAAGCCTATTACAATTTGTATCAGGTTACTTTTAATGAACCCTATTTACGTGCTGCAATAAACTGGTGTGAACACACTATAAGATATTTTTACGATCTGGAAGAAGGTTATTTTTATTTTAATAGTAACGATTCAGAATCGCTGATCGCCCGAAAAAAAGAAATTTTTGATAACGTTATTCCATCTTCTAATGCGGTAATGGCCAGAAACCTTTTTCATTTAGGTGTTTTGATGGATAAGCAAGAGTGGAAAAATATGTCCACCAAAATGATTGAACGTATTTCTCATCTCATACAGTCCGAGCCTGCTTACATGTGTCATTGGGCTGTGTTAGCAGCTGAATTAACGAAAGGAATGGCAGAGGTTGTAATTGTAGGTAAGAAGGCAGAAACTTTTCAACAGACAATTAATAGCAGGTACCTGCCTTTTACCTTAATTATGGGAACTGAATTAAAAAGTGAACTACCACTATTCGAAGGAAGAGAAGCAACTAATAATCAAACAAGTATTTATGTTTGTTTCAATAAAATTTGCCAGCTACCAGTTGACAATATTGAAGCTGCCTTGAAGCAAATTGAAAACAACAAGCAGTAGCTTTGCATCGATGATGAATTCGCTCGAGTTAGAATTGGACGGCCCTAACACGCTTTTTGCAGAGTTGGTAATTCCTGTGCCTATTCCTAAACTCTTTACGTATCGTGTTCCCAAAAATTTGAATGACAAAATACGTGTTGGCCAGCGGGTAATCGTGCCTTTCGGGAAAAAGAAAATTCTTACAGGGATTATTTTCTCTATACATAACCAGCCACCGAAAGAATATGAAGCCAAATCGATTTTAGAATTAATAGATGAAGTAGAAGTCATTTACCCTCAACAGTTCAAACTGTATCAATGGATTGCAGATTACTACATGTGTACATTGGGCGAAGTAATGATTGCCGCGCTGCCGGCAGGTCTTAAGCTTTCCAGTGAATCGATGGTGCAAGTGGATCCTCGTTTTGATTTTGAAACCACTGCTTTTGATTTTTCTGAAAAAGAGCGAATACTTCTTAACCGACTACAAACCGAAACACTCAGCTATACAGAAGTTTCATCGCTGCTGAACGCAAAAAATATTTATTCCATTCTAAGATCGTTACAGAGCAAATCTGCCATCATTTTATTTGAGCAGGTTAAAGAAAAATATAAACCTAAAACTGAGAAGAGAATCCGACTACATCAAAATTATATTTCTAAAAAAAGTTTAGAATCTCTTTTTGAAACACTTGCAACCAAGCCTAAGCAAGAAGCGATGGTGTTGAAGTATCTGCAAGAAGTTCCTGTGTTCACTCATCCAGAACTTAATGCAAAAGGAATATCAAAAAGTAAATTGGTTGATGAAGAGCAATCCACTTCTTCCTTGGCCACCCTTATCAAAAATAATATCTTAGAAGAATTTGAAGTAGTAGTGCCACGATTTGGATTTGAAGAAACTCAGCCTGCACATCCGCTTCTGCTTAGTGAAAACCAGCAATTAGCACGCAATCAAATTTTAGAGACACTCGAATTAAAAGGAACTGCTCTTTTACATGGTGTAACAGGAAGTGGAAAAACTGAAATTTATATTGACTTAATCAAGCGAGCGCTAGAAGGTGGAAATCAGGTGTTGTATTTACTTCCCGAGATTGCGTTGACCACACAAATTGTTTTTCGACTTAAAAAAACATTTGGACGTGAAATGGGAATCTATCATTCTAAGTTTTCTGACAATGAGCGCGTAGAAGTTTGGAAGGGAGTGCTAGAAGGAAAATTTAAATTAGTTATTGGAGTTCGTTCATCTATCTTTTTACCTTTTGATAATTTAGGGTTAATAATTGTTGATGAAGAACATGATCCTTCTTATAAACAGCACGATCCTGCTCCGCGCTATCATGCCAGAGATACCGCATTAATGATTGCCCACATTCATGGAGCAAAAGTGGTGTTGGGTAGCGCCACTCCTTCCATCGAATCATTTTACCATGCAGCTAATGGCAGATTTGGGTTGATAGAATTAAAGGAACGATTTGGTGAGGCGCAATTGCCTGAAATAATTTTTGCTGATTTGGTAAAAGAAAAGAAACGCAAAACTATGAAAGGAGAATTTTCTTCTCTCCTCCTACAAGAGATCACTCAAGCCATTACAAATAATGAGCAAGTAATTCTTTTCCAAAATAGAAGAGGATACTCTCCTATGATTGAATGCCAAGATTGTGGCTGGGTACCAAAGTGTATTAACTGCGCGGTGAGCTTAACATATCATCAATATCGGCATGCTATGATTTGCCATTACTGCGGATACAAAGAAGAAATGCCTTCCAAATGTCCGGTATGTACCTCCACACGAATCCAAACATTAGGATATGGAACTGAGAAACTGGAGGAAGAATTAAAATTGCATTTTCCGGAAGCTCGAACACAGCGAATGGATTTAGATACCACGCGTACTAAATCTGGTTATGAAAATATCATCCAAGGATTTGAAAGTGGCGATACCAATATTTTGGTAGGAACACAAATGGTAACAAAGGGATTAGATTTTGACAATGTAAATCTGGTGGGAGTATTCGATGCCGATCGGATGATGCACTTCCCTGATTTCAGATCGTATGAAAGAGCCTTCCAACTGATCATGCAAGTGAGCGGAAGATCTGGACGCAGAGCTAAGAAGGGTCGCGTTATTATTCAGACTTCAAATCCAACCCATCCTATTTTTACTTACGTGATCAATCATAACATCACTGGATTTGTGAATGAGCAAATGGAAGATCGGAAAGAACATCTGTATCCCCCCTACTCCAGATTAATTGAAGTTACGCTTAAGCACATCGATAAGAAAACCGTGCATGAAGCGGCCTCGCTTTTAGCTGATCAAATTAAAAATAAATTAAATACTGTACGCGTAGTTGGGCCGGGCGAGCCAATGGTTTCTAAAATCAGAAATGAATTTTTAATGTCGATGTTATTGAAAGTAGGAAGAGATCAGGGAAAGTTGGCTGAAACTAAAAACATTCTAAGCAAACTTTCGGAAAATTTACTAATACTAAAAGAATATCGAAGTATTAAAATCGTTTTGGATGTAGATCCGGCTTAGCCGAGAATGTCCCACTCCTCATTTAAAACAGAAATTGCTTGATGAGCTGTTAGATCGAACTGACAAGGAACTACCGATACGTAATTATTGGCAATTGCCCACTCATCATTATCTTCGGCCTTATCGAAGTTTACAAAATTTCCTGTCATCCAAAAGTAGCTGCGACCATACGGATCAAATCGCTGATCGAACTCTTCCACCCACTTTGCATTTGCTTGTCTGCATACTCTAATACCTTTAAGCGGCTGTGCAGATTTAGCAGGGAAATTCACATTAAGTGCCACACCTTTTGGTAGACCTTTATCTAAAACTTGTTGAACAATTTTTTTTATAACATCATTTGTATGCGAAAAATCTGCCTTGTGGCTAAAGTCGCACAACGAAAATCCAATTGCCGGCACGCCTTCAATCGCTCCTTCAATAGCAGCCGACATAGTGCCCGAATATAAAACGCTGATACTCGTATTGCTTCCGTGGTTAATGCCACTCACTACAATATCAGGTTGGCGTTCATTTTTCAAAACAAAGTGCCGAGCCATTTTTACACAATCGGCAGGAGTGCCACTGCATTCGTATGCTCGCACTCCTTCAAAAATAAAAGATTCATTTAATCGCAATGTATCTCCAACGGTAATAGCATGGCCCATTCCAGATTGAGGGCCATCAGGTGCCACCACTATTACATCGCCCAACTCCTTCATCACGGTAATTAAATTTAAAATACCGCGAGAGGTGATACCATCATCATTGGAAACGAGTATAAGGGGTTTGGCCATTTTATCTTTTATCAAAAAGTGAATTATAATAACTTACTATGCGTGTGAGTTCATATTTATCATCAAAATCGAGTCGGTTGTCTTTGGCAAAACCTCTCACCTCACGGTCGCGGTCTTCCATCAAACTAATCCAATCACTTTTTTTTCCGCTAAACTCCTCGATGTTTCCATTGGGCTTTAGCAAGTAGTAAATATTTACTAATACCAATCTAGTGTAGGTACCATAATAATAGAACGAGGAATTGGTTGTGCGGTATTCTAATTTTTCTCTTCCTAACAAAGTAATTTTCCCTTCGCAGAGCAATTCGAAATAAGTGGGAGTCTTGTATGTATTATTTACGGAATAAGGTAATGAATAAAATTGCCTGTAACGTTTTACTGTTGAATCAAATATTTCAAAGAATAAAACCTTGCGCGCGGTAAAACTTTCCAGCTTGCCTTTCGACTTGATTTGAAGTAAATCATTTTGAATATCGTACTTAACTAATCCTTTTAGCGTATCGCTTGTTTCTAAAACTACTTTGCCTTCGTGCCAAAGTTCAAAGGCAAATTGCTGCGCATTAGCCCAGAGAGGGAATAAAGTCAATACAAAAAAAAGAAACCGCTTAATCATTTCTTCAAAATTGTGTGGCCTAATTTATCGCGCTTGGTAAGCAAATATTTTTCGTTGTGCTGATTCGGTTTAATCTCGATCGGGATATTTTCAACTATTTCCAAACCATAGCCCATGAGTCCTACTCTCTTTTTTGGATTGTTAGTAATCAATCTAATTTTCGCAATTCCTAAATCATGTAAAATCTGCGCTCCAATTCCATAATCTCTATTATCCATATCAAAACCCAATTGAAGATTTGCCTCTACTGTATCAAGGCCTTGCTCTTGTAATTTATAGGCTTTCAACTTATTGAGTAACCCAATGCCTCTGCCCTCTTGTTTCATGTATAGCACCACACCTTTGCCTTCCTCCTCTACCATCTTCATGGCAATGTGCAGTTGTGGTCCGCAATCGCAACGACACGAACCAAAAATATCGCCTGTTACACAAGATGAATGTACGCGCACCATTACAGGTTCATCTTTTTGCCAAGTGCCTTTCACTAAGGCCATGTGTACCTCTTTAGTATCTACTTGTTCATATGCCACCAATTGAAAATCTCCTTGCATGGTTGGCAGGTTCACATCGACCTGACGGATTACCTGCTTTTCTTTTTCCATCCGATAAGCAATTAGATCTTTGATCGTTACCAACTTTAAATTAAATCGCTCAGCCACTTTTTGCAATTCTGGCATGCGAGCCATGCTACCATCTTCATTACAAATTTCTACCAATACTCCAGCAGGCCTAAACCCTGCTAACCTTGCAAAATCTATTGCTGCTTCGGTATGGCCTGACCTTCTCAATACTCCTTCGCGCTTTGCCTTGAGTGGAAAAATATGACCCGGTTTACCCAACTCTTCAGGTTTAATTTCAGGATCTACCAAAGCCTTAATGGTTTTGAAACGATCGTGGGCGGAAATACCAGTTGTGCAACCATGACCAATTAAATCTACCGAGACAGTAAACGGAGTTTCGAAAGCAGCCGTATTTTTTCCCACCATCAAATGGAGACCCAACTCTTCGCAGCGATCTTCAATCAGTGGAGCGCAAATTAACCCACGTCCGTGTGTGGCCATAAAATTTACTATCGCAGGCGTTACCGTTTCGGCCGCACAAATAAAATCGCCTTCATTCTCCCTATCTTCATCATCTACCACAATAATTACTTTGCCATTTTTGATTTCTTCAATGGCTTCTTCTATCGAGTTAATTTTAAATTTTTCGTTCATCACAGTTTCATTTACCTTTTAAAATAATTGGTCGCATTAATAGTTCCTTTTTTATTTAGCCACCACAATTCCTAATAATTCGGCCAATTCAGTCTCTGCACGTTTCAATCCTGTTTGTTTTTCCAGTGCTTTGTCCAAATCTTCCCACTCTCCTTTTGTCTCCAATTCTTTTACAGACTGTAGATTATCTTCCATCATTTTTTGAACTACTCTGAATTTCAATCGCAATACATTGGTAGTAGCCAGTTGATTTAAATTATCTTGCTCTTTGGGGAAAAAAATATTTTTTTCATTCCAATGATGACTGGCATCATAACGAGAAGTAATCAATTCTGTTACCATCCTCTTCACTGCCTCGGTTCCATTTTGTAAAAAATATTGATTGTCGATAGGTTCTCCTTTAGTCAATCCGCTTTTAAAAGTTTCAAATATGCCTTTAAAGACTTCATTTTTAAATTCAACATCATCTAGCTCGTGAAGCAGGTAATCGGCAAGTTTCTGATCATCAAATTTTTGTTCGGAATAATTCAAAAGAAGACGTATGGTTTCACGCTCCTGATAGTAAACCATAGTAGGCATGTCTACCTCCGATTGATTGAGATCTTCTATTGGATCAACGATCGTTAAGGATTCGTTACCTTGATTAGGTTGATCCGGCTGTTCGCGAAGTTTTTCTTTTTCATTTTTGCGCCTTTCCTGAAGCAGGATTTTATTCAACTCAGTTAGCAAAACTGCTTCTGCAATTTTTAACTGATCGCTGGTTTCCTGAATGTAAACCGAGCGCTTTACCGCATCTGGTATTAAGGCAATGCTGGTAACGATTTCTTTAATTGACTCAGCTTTTTTTATGGGATCGCCCGCTGCCTCTTGCGCGAATAATCCTGCCTTGAAAGAAACAAAATCCTGAGAATGTTCTTTCAAGAAAGTTTTAAATGCCGTTGTTCCTACCTTGCGTGAATAACTATCAGGATCTTCACCATCTGGAAACAAAACCACGCGCACATTCAGTCCGCCTTTCAAGATCATATCAATTCCGCGTAATGCCGCTTTAATACCTGCGGAATCTCCATCGAATAATACGGTTACATTTTCAGTAAACCGATGAATGAGCTTAATCTGGTTTTCGGTAAGGGCAGTGCCTGAAGAGGCCACCACGTTTTCAACATCTGATTGATGCATGGAAATAACGTCCGTATATCCCTCCACCAAATAGCAAACATCTAATTGCCTGATTGCATTCTTGCCCTGATACAAACCATAGAGCACATCGCTCTTGTGGTAGATATCCGTTTCGGGAGAGTTGATGTATTTGGGCTGGTTTTTATCCTTGCCCAACATGCGCGCACCAAAGGCTAGTACTTTACCCGATATATTATGGACAGGGAAAATTACTCTTCCGCGAAAGCGATCGTACGAACTACCATCTTCTCTTTTTACAACGAGTCCGGTTTTTTCAAGTAACTCTTTATTGTATCCTTTGGCAATCGCCTCTTTACTAAAATTCTCCCAGCCATCTAATGCAAAACCTAACTCAAACTTTTCGATGGTTTTATCAGTAAAACTGCGCTCGCGAAAGTAACTTAGGCCAATGCTCTTACCGTCTTCATGATTAGCAAGAATATTTTTATAATAATCTTTGGCAAAATTCATGAGAATGTAAAGCCCTTCACGTTCACTTTGAATTGCTTGCCCCTCGTCTGTAAGTCTGTCTTCCTTTATTTCTACTCCGTATTTTTTAGCCAAGTATCGGATAGTCTCCGCATAGCTAAGTTTTTCGTGTTCCATCACAAAGGTGAAAGCATCGCCACCCTTGCCGCTGCTAAAGTCTTTAAAAATACCCTTGGCGGGAACGACAAAAAAAGAAGGGGTTTTCTCGTTTACAAAGGGGCTTAGTGCTTTATAGTTCTGGCCAGATTTTTTGAGCGTAACAAAATCGCTGATCACATCAATAATATCGATGCGATTCTTTACTTCGTCTATGGTTTCGCGGCTGATCAAAATTTAATGCTCAAATGGAGGGCAAAGATAGTAATTAGTCTGCCTAAAGGATGAGCCTGTAAAATGGAAGAAGCTTTAAATTTTTACCAACGAGTGTTGACTAATTCCGCTAATTTGCGAACCAATTCTGTAAAAATTGGTTCTACAATCTAAATCTATGAGTCTTACTTCGTCTGATATTTTAAAAGCCTTGTCAACCGTCAATGATCCCGACCTGAAAAAGGACTTAGTTTCGTTGGGCATGATAAAAGATATAGTCATTTCTGAAAACAAAGTGAGTTTTATCGTAGTGCTTACCACTCCAGCTTGTCCGCTAAAAGAAAAAATTAAAAACGATTGTATAGAAGCTGTAGAAAAAGTGGTGCGGAAGGAAAAATCTATAGAAATTTTAATGACTTCTTCTGTTACTACTTTGCGCGAGAATGCTCCGCTCCTTCCCGGTGTAAAAAATATTATAGCGGTAGCTTCTGGTAAAGGTGGTGTGGGCAAATCTACCGTTACTACCAATTTGGCTGTTGCTTTAGCACAGGCTGGCGCTAAGGTTGGACTGATAGACGCTGATATTTTCGGGCCGTCCATCCCCGTAATGTTTAATTGCGAGCGCGAGCAACCAGAGGTGAAAGTTGTAAATGGAAAAAACCTGATTTTGCCGTTACAGCAATATGGCGTTAAGCTAATTTCAATTGGCTTTTTGGCTCCGCCAGAAAGTGCTGTTGTTTGGCGTGGGCCAATGGCCAGCTCTGCACTCAAGCAATTTATTGGCGATACTATTTGGGGCGATTTGGATTACTTACTAATTGATCTTCCTCCGGGTACTAGTGATATCCATCTCACACTTGTGCAAACAGTGCCTGTAACAGGAGCCATTATTGTTACCACTCCACAAAAAGTTGCAATTACCGATGCTATGAAAGGACTGGCAATGTTTAAGCAACCTTCCATTAATGTGCCCGTGTTGGGAGTGATTGAAAACATGGCCTATTTTACACCTGAAGAATTACCGGATAACAAGTATTATATTTTTGGAAAAGATGGTGGCCAGAATTTGGCCGACAAATATCAGGTTCCATTTCTAGGACAGATTCCTTTAGTGCAATCCATCCGCGAAAGCGGAGACAGTGGATTACCTGCCGTGATGAAAGGCGGACCAACGGCCAAAGCGTTTACTGACTTGGCTGAAAGTTTGGCGAGACAAGTTGCCATTAGAAATGCTACCTTTGATACTACTAAACGAGTTAAAATTACGGTATGATGGAAGCAACACTAAAATCTAAAAACGAAGAATTAAGTGAGCGTATAGAAGCTTCCTTGGAATCTATTCGACCATATTTGCATGCGGATGGTGGCGATGTAAAAGTGCTCGCTATTTCTTCTGACTTGACATTGAAATTAGAATTTGTTGGTAACTGTGGCAACTGCCCCATGTCTACCATGACTTTTAAAGCAGGCATTGAAGAAGCTATCCGAAAAGCCGTTCCCGAAATCAAGTCCATAGAAGTTACCAATTTAGCACCTCTTTAAGGGTTACGATTCATTCATCCAACCGATCAAAAACATTAAGCTTTAAAACTAAGTTATAATGTAACTGACTTTTAGCCGTTATCAGTTAACTTTCAATTCATGTTTTTGCGCTGTATATTTCTTCTTGCCGCTTCGTTTTTTTATGCCAGCGCATTTACCCAAGAGCGCTGTGGCACTACGCAATATGAATCTCTTTTAAAAGAACTCAATCCTAAAAAAGAAACAACAGATTCTTTTGAAAAATGGATGCTGAACAAGTTAGATAGATCGGGTAAAACACCTTTAAGTACTCAGCGCATACAAGCTTCCTATTCTATACCCGTTGTTATTCACGTCATCCATAATGGCGAAGCTGTTGGTACAGGAATTAATATTTCAGATGCGCAGATTGCTTCTCAAATCAAAGTATTAAACAATGATTTCAATCGATTAAATGCAGATCAGTCTAATACACCAACCATTTTTCAATCAGTTGCTTCCAGTTTTGATGTACAGTTTGTGCTGGCTAAGCAAGATCCTAATGGGCTGGCTACTAATGGTATTGTTCGTGTAAAGGGTTCTAAATCTATATGGTCTGCTATCAATGATAATTACGCATTAAAATCGCAGAGCTACTGGCCAGCAGAGCAATATTTAAACATTTGGGTTACGTCTCTTTCCGATTTTTTAGGCTACACCCAATTTCCAGTTTCGTCATTGGCAGGATTAGAAAATTCCTCCAATGAAAGATTAACCGATGGAATAGCTGTCAACTATCGCGAGTTTGGATCTGACGATGATGGGGCCTTCAATTTAGCTCCTCGTTACAATAAGGGAAGGACGCTAACTCATGAAATGGGACACTTCTTTGGCCTACGCCATATTTGGGGCGATATAAGTGCCTGCAACGGCACCGACTACGTTACAGATACACCAACTCAGAGCACCTCAACGGCTGGCTGTCCTGTACACCCGCAAGCTGATTGCAGTGCTGTTAAAATGTTTCAAAATTATTTAGATTATACTGATGACCAGTGCATGAATTTGTTTACACAAGGACAGGTAGCGCGCATGACAACCGTTATACAGAATAGCCCCAGAAGAAAAGAACTACCTACTTCTATTGGATTACTAAATCCTGTGGCGGTAGCAAATGATTTAGGCATTAAAAGCATTGCAGCATCAGGTCCAACCGCATGTAGCGGAAATCTTGTTCCCTCTGTGTTGGTAAGAAATTACGGAAATAATTCTATTACCAATGCACAACTTCAATTAATGATTAATAACGTAACAGTAGAAACAAAAAATATTATTCTATCACTTGCTCCAGATCAGGAACAGACAATAAATTTTAATACAGTTTCTCTTTCAGCATCTACCTCTTCAAAATTTGATTTCAAAATTACTTTTACCAATAGCATAGTAGATGGCAACAGCGCAAACAATTTAAAAACTATTACCACAATTACTCCATCCCTTTCCATTCTGCCAATTACAGAGAGCTTTGCTACGCTCCCAACAAATTGGACAATTAACAATCCTGATGGACTGACTACATGGAAACTATCTCCATCGATAAGCCCAGGGATTTTTATGGACTTATATAATTATACTGAAATTGGTGCAATTGATCAATTGGTGACTCCACAGCTAGATGTGAGTGCCGCACCCACTGCAACCATAATATTTGAGAGAGCCTACGCGCAATACTCAGGGGTAACAGGCGAAGGGTTGCGCTTGCTTGCTTCTTCGGCTTGTAGGTTTGATAATTCTCCTACAATACTTTTTAATAAATCAGATGCTGCATTAGCAACCGCAACAGCTAGAACTTCTCCTTTTGTTCCCGCCAGCAGCGATTGGGTAACAGAAGTTATCTCGCTCAATCAATTTATCGGGCAGCCGCTTCAACTAGCCTTTGAAAGTACGAATGCTGATGGCAATAACTTATACTTACGAAATGTAAGAATTATTACTAACACGTTTACCGATGTTGCTCTCTTAGATTTAAGTAGCGCCTACCCTATTGTGTGTACAGCAGAGTATACTCCACAATTAAAAATTAAAAACAATGGTAATTTGCCTATCACTTCGTTTACCGTTGCATCTACGTTAAATAATGTCGCATTGCCCAATAAAGTTTTTAGTGGTTTGTCCATCGCATCTAATACAGAACAAATTATTTCATTAGAAGGTATTACTCTTATCAAGGGCATCAATCAATTGAGTTTTTCTCTAGTAAACCCTAATGGAGGCGCTGACTTTAACATGCAAGACAACGCTCGAAGTTTTACCATTGCATTTTCAAACGCAAAAGACATTATACCCTTACGGGAAAATTTTAATTCTGGCTCTCAGCAAAACTGGACCATAGTAAGTCAAAATCTGCAACCCATGTGGCAAAGTGTTTCCACTAACTTTAATAACTCACTTTTTTATAATTCTTTTTCAAATACAACTATTGGAAACGAAGCATGGCTCATTAGCCCTATTCTAGATTTAAGCTCGATTTCAAAAGCAGGTGTGTTTTTTGATGTCAGCTATGCATCCAGAAGTACCGGATCAGAAGTATTACAAATTCGCGCCTCCACTGATTGCGGACTTCACTTCAATGATATCCTATTTAATAAAACTGGAAATGATTTAACTACAACAGCCGATGAAAATGCGTGGCTTCCTTCTATGACAGCGGATTGGAAAAAATATTTCGTAAACCTAGATTCTTACATTTCACAATCTAGTTTTAGAATGGCTTTTGTGGTTACAAACAATCATGGCAATAATCTTTATCTAGATAACATAGAGTTTTTTGCAGATGATAATAATAATCCGGTAGCTTCTGCGCCTCCCTACTCTGTTTATGGTGGAATCTTGTCGCCTCTAACGGTTACCTTTAATCTGGATACACGCCAACCCGTTTCACTACAGGTTTATAATTCTGTGGGGCAACTTATTACAGACAACTTGCTTGTTGAGACACTCAACCAAACGTACACATTTCATTTAGGCGATCGGGGCAAGGGCATCTACATTGTAAGGGTGCAAATTGGCAACCAGCTAAGCTCAAAAAAAGTATACGTAGGCGATTAATCGATTTCATTACTATACTGCTTGAAATAACGTAAATCATCAACATCTTTGGGTAATTTTAATGTATGAGCAAACAGACGATTGCCATTTTATACGGAGGCCGTTCAGTAGAGCACGGAGTCTCCATCAATTCGGCCAAAAACATTTTTGAATTTATAGATAAAGATAAATTCGAGCCACTACTAATTGGCATTTCTACGCAAGGAGTTTGGTACCATACCGAAGCGGTTACCAAAGACATGCAATCTGGCGAAGTATTGTCCTTACAATTAAACCCGGGCAAGCCTGCTTTTACAACCTCTTCGAGAAAAAATTTCTTGGTTGATATTGTATTTCCTGTTTTACATGGCACCGATGGTGAAGATGGAAGCATTCAAGGTTTGATTAAAGCGATGGACTTACCTATGGTTGGCACGGGAGTACTCGGCTCTGCCATGTCTATGAGTAAGTTGGTAACTAAAAGATTGCTGAAAGAATCAGGATTGCCCGTGGCTGATTTTATGTATGCCTACTTTGCAGAGAAAGAGAATTTGAATTTTGAAACAATAGAAAAGAAATTAGGACTTCCGTTTATGGTTAAGTCCGCCAGTTTGGGCTCTTCTGTTGGCGTATCTAAAGTAAAATCAAAAAATGATTTTGATAGTGCGGTCGAAGATGGCTTCCGGTATGATGACTGCATTTTAATTGAACAATATATTGAAGGGCGCGAAGTAGAGTGCGCCATCTTAGGAAACTCACCTGCAAAGGCATCTTTACCTGGTGAAATTATTATCAGCAAAGAATATGAATTTTATACCTTCGATGCCAAGTATGTAGATGGAAATGCTGTAACCATTGAAGTGCCAGCGAAGTTAGATGCGGCTAGTCAGGAAAAAATAAGATCGCTTTCACTGAAAGCCTATCAATCACTTTCGTGCGAAGATTTTGCGCGTGTAGATTTGTTTCTTACTGCAACGGGAGAAGTGTTTGTAAATGAAATCAATACCATTCCAGGCTTTACCAACTCCAGCATGTTTCCGGTAATGTGGAAAGAGCGTGGAATTTCGTTTTCAAGTTTAATTACCGAGTTGGTCAATTTAGCAATGGAACGGCATGCGAAATCAAAAAGAATAGAAAGAGGTTTTGTCTCTGATTTAAAATTTTAACTATGAACTTTAAAAATTTATTCAAGGATAATTCAGTTGGTGGATTGGTAACGAGCATCGGAACAATTATTGTTTCCATCTTGCTGGTCGCCATCATTTACTTTTATATCTACTTACCCAACGTAACCAATCATGGTAAATCCATAAAAGTGCCTGACCTTACCGGGCTTACAATGGAGGAAGCAGAAAAAAAATTAACGGAACTATCACTGCAAATAACCATCAATGATTCTTCTTATTCAGATGATGCAAAGCCTTTCACCGTTTTAAAACAGTTTCCCAAGGCCGATGAAGAAGTGAAAGAAGATAGATCTATTTACGTTTCTATCAATCGCATCACGCCCCCAACGCTGCCCATGCCTAATCTGTTGGAAGGGTCGTTGATTAATGCAGAGGCGATTTTGAAAAGCAGCGAATTAAAAAGAGGAAGCATCATCCGCAAGGCAAGCCCGTTTGAAAATTTTGTAATTGAAATGTATTACAAAGGCCTGCCGATTGAAGTTGGCACACGAATCAATAAAGGGGCCGTAATCGATTTAGTAGTGGGAGACGGAAATGGAGCCGCTGACTTTGTGGTAGGCAGTTTAATTGGCGACTCGTACAAAACAGCGATGATTAAACTTTCGGGTTGGAATTTACATTTAGGAAAAGTAGAAATACCCGATGGCGAAGATACTACCGGCATTGTTCCGGTCGTTTATAAACAGTTTCCATTGAAAGGAGATTCGGTAAGAGTTGGAGATCCAATTAATATTTGGATTGCACCCAAAGGTTACAAAGAGCCAGAAGAGCCGAATCAAGATAACCTGTAAATACTAAATGCTGAATTTTAAATTCTCATTACGCGCTATTAAAACCGGAAAATTAAAAATTTTAGTTTTCGTAATTCTTTGCATTTCCTTCAGAAGCTTTGGTCAACTGGAAGTTGTTTCTATTTATCGCGATATAGATTCTAAAACGCAGCAAACTAATGCAAGAACAGCCACACTCACCCCAATGGCACTTCCTTTTTGGGATGATTTCTCTTTTAATAATTCTCCCTATTGGCCAAATGCTACGCTCTGGGAAAATAGCAATTCAGTTTGGGTAAATAGCGGTAGCGGAATTAATCCGCCAACTATAAACGTTGCCACTTTTGATGGCTACGATTCGTTAGGTAAACCTTATGCGACAGATGCATTAGCAAAAGGTGTAGCCGATAAAATGACATCGCGAACACTTTTATTAGGCGATATTCCTGCAGCAAACCGAAATGCTGTCTTCATTAGTTTCTTTTATCAATACGCTGGCAATGGCGATGCGCCTGAGCCTGGAGATATTTTTTCACTTTACTTTAAAAACAATGGCGGCCAATGGGAACAAGTTTGGTCGATCGATAACTCAACCCCATTAAGCAAAACAGAATTTAAAGAAATAAAAATTCCTATTAGAGATACTAAGTTTTTTCATAACAACTTTCAATTCAGGTTTCAAAGTTTTGGAAGGCTCTCCGGCCCCTTCGATGTTTGGAATTTAGATTATGTGTATGTGAGTAATGGGAAGAGCCAGTACGCACCAGTATATGAAGATCACCCAGATCGGGCAGTATCTACTCCATTAACTTCATTGTTCAAAGATTATTGGGCCATGCCCTTGAGTCATTTTTTTTCAATACCCTACCCTGTTAATCAAGTTAATCCAATTACTATCTTAAATAATCTTCGGCAAGATCAGACTCCTGTGCAGGGCGGACAACCAGCCCGATTTACAACTACCGTGACTATTTATTCTAAAAATATCGGAACAAGCTCTACCGCCTTTCTTAATAACAATAGACCCGTAATTGGAAATTTATATTTCAATGATCCTAAAACCATTCTATTAAACAGCGATCCATTACCTGACTTAACTTCATTCTCTTCAGAGAAAGATTCACTAAACATCAAAATAGA
Source organism: Cytophagales bacterium (assembly GCA_025359125.1). Lineage (GTDB taxonomy): Bacteria > Bacteroidota > Bacteroidia > Cytophagales > Cyclobacteriaceae > ELB16-189. The sequence continues at coordinate 62,413 of JANYHI010000026.1, forward strand.
TTTCTTATTAATTTCAAATGATAACCTTAAAAAGAGAAAGGAAAATGGTAACGATGTTGGTGACTTCGACACTCTAACTTATAAAGGAATTGACTTTAGGCTTAATGACATTACCAGCTCTCAAAATATTTTAGCTAACTATTATGCGTATGATGATGGTGTTGCCGAGTATGGAGCAAAAATAGTTGGCAAAGGAACACAGCTTGCCTATGAGTTTGATATGAAAACCACCAGCTCAGATACGATTGTGGCGGTAGATATTTACTTCCCAAGATTTGGTGACGATTCAAATCAAACCATTCAACTATTTCTTGCTAAATCTTTAACAGGAGGTGTTTCCGATTATTTATACCAACAAGATTTTATAGTCCAACGCAATACAAGAAATAAATTCTGGCGGTTAAAAATCCCATCTGGTATTATTGTGAAAGATAAATTTTATGTTGGCTGGAAACTCAATTCAGAAGCCATTATTCCCGTTGGGCTTGATGCCAGCAATGATAGCGGCAGCAAAATATTTTACAAAAACCCTAACTCTGATACGTGGGTGCAAAATACCAATATAAAAGGGAGCTTAATGATTCGCCCGAGGTTTGGAAAGCCACAAAATGTTACAACCAATATTTTAGGTGCCAAAGAAATTTTCTTATACCCCAATCCTACCAATGGAACTTTCTATCTGCCAGCAGATGCTGAACAAATTCAGTTAGTAGATCTTACAGGAAAAGAATTTAACTTCAATTTGCAGCACCAATTAGACTCAAAACAAATTACTATGTCAAATCCAGTGATGGGGGTTTTCTTGGTTCGCTATTTTACCAATCAATGGATCACACAAAAAATTATGGTGCTGCCGTAGCGTGTTCAATCAATATAATTGGATCGGGTGTAAAGCAAATTGCAAAAATAGCGAGTGCTATCCAGCCTAAAATAATTCTACTCTGTGTCAATGGTTCTTCTATCTCACTGGGTGGATGTTCAATCCCTATAAATCTTCCGATAATAAAGGAAAAGAAAAGCCAGCCGGGATATCCTTGAATAGAAGGAAATAAATACGCAACGCCATATTGCAACGTGAAGATGAATAGTGCAATCAATAAATTATCTCGCAACGATAATTTTAATCCACGAAGTGCCAAAAATAAAAATCCTACAAAAAGGGGAATTTCATAAATTAATTTATCGTTTGGCTCGGTGGGGCGGATGTAACCTAATCCTGCATAAAAAAGAAAGGCTAAAAAAATAGCTGAAGCAATAAGCTTGTGAGGTTTAAAACCAACTAATCCGTAGAGCACATGGCCGCCATCCAATTGGCCGACTGGCAACAAATTAATGCTGGTAAACACCAACGATAGAAATCCGGCAAATAAAAATGGATAGTGAATAATCTCGTGCATGTTGGGCATTCTGCTTGGATCGGCTACAAAATTTTCAAAAAATAAAAAGAAAAGATTCTTACCGATGATAACATCTACCGAGCCGGGAGGCATAAACTCATTGCTATAAACATAGTTGGCATAATCAAGTCCAAATTTTTCATATTCAGGATGAAACTGAAAAATATATTCGGGAGGTGGCAAGTGTGTGAATCCGTAAATTAAAAATCCAACGGCCACTGCAAATCCTGCCAAAGGCCCAGCAATACCAATGTCAAAATTTTGTTGTGTAGATCGTATCGGGCTTTTTATTCTGATCAATGCCCCCAATGTGCCAAACATAAGTCCAATGGGGGGCAGTGGGATATAATACGGTAACGTGGTTTTTACGCGATAGTACAAGGCCGTAAAATAATGTCCAAATTCATGAGCCGTTAGAATTAGAAGAAAGCAAAGTGAATACGGAAGCCCCGAATAAAAATCGGATAAAGTATAATGATCATTAAAAAAAACACCCTGCTCTGTAAAAGCCAATAGTGATTTTCCGCTTGTCCACTCGGCACCTGCCAGAGTGGTAGTAACAAGGGTAACTAAAAATAAGCTGGAATGAATTAAATAACTCTTAACGCTTTGGTTCATCGAATAATGTAAAAATTAAATCAGGATGCTGCACGTGATACGTTTTAATGCCTAGCTTTTCTGCGCCTTGCAAGTTAGAGAGGTTATCGTCTAAAAAAAGTGTTTCGTCTGCTTTCAAAGAGTTTTGGCAAAGAACATATTCGAAAATCTCAATTTCAGGTTTTCGCATTTTAATCAAATGAGAGTAATAAGCTTTTTCAAAAAGGTGATCGAGAGAAGGAAACGGAAATGAGTTTGAAACAATTTTGTTAAAGCATTGAAGATGAATATGATTAGTATTGCTTAGCAAGAATATTCTGAATTTCGATCCAACCGATTTAAGCAATTCAATTCGCTGAATTGGTAAATCAAGCAGCATGGCATTCCAAGCAAAGTCTATTTCTATATCCGGTAAGCTGATGGCTAGAAATCGTTTAAGTTGTTCTCTGAAATCTTGGTCATTTATTTCACCGCGTTCATATTCATTAAAAAATGGCAAAGAAGGAGCCTCTCTCTTTAAGACATCAATTGGTCGATGACTCAAATACGCAAACTGAGAATAGGTTAGATCTGTATCGAGATTAAGAATTACCCCTCCTAAGTCAAATAGTATATTCTTTATTTCTGGAGAGATGGGCACAGTGGGCCGATTGAAAATATAAAAAAAGTGGGCCCTGCTGGGAACGATCCAGCGACCCTCAGATTATGAGTCTGATGCTCTAACCAGCTGAGCTAAGGGCCCTTTCTTGTAATGTTGCCTACGAAACGAGTGCAATATTAATGCTTGTGTCGGTATCCGACAAACTTATCCGTTATCAAATAATCAGAAAAGAGGAGTGGAACTCTTCTAATTAAAATTCCTACTTCCGTTGGTCTGAAAAACATATCGAAAAGTATAATACCGATCGAAATCTACCTGAATATTCGGGCTAGGTGGAGAATTCTTATAAAAATTTAGAATCTCCATCTTCACAAACCTATTATCCGCGGTTCTAATCACTAATACTTTATTAGGTATAGCCGAGTAAAAAACATTAAATGCATACCACCCTTCGTTTACAGCATCTGGAATAGCGTAAGTAGGCTTATTGGCTACAAGAGAATCTAAATCGTAGCCGTCTTGAGGTGCATTTTGCAAATCATTAAAAGAAGTGCTCAACACAATCGCTCCGCCTGATCCCTTGCGTTGTGGTCCACCGTTAACAATTATAGTAGTGCCCCTAAAGCCAACATCCCATTTAGTGGTAAGGCTGTCGGTATTGGCAACTATTTGCCCATATCTAAAACTAAAAAACCTAAAATGACCCGTAGTGCCAAGTGCTTTGCCTTGGGTGTTTCGAGTAATTCCGGCATCAGCATTTAAATTAGAATAGGTAATGGGTAGCAAAGAAACAGATGATGGATCGTTGTTAGTACATTGAACGCAAAAGAAGAAAACAAGAAGAAGCGGTAAAGTAAGTCTACACATACTAACTAGTAGCATTCTAAATTATCACTAACAAAGGTAATTAGTATTGTGAGTGGGCTATTAATTTCCCTAGGAATATTTTAATAGTGTTTCTCCACAGCGACTATTACAAGAAGCGGAGTTGCAAACTGAATTAGGTATTTTTGTGTTATTGTCTTGCTAAAAGACGATGCTATATTGGATTAACCATGAACACACCTTATCAACCATCTAATCCTGATCAAAAAGTTGAGAAAGGAGTTTTAAATTCTCTTTTCGAAAAAGAAGATCAATCACTGCTCTTCTCAGAAAATAATGGAAAAGAAAAAGCACAATTAGAAAGCATAATCAGGAAAGGAATCATCCATTTTTATTTTTGCATAGACGGCACGGCAACATTCGCATTTGAGCCACACTATAGCAGAGAAATTATAAAAGGCAAAAATTACTTTTTCTATAACCCTGACAAAGATTTGCCCTTTAGTTTGACTTTGGCACCCGACACAAAAATGGTTTTCATGACCATCTCGCTAGAAAGTTTGCACAAACTATTTGTTCATGATGCTCTCCCTCTTTTAAATCCAGAAAACAGTAATCGTAAATTTTATGATGAGCGAGACATACCACCTATGTTGCTGTTGGTGCTAAATCAGCTACTAAGTATTCAATTAAGCGAAAGTGCTCAAAAATTATTTTATCAGGGAAAATTTTATGAGCTGTTGAGCTTATACTTCTCTAATCGGCTGCCCAACACAGAAACCTGCCCTTTTTTAAATGATGAAGAAACAGTTCGTAAAATAAAGACAGTAAAAGAATATTTGTTAAAAAATCTAGAGGCGCCCCCAGGATTAAAGGAGCTTGCAAAAATTGCCGGGCTCAACGAATACCAACTTAAAATGGGATTCAAAGAGATTTATGGCAATACTGTGTATGGATTTTTACTAGATCACAAATTAGATAATGCACGCATTCTGTTAGATTCAGCGAAGCATCAAGTAAACGAAGTGGCCTATCAAATTGGTTACACCAACCCCAGTCATTTCATTGCAGCTTTCAAAAAGAAATTCGGAATTACTCCTAAAAAATATTTAATGAAAAATTTAGTGAGGTGAGTATACTTACTCGAATCTCAATGACTCAATTGGGTCTAGCCGCGAAGCTTTACTGGCAGGATACCATCCTGAAAATAAGCCAACGGCAACACATATCAGCATCCCCACTAACATCCAAAGCCACGGCACTACGAAAGCTTCAATACCAATGGCTCGTGAAATTAAATTACCAATTAATATCCCCATAATAACGCCTCCAATTCCACCGAGTAAGCACACAACTATTGCCTCAATAACAAATTGCTGGCGAATGCGCAGTGGTGTTGCACCCAATGCTTTCCTCACTCCTACTTCGCGTGTGCGTTCTGTAACCGATACTAACATAATATTCATTAGCGCAATAGAAGCACCCAATAAAGTGATGAAGCCAACCCCAAATCCGCCAAAGCGCAAGCCAGAAGTGATCGACTCTAATTCTTGTGCTAATGATTCGCTCTTCTCTAACTCAAATGAGCTTTCTTCCGCTACTTTATCGTCACGAATTTTTCGCATTAGTCCTGTCGCTTCGCCCATCGCATAATCCATTTGATTAGGATCAGAAATTCCAATAGTCAATCGGTAATTTAGTCCTTGTCCGGATGCCATTTGATTTGCAACAATAACAGGGATGAGAACCATATTGTCGAAATTATTCTCTGATAGTTCTCCTTTCTCCTTTAACAACCCCACCACTTTAAATTGGGTGCCTTTAAAAGATATTTCTGTGTTAATTGGATTCTTGTTTTCGCCATAAAGAGTTTTGGCCAATTTATTGCCAATAACTGCCACCTTGGAACCATACTGAATTTCGAAGCGAGAAAAATTACGACCTTCCTCTATATTCAATCCTTTAATGGCCAGATAATCTTCATTTACTCCGGTCACGTTTACATTAGGATTAGTTTTTTCAGAACCATGTTTAATCTCTGCCAGAATAGTAAGCCGCGCAGATAAACTTATGCTGGCAGGATAATTAAATTGCTCGATAAAAGCCTGCGTTTCTTTTAACATTAACGGAGGAAAGACTTTTTCTTTAACCCCTTCTTGTGCAGTACCTCTGTTAAACTTTGATGTAATATCAAATGTATTAGCACCCAATGATGAAAGGCTTTCTGAAACAGAATATTCGATGCCATCTATGGCCGTAAGAATGCCAACTAAAGAGGTAATGCCAATGGCCACAATAAGGGCAGTTAAAACCGAACGAAGCATGTTTGCCTTTACTGATCGCAAACCTTCTTTAATATTTTCAACGAAATTCATACCTTTTTATTTTCAGTAGTGGATGGTTCACCAAATTTATATCTTTAACAATTCTTACGCGTAGACTACCAAGGTATTAATTTGTTACAGTAAAATAGCTTGATTTAACGATGAGGGGCAAGATTTTGTTATTCTTTTTATTGGCGTGCCAAGGCGCAATGGCCAATTACATATTTATACCCATGGATGATAGGCAAAGCAATCATTTGAAAGCATACGGCATAGCTTATTGGGTTCTTAAAATGGATATGGAAGTTGACTGGTTGCTGAATTACAGAGGCGGCAGCTTTATGTGTAAGTATCATCCCAAAATTCAAAATGAATTGGTGGTAAGAGGTGTAGGGTACGATATCATTTCAGATGCTCAAGCAAACTCCATTATCGCAGAAATAGCAAGCCCGGCAGCTAATTACGATATCATGAAGTTAGAAAAATATCCGCGCATTGCAGTGTACTCTCCTAAATCAAAACAGCCGTGGGATGATGCCGTTACACTCGTTCTATCTTATGCAGAAATACCCTATACTGTTATTTTTGATGATGAAGTATTAGATGGCGAATTAGCAACGTACGATTGGCTACATCTTCATCACGAAGATTTTACAGGACAATACGGAAAATTTTATAGCAATTATGCCAACATGCCGTGGTATATCGATCAGGTGAAAGAAGCGGAAGGAACCGCTAGAAAGTACGGATTTCATAAAGTATCTCAACTTAAACTTTCGGTGGCCAAACGGATAAAAGAATTTGTAGGTGGTGGTGGTTTCTTATTTGCGATGTGCTCTGCAACCGACTCGTACGATATTGCCTTGGCTGCCGATGGAATTGACATTTGCGAACGCATGTATGATGGAGATGCTGCCGACCCGCAGGCACAAGAAAAACTAAACTTCTCAAACACATTTGCTTTTACGGATTTTCGCTTATCGCGAGATCCTTATCAATACGAATTTTCTGATATAGACAATAACGCACCTGAAAGAGGCTTGCGACAAGACAATGATTATTTTAATCTCTTTCAATTTTCTGCCAAGTGGGATCCGATACCCAGCATGCTTACCCAAAATCATTCGCGTGTTGTAAAAGGATTTTATGGCCAGACAACCGGATTTAAAAAACAATTAGTAAAACCCGATGTTACCATCATGGGAGAAAATAAAGATATTAAAGAAGCAAAATATTTGCACGGAGTTTTGGGTAAAGGCTTTTGGACATTTTATGGAGGGCACGACCCCGAAGATTATCAACACACCGTTGGCGAAGAACCCACCGATTTAAATTTACATCCAACTTCTCCGGGTTATAGGCTTATATTAAATAATATTCTCTTTCCGGCAGCGAAAAAGAAAAAGCAAAAGACCTAATTGTAAATTAAAATATGAAAGCCTTTCTTACCGTTTTCTGGGTTTGCTTGTTATTATCATGTAAATCTCAGTCCGTAAAAAAAACAGAATCTAATCCTCTCAAAAATATTTTTGAATTGGTTGGTAAAGACGCTGAGCAACTTCTGAATCCATCGGGCAAATACAAATTATACATTCAGAAAAAAAACGAAAATTTTCCAAGTCGTTTAGTAACTGCCGCAGTTGTTGACACGAAAACAAATCTAGTTATATGGAAAGGTAGATTTGTGCCCGGTTACATTAAATGGATCGGTGAAACTAATCTTGAGATTCTTGATATACCAGGAATGATAAAATCTGATCAGAGTTTATCATTCTATAAAAAAGTTATTGACATAGACCCAATAAAAAAATTATGAGAGGCAGGCTTATTTTATCTTTTCCTATTCTGTTTTGTTTGGTAATACTTATTGCTACACAATTTAAATTTGATAAAAAATTAAAAATTGCAGTTGAGGAAACACCAGAAAAACATTTTGAGGGGCCCGCTGAGTTTTTAAAATTTCATCAAGAAATCAGAACATCTGACGATGAGAGTTTACCCTCCTACAAACTAGGGCATTTAGTAAACGAGCAACAGCAATTCAGACTAGCAGCTCTCTCCAAGCAAAATAAGAATGCACGAACGCAATCTAACGGGGTAATTGCATTTAAAGAGAGAGGGCCTGCCAACGTACCGGGTAGAACAAGAGGGTTACTAGTAGATCCTGACGATGCCTCTAAAAATACATGGTATGCATGTTCTGCAAGTGGTGGCGTGTGGAAAACTACAAATGCTGGAAACAGTTGGACTTTGATGACACCAGCTTTGACAAATTTGGCCACAACCGTTATTACAATGGCCAACTCCAACCACAACACAATTTATATTGGTACAGGCGAAGGATTTGGGAATGTTGAAGCCGTTTCAGGTAATGGAATGTTTAAATCAATTGATCGCGGAGTGACATGGAATTACTTGCCCACTACTTCGGCATTTGATGACATTAACAGAATGATTATTGATCCTACCAATGAGAATATTATTGTTGTTGCTTCCAACTCAGGAATCTATAAAAGCATTGATGGAGGGGCGAGCTGGAACAAAGTTTCCTCTAGATTGGTAATTCAGGATTTAAAAGCAACACCGGATAATTTTAATATTCTGTACGCAACTCAAAATGGCACTGGCGTACTTAAATCAACAGATGCTGGAAATACTTGGAATACATCGAATATTGGCTTGAATGGAGTGCGAAGAGTAGAGATCGCCATTTCTCCAATAAAAACTAGTAAGCTTTTTGCATCCTGCGAAACCAGTGGAAACGCAAAGTTATTTGTCAGCAACGATGCTGGAGCAACATGGACGCAAGTGGACGTAAAAATAAATAATGCAGATGCCAATTACTTAAACACACAAGGATGGTACGGAAATACCATTGCGTGCGATCCGTTTGATGAGAATGTAGTTTACTTTGGCGGAGTTGATTTATTTCAATTAAAATTAGATGGAGGCACTACCAGTGGAACAGGATCTTATGTGTTAGAAGATGTCAATTACTCAGATTTTATTACCCTTATTAATTCCAGTTTTACAAATGGAAATTTTGATGTAGGTACTTCTGCAAATAACACTACCGTTGAAATTCGCTTCGGACCTGGTAAATCACAAAAAGCACATCGCTTTTTAGTTCCCACAGGTGCTACCACCGGAGTAGCTGCCTCCAACTATACCTATCAAAATTATGTGGTTGTCCCCTTCGAAGTATGGGATATCACAAATAACAAACAGCTAATGGCATCCTTTCGCGATCAGGGCAGAGACGGAGCGTTTAATCTTATCAATTCAAACACAGACAATACAGATGCTACCCTGCAATCGCGCGAATATTTGTATGTGAATAATGTAAATTATAATAGCACTACGCCTAGCGCTAGTATTGCGGTAAATGGCGGACATGAATTTAATAAGATGTATTTTATTTGGCCTGTGCTTGCAAGTGGTGCAACATGGCCACCAAATACCAATGCAACCATCCGATTTAAATTTGACACACAACCAAAATTAACAGCTACTACTACATTTATTACAGACCAGAGAAACACATACGGCAATGCGGCAAAGAATAGTATTGTACATCCGGATCATCACAATATTGTTATGATTCCGATAGCGGGCACTACTTATAAAATACTTAATGCCAATGACGGTGGAATTTTTATCTCCAATACTTCGAGCACCCCTGGAGTGGTTGATGGCGACTGGACTTTTGCCGGGAAAGGATACAACACCACTCAATTTTATGGGGCCGATAAACGACCGGCTAAGCAAGAGTACCTTGGCGGAGCACAGGATAATGGAACTTGGAAATCTAACGGTAATATGCTCGCTGATAAAAATTCCCCTTATATTTTTAGTATTGGTGGAGATGGTTTTGAAGTGATTTGGAATAACAAAGATGATTCTAAATTAATTGGCGGATCGCAAAATAATGGCTTTAAAAGATCGACAAATGGAGGAGTAACATGGAGTAATGCCGTTACAGGATTGTCTGGTACATATCCCTTCATTTCTAAACTAGCCAATTCAAAAGATAACCCCGATGTTCTATACGCATTATCTTCTAGCGGAGTGTTTAAGTCAAATGACTTTGGCGCATCATGGGCACTAACTCCCATAACTACCAATTGGGGATCACCCTCTACTATGGATATTGAAGTTTCCAGAGCGAATGGGAGTTACATTTGGGCGGGAAGTGGAATGGCAAGCTCAGGAACACTTAGAAATATACATTTGTCGAAAGATGGTGGCAAAACTTTTAACCCCACTAACAATTATACAAATGTAGTACTCGGTAGCATTACAAAATTAGCGTCTCATCCCACCAACGAAAATGTTGCTTATGCACTTTTCTCTTTTGCTGGTAAACCGAAGATTTTAAGAACATCTAATCTCGGTCAGAGTTGGGAAGATATTAGCGGATTTAATGCGGGCTCAACTAGCACAAACGGATTTCCCGATGTAGCTGTGTATTGTCTTTATGTAAGAACAGATGACCCTAATATTTTATGGGCCGGCACTGAAATTGGGATTATTGAATCGTTGGATAACGGAGTGACTTGGAATTTATTAACTGATTTCCCAAGTGTTTCGGTGTGGGATATGAAAGGGCAAGATGAAGAGATTGTAATTGCTACGCATGGAAGAGGAATTTGGACTGCTACTTTAACTACTATTCAGGAAAGCCCTACCAAAGCTCCTGAAATTGTTACAGTCGCAACTAGTCCGCAATCAAAATTAGTAATCGATTTTAAAACAAAACAAGTAACAGACTCCATTCAAATATTTATTAACTCAGTAAAGATCGGAACAATTAAAAATATTCCATTAGGCGAATTTTATGTTAAAATAAAAGATGTTTCAAGTGGCGATGTTGAGGTCAAGTTAGTTGGGTTCGCGGGCAATGCTCCTTACGCATCAATCCCGTTTAAGGGAATAAAACTAAATGTTCCACTTGTTCCGCTTAATCAATACTATAATGTTTTTGTTGATGCTAATGATTTAAGCCTTAATGGGCTGACCGTAAACCCATTTGGGTTAAGAAATTCCACGCTCCAAAGCTCACATAATTATCAATCCAATAAAGAAGCAACAGCGATTGTGCTTTCACCTATTATTGTGGCAGAATCAAATGCTCCATTTTATTACGAAGATGTAGCGCTGGTGCAACCATCAGCTGCCGGAATAAATTTTGTCGATCCGCTATTCAAAGATTATTGCATAGTAGAGGCTACTAAAGATGGACTGAACTGGATTCCGCTTGCAGATGGGTACAATGCATCTTTCAATTCAAATTGGCTGAGCGCATACCAAAATACACAAGCGGGTACAGAAAATTTAGTAATCAACCGTACACTTAATTTACTTGACAAATTTGCAGCAAACGACACATTACTTTTTAGATTTAGATTAAAGTCTGACGCAGATGTTATTACTGGCTGGGGCTGGTCAGTCGATAATTTATACATTCAACAAAAACCAACGGCCACGGAAACCCCTACTGATATTTCGCAGTTTGAAATATTTCCAAATCCTTCTGCTGGAAAAATTAATATTCAGTACTCATTAGTAAATACTTCCCCCACTACTATTTCGATTATCGATCTCACGGGCAGAACTATTCTATCTTATAATCTTGGATATGTTTTACCCGGAAATCAAACCCTCGAATTAAATATTGATAATGACAGAGAAGGATTTTACTTGGTGAAAATTAAAACAGATGGCGGAGAGAAAATTAAAAAAATTATTATCAAGCGATAGCTCTTTCTAAAATCTTTCAGGCAAAAAAGGCAGTATGGAAATACTGCCTTTTTCATTTCCAACAATCTCGCTTACTAATTTTCCTGTACCTGGCGCAAGGCTCAATCCCATCATAGAATGACCGGAAGCAATTATTACATTGGTAAGTGCCGAACTTCTTCCTATGTAAGGAAGTCCATCGGGCGAGCACGGTCGCAACCCATGCCACACGTTTTCTAAAAGAGGCATTTCTACTTTCAGGTCAGGATAATAGTTAGAAATAGACGAAACCATTCCCTTCACGCGATTCATGTTCACACTATGATCAATTCCAGTAATTTCCATCGTACCACCAAATCGCAATGAGTTGCCCATTGGGGTAACTGCTACCCGCGCTTCTAAAAAGATTGACGGTATACGAGTATTCTTCTCAACATCATTTAATGTGAAGCTATATCCCTTACCAGCCTGCATCGGCAATGAAATTTTTATTTTCTTAGCAAGCAACCCCGACCATGAGCCTGTAGTAATAATTACTTCATCAAGTGAAAAATTTCCTTTATCGGTATGAACTTCTTTAACTAAATCATTCTCAACAATAAAATCTGTAACAGTAGTTGATGTTTGAAATTTAACCCCTACATTTTTTAAGTGTTGAATCAATTTCGTTACGAAAATCTGTGGAGTGATATGAGCATCGCCCGGAAAGTAAACCCCTCCCCTAGCTTTTACTTTTACTTCTGGCTCTAACTTTTGAATTTCGCTCTCACTTAAAATGTGCGCCTCTACACCATTGGCATTTGCCATTCGAGCGGTTTCACTTTCTTCATGCTCACTCTCTTTTGTCTGGTATAGCATCAGCAAACCCTTTTCCTTAAATCCAAAATCAAACGGAAGCTCTTCTGCCATTTGTTTATACATGGCTTTACTGAACAAGCTAATTTCTTTTAAAGCTACTGCTGATTTTTCTACATGCTCGTGTGTTGCACTTTTATAAAAATAGTATCCCCACTTTATTAAATCTCCACTTAATCGAGGCTTCACATAAAAAGGACTTGTAGAATTAAACATCCAACGGATTCCTTTCGAAATCATGCCGGGTGCCGCCAGCGGTATGATATGGCTTGGCACAATCATGCCGGCATTTCCAAAAGAACAACCATCCGTCAAATCACTTTGCTCTATGATGGTTACATCATGCCCCGCTTTAGTTAAATAATACGCAGAACTCAATCCGATAATGCCACCACCTATAATTCCTACTTTCATGTATCACTTTTTAAGATCACACTCCATCGCTATAAATTTCTGCTTCGTAAATGTCTTTTAAGATTGAATCTCGTTTCAACGAATGAAATAGATCAACAGAAAAATAATTAATAATAAAATAGCCGTCCATTTTATCCAAGGTGTCTGTTCAACAAAGCCATAACCGCAAATAGGACATTCTTTACAGTCGGTGGCAATTTCCATAGCACAGGAAGGGCATTCCTTTTTCATCATTTACTCTTTATTAGATTACTTGAAACCCATACGCATACGGATCGTCTGCCGGATCGATGGTAATAGTATTGTGCCCATAAATTTTTGCCCATCCTTCTACACTAGGGATAATGGCTGGTTTACCGTGCAATTCCGTGACCTGTTCAATCCTTCCAATAAATTTCGAACCGATTATACTCTCGTGAATAAACTCTTGTCCCACCTTCAACTTTCCCTTCGCATACCATTGTGCCAATCGTGCTGAAGTTCCGGTGCCGCATGGAGAACGATCAATCGCTTTATCGCCATAAAATACTGCATTGCGTGCCGTTGAAGTTGGATCAATCACTTTGCCTCCCCACAGAATATGTGAGCAACCATTAATAGTTGAATTGTCAGGATGTACGAACGAATACTTTCGATTAATGTCTTTTCGCAATTCACGACTCCAGCTAATCAATTGATCGGCTGTATAATGCTCTAATCCTTTAAAATTTTCTTGGGCATCTACAATTGCATAAAAATTTCCACCATACGAAACATCTAGTGTTAGCTCGCCTAAATCCAGACACTCAGCTTGGATATTCTCTGCAGCGAGATATGCTTTTACGTTAGTAATTTTTACTGACTTAACTTTCCTTCCTTCTTGCTTGTATTCTATTCTGACAAGTCCAGCGGGTACTTCTAAATTTAATACACCCGGAGTTTTAGGAATAACCAGACCTTCTTCAATGGCAATCGTTACAGTTCCAATTGTTCCGTGGCCGCACATAGGCAAGCAACCACTCGTTTCAATAAATAAAACGCCTACATCATTGGCGGGATCGGTAGGTGGATACAAAATACTCCCGCTCATCATATCATGACCGCGTGGTTCAAACATCAGGCCTTTTCTAATCCAGTCATACTCGCGCAAAAAGTGCTGGCGCTTTTCGCTCATGTTTTTCCCTTCCAGAATAGGTCCACCTTCGGCAACAACTCTTACCGGGTTACCGCAGGTGTGAGCATCAATGCACTTAAACGTGTTCATAGTTCTGTTAATCGCTATTGGTTAATCGATATTAGTTGTTGATTATTAGTTATTGTAGTCAAAATTTCAGGTCACAGATTACCGATAACCATGAACGGATTACTGATAACAGATCGCTGATAACCTTTAACTTTTACTCCATTCATTATTTACAAGTCTCCATATCCGCAACGGATTTCCATCTTTTAATTCTTCAGGCAAAAGTGAAGCTGGAAAATTTTGATAGGAAACTGGTCTAACAAATCTTTTAATTGCATCTGTACCTACAGCAGTAAAACGAGAGTCGGTAGTAGCTGGGTACGGACCACCATGATTCATGGAAGAACATACTTCTACACCGGTAGGAACTCCGTTGATAATTAATCTTCCTGCTTTTTCAGTAATTATATTTAGTAAGGCTGAATGCAACGCAATCTCCGCTTCGCTACCAAAAATGGAAATAGTAAGCTGGCCATGCAAATGGTTTACTACCGTGTGCAGCTCAGTGAAATCTTTACACTTTACGATTAATGAAAAAGGACCAAAGACCTCTTCCGATAACAGTGGGTTTTTTAAAAATTCAATTGCAGTTACGGACGCCACTGTTGGCAATCCTTGATTTTTTTCTACTGCCGAAGTTGATTGACCTTCGATTGAAATTCCCTTTTGACTTACTGATTGCGTTAATCGCTTTAAATAATTATCGGCAATTCCTTGATGCAACATAATGCCGGCAGGAGTGCTCGAAATTTTCGCTGATAACGATTGAGAAAAATCAGTTAAACCTTTTCCTTCTATTGCAATAATCAAACCCGGGTTAGTACAAAACTGTCCTACACCTTGTGTAATAGAAGCAGCCAACATCTCTGCAGATTTAACAGCTTGCTGTTCCAATGTTTTAGGAAGTAAGATTACAGGATTGATGCTACTCATCTCAGCAAAAACAGGAATTGGCTCAGCGCGCTGTTGCGCGATGTCATACAATGCTTTGCCTCCGGCCAACGACCCCGTAAACCCTACACCTTTTGTAAAAGGATGATTCACTAATGCTTTCCCTACTTCAAAGTTGCTTCCATGCAAATGCTGAAAAACAGTTGTGGGCATGCCTGTTTTTTCAATTGCTTTTTTTATAGCCTGTGCCACCAGTTCAGATGTTTCGGCATGCGCTGGATGAGCTTTAACAATTACGGGGCAACCCGCAGCCAACGCAGAGGCAGTGTCTCCACCCGCGGTAGAATACGCCAACGGAAAATTAGCAGCGCCAAAAACAGCTATGGCGCCAATGGGGACAGACATCTTTCTAAGATCTGGCTTGGGCAACGGAGAACGATTAGGTTGAGCGGTGTCGATGCGCGCATCTACGCAAGATCCCTCTTCAACTAAATCGGCAAACATGCGACAATGCCCAGTGGTTCTTCCGCGCTCGTTAATGATTCTTGCTTCCGGTAAATTTGTTTCGCGCATGGCAACTTGAATCAAATTTTGTTCGAGTGCTTCTATCTCGTAAGCAATTGCTCGAAGAAATTTCGCTTTCTGTTTTCCACTCAGGTTTTTATAGGATAGAAAAGCGATATGCGCTTCGTTGAGAGCGGTGTTGACTTGATCGGGGGTGGAGTCGGGGAAGGTCAAGGGGTTAAAGTTTAGAGTTCAAAGTTTAAGTTCAGAGTTTAGAATTAGGAGATGGATGAATAGATGCGCACGCACTCGGCCAGGGATTGCAGCGGCACCCCGCAGCGTGGTGGAATGAGCGATGGCGCGAGGAGTATAGCGGAAAGCCCGTATGGCCGCCTAAACAAATACATTTCATTTTAAGAAATGAACTTTGGTCGATGCTTGATTCCATCACGAATAATTTTTAGAACTCGCCCTCGCTCTTCTCCAACTAATGTGAGGCGAGGCGCTCTAACTAATTCTGATCCTAATTCCACTTCTTGCTCTGCTAATTTTATGTACTGCACTAATTTTGGGTGAATATCTAACTCAAGCAAAGGAAGAAACCAACGGTAAATTTTTAGTGCTTCGTTAAGCCTACCTTCTTTGGTTAATTTATAAACCGCAACCGTCTCTGCAGGAAAAGCACAAACAAGGCCCGCTACCCAACCATCTGCGCCCAGTACCAATTCTTCCATCGCTAAGGTATCTACTCCGCATAAAATTTTAAATCGATCGCCAAACTTATTGATCATTCTGGTAACATTGGAAACATCACGAGTAGATTCTTTTACCGCTTGAATGTTTTTGCAAACCATAAGTTCTTCAAACATATCTAACGTAACTTCAATCTTATAATCGATTGGATTGTTATAAATCATAATGGGTAAATCAGTAGAATCTGCTACTGATTTAAAGTAAGAAACAGTCTCTCTGTGATCAGATTTATAGCGCATAGGCGGAAGCATCATTAACCCGTTTGCACCAGACTTCTTTGCATCTGCTGCCAACTTCACTGCTTCACGTGTACTGCCTTCTGCTATGTTCATCACCACGGGTACTTTACCCTCCACTTTCTCGACTGTAAATTTTATTAACGAAAACTTTTCTTCGTTTGAAAGAACACTTGCTTCTCCTAACGTGCCACCCAGAATAACTCCTTCCACTCCGGCAGAAAGCTGCGCTTTAAGATTTTTTTCGAAAAGAGAAAAGTCTAATTCATCTGTGGAGGTAAACTTGGTGGTAAGTGCCGGAAAAACTCCTTTCCATTGAATGGTCATAAAGAATCAATTATGAATGAAAGAATGATTGAATGTAGAATAAATGCTCAGACAAATGTACTTGTAGTCACATTCTATTTCTTTGCTAAATCTAGTGATAACCTATACTATTTTGACTAATTTACTACACTAATTTACAAGTTTCGCATCAATATAATCCTAGATGAAGATTATTTCCTTTAACGTACCCAAAACTTCACAGGAGGCATTTCGATTTCAAACAGATGTAGGAGCATACTTTTATGATCAGCTACACACTCACCCCGAATGGCAGATGATGCTGATACAAAAAGGAGAAGGAACATTAATAGCAGGAGATTTTGTAGGAAGATTTGAACCCGATGATTTGTTTATTATAGCAAGTGGACAGCCACATGTTTTTAGAAACGATGAATCTTACTATCAAAAAAAGAAAATAGGAAACGCAAAAGCTATTTCTCTATATGTGCATGAGCGCTATATGGGCGAAGTCTTTTGGAATCTGGATGAGATGAAATCCATCCGCAATTTTTTTAAAATTGCCGGCTCGGGATTTAAAGTAGTTGGAAAAACAAAAAAAGAAATAGTTGAGGTAATCGATCAACTTAAAAATAAAAAAGGAGTAGATAAGCTGATTGTATACATTAGATTACTGCAAATCATTTCCGAGTCAAAAGAGTTAGAGCCACTCAGCGTTGCGAGCCAACATACCGATACACCCGTAAATGAAGGCAAGCGGATGAATGATATTTTGAATTTTACTTTTAAAGAAAGTTACCGAAAAATTTATTTGAATGAAGCCGCTGCAATTGCAAATTTGTCTACCGAAGCTTTTTGTCGATATTTTAAACTTCATACACGAAAAACATATACCAACTTTTTAAATGAAGTGCGAGTAAGTAATGCATGCAAACTTCTACTCAACCAAGAGGCAAGCATACAAGAAGTATGTTACCAATCAGGATTTCAAAATATCTCTAACTTTAACAGAATTTTTAAGAGAGTAACAGGGAAAGCTCCGAGTAACTATTTGAAAGTTAGTTAGCCGTTAATAATTATCGGTTATCCTCAACTAGCAATAGTTATTGATTGATTGATCGGTGGTAGTGGTAATCGGGGCAAAGAATCGACACTATTAGCTGACAACAATTAAGAAACAACTAAACTCACGCGCGCTTCAATTCAAAAATAGTAATCTCTGGTGGCATCCCTACTCTGCCGGGATAACCGAGATAACCGAAGCCTCTATTTACATATAAGTATTGATTATTCTCCTGATACAAACCACCCCATTGCTTGTAAACATGCTGAACAGGTGTCCACGTAAAATCGCCAATGTTTATACCGAATTGTGCACCATGCGTGTGACCGGAAAATGTAACATCAATATCTTTAAAACCCGGTCTCACCTGCGCATCCCAATGGGTAGGATCGTGAGAAAGTAAAAGTTTAACTGCTGCTCCTTCCGTTCCTTTATACGCCTCATCTAATTTACCATGTTTAGAAAACCGAGTGCCCCAATTTTCAACTCCTAAAATCGCCAGCTTCTCTCCTCCTTGTTCTAAAAATCTATTCTCGTTCATGAGAATATCAAAACCTAAAACTTTATGAGCCTGAACAAGCTCTCTAAAATTTTGCTCTTTCTCTTGTTTGGTTGCCCACGCTTTGTAATCTCCGTAATCATGATTTCCCGTGATCGAATAAACCCCCAACGGTGCGCGCAGTTTATTAAATACATCTAAATATTCGTTTACCTCTTTCGTTTCGTTGTTAACCAAATCACCAGTAAAAAAAATTACATCGGTCTTTTCATTCAACAACATCTCTACTCCACCTTTTACAGCAGTCTTATTCCAAAAACTTCCGGTATGAATATCCGAAACTTGCCC
Organism: Cytophagales bacterium; assembly: GCA_025359125.1. Classification (GTDB taxonomy): domain Bacteria; phylum Bacteroidota; class Bacteroidia; order Cytophagales; family Cyclobacteriaceae; genus ELB16-189. The sequence goes on from JANYHI010000026.1 coordinate 80,966, forward strand.
AATGCGGATTCCATCAAATGATTTTGGAAGGTTGGATAGTTTAAGTGTAACTCTTCTGATTCTATAATCGTGAGCACCCGAAATAATTCCATACGCAAAAGCGCCTAAGGGGACTGCCGCGGCAGTTAACGCAACTTTCGATAAAAACTCAGAGCGCGTAATTACTTCGCCAGTGCTTGGCGTAGAAGAACTTTTCTGAAAAAAAGAAAACACCCAGCGCACTCCTCTTTGCAAATCATCTATCAATAAAAAAATGATTCCTACCACTTTAGGGAAATACGAGGAAACAATTCCTGTAATCAACCAATTTCGTGTGTTTGAATTTATGCTATAAGGATCTCCGAAAGTCCACCACAATAAAGCACTGATGCTAAAAATTGTTGGAAGCCAAAATCCGTATCGAATAATGGATTTCCACAACGTTGACCAATCTCTACTGACAATCAATACGGCCTGAAAAAAGTAGTAATCAATTACCAGAAAAATAAGAATGAAGAGAAAAATTGTCATAAGTCGGGCTTTCATAATTGCTTCATCATCTTAATTATGTAGTCGTAAGACGATGCTTTTTTAGTCTAAATAAAAAAAGCGCCAGACAGCGAAATGCTATCTGACGCTAATGGAGTTCAATAATTAGTTTAGCACAACTGCACTTTCGGCAGTAGGCTCAATATGTACCATTGGCTTTTTAAATACACGTTGTTTCAATTTTGCTACCATCAAATACATAACCGGCACCAAGAATAGTGTTAGGAATGTTCCGAAGATCAATCCAAAAATCATCGTCCACGATAAAGGTCCCCAGAAGGCAACGTTATCGCCACCAAAGAAAATGTGCGGATTAAATTTTGTAAAGAGCGTAACAAAGTCAATATTTAACCCAATGGCCAAAGGCACTAGACCTAATGTGGCGGCCATCGCAGTTAACAATACGGGCGTCATACGAGTTTTAGCGGCTTCAATAATGGCCTCTTTCAATTCTATTCCTTGAGAAAGAAGTAAGTCAGTAAACTCTACCAATAATATTCCATTACGCACCACAATGCCAGCAAGTGCCATCACACCTATACCTGACATAACAATTGAAATTTCCATTCGGAATAAAGAGAATCCAAGTAACACACCAATAATACTGAATAAAATTACGGTAAGAATTATTAGAGTCTTGCTAATCGAGTTAAACTGAACAACAAGAATCATTAAAATCAATCCGAAAGCAGACATAGCAGCTACTCCAAGGAAATCGGTAGTTTCTTTTTGCTGCTCTTGCTCGCCCGTCATCTTTATTTCAACTCCATCTGGTCTAGTGAAAGATTTTAATTTTTCCTGTATTTCAGCTACTACTTCATTTGCATTAAAATCAGCTAATACGTTTGATGAAAGAGAGATTACACGCTTCTGATCAATCCGTTTAATACCGGCAAAACTATTCGTGTAGCTAATTGTGGCTACAGCCGACATTGGGACTTGACGGACTTGTCCGCCCATCGACATATCGCGATACGTGATCGGCATATTCATCAGCGTGTTAATATCATTACGTTGATCTCTCTTCACTCTCATTTGAATAGGATAGTCGTCATTATCATCACGAAACTTTGATACCTCCGCTCCATTAATCGCATCGCGAAGAGTTTTTCCTATCGTACCGGTTGCAATTCCTTCCCTGTTCGCTTTCTCGCGGTCAATAGTAATAGTAATTTCAGGCTTATCACTTTGGAAATCTGATTTCAAATCTTCTACTCCTGCAATTTGCTGTGCATCTAAATATCGCTTGGTTTTATCTGCAGCTGCCACCAATACATCAAAATCGTCTGCGGCAATTTCAATATTAATAGCTTTGCCCGTTGGCGGTCCACCTTGCTCTTGATTAACTGAAATGGTTGCACCTGCAACTCCCTTGATGGCTTCTCTTATTTTAGTCAGATAAACCTTCGTAGATTTTCCATCGCGCTTAGCAAAATTCACAAATGCAACGGTAACTTTACCTAAGTGTGGCTGCACGTTATTACCTGCCGGATCTTCTGACGCACCTATAGCTACGTTTGAAATGATCGACTCTACCAACGGGTTTTTCTCGCCCACCACAGCAATTACTTTTTTCTCAACAATCTGAGTAATTGAATCTGTTACCTGCTGATCTGTACCAATAGGAAGAGTAATGTATGTATAAACAAAATTAGGATCTCCTTGTGGGAAGAAAACCACCGGAGGTTTTCTAACACCAGTAAACCAAATAGAGAAAAAGAACAAGAAAATTACACCACCTACTACTAAGAATGGGCGAGAACCTTCTAAGCACCAAGCAATCATATTCTTATAACCATGCTGTACGCGTGGCCATCCGTTGGTTTGGAAATTTGAAATCAATTCTTCTAATACAAAGCGGTGCAACGAATAGATTCCGAAAAGGAATAGAGTGAAATTTGCTAACCCAAAAGAACCAGTTATATACCAAACTGCTGCCAGCGCAGCAAAAACTACACCTGTGATCAGGTAGCCTTTTGTTAATTTTTTACGACTGTGATCATGATCATGTACGCCCATAAAGTCAGCAGCAAAAACCGGATTAATGATATACGCTACGAATAATGATGCAAGCAATGCAACAATTAAAGTGATAGGTAAGTAAACCATAAACTCACCAATAGTACCTGGCCAAAAAGCCAGCGGCACAAATGGAGCCAGCACTACCATAGTTCCTGAAAACACAGGCAAGAATACTTCACCAGCTGCAATCTTAGCAGCTTTGCGAATGGGTACTTTTCCATTATCAAACACACGGTGCGTATTTTCAATTACCACAATGGCATCATCTACCACAATACCCAAGGCGAGTAAGAATGAGAATAACGTCATCAAATTTAGGGTGAATCCAAGTGTTGGAAAAAATAAGAACGCAATAAAGCTTGAAAGCGGAACGGAGAGCCCAACGAAAATAGCATTCGTAGCTCCCATAAAAAACATCAAAATAATTGTCACCAATACGAAACCGATGATGATGGTATTGATCAAATCATGCAACGTAGTTCGGGTATTGTCAGATTGATCGCCTGTAATCGTAATCTTGGCACCCTTTGGTAAGATTGAATCTTGAAACTCTTTTACGATTTCATTAATCTGATCAGAGGCTACAATTAGATTTTCTCCCCCTCGTTTTACGATATTTAATGTGATAACATTTTTCTTATCTAGCCTGGCAAAACTCTCCTGCTCCTTGTGCGAGTCAATTACTTCGGCAATATCTTTTAAATAAATTTTCCCTCCTTTAATAGAACCAATGATGGTATTAGAGATTTGTTCGGCATCCAAATACTCTCCATTTACACTTAATGATCTCTTCATCCCGCTAACAGAAAGCTCGCCACCCGATACGATTCTATTTTCAAAACTGATCGCATTGCTAATATCATCTAAACTTACTCCTGCTAATGCAGCTTTATATAAATCCACATTAATTTGTATCTCACGATCTAGTGCACCTACAATATCTACACGTCTTATTTCTTTCAATGCTTCAATGCGATCTTGCATTTGCTCAGCATATTTTTTCAGCGTTTGTAAATCATAATCACCAGACAAATTAACAAACATGATTGGCTGTGCCGATAGGTCAATATCAATTACGCTAGGATCGTCAAGTAAACTGGCTGGCACCGGAGGTAAATCTGCTTTCGCTTTATCTACAGCTTCCTGCACTTCGCGCTTTGCTTCCTTCACCTCTACATCTGTTTCAAACTCGATGATGACACTCGAGAAACTTTGTACAGAATTGCTGGTAACTTTCTTAACTCCTGCAATAGACTTAACCTGCTTTTCAATTTGTTTTGAAACCAGATTCTCTACATCCTTAGGCGAAGCCCCCGGAAAAACAGATGTTACATAAATTTGAGGGAGTACTACTTCTGGAAAATTTTCCTTGGGCAGACTATTGTAAGTCATAATACCTGCCAAGCAGATAAATATAACCATCACGTAAATCGCGACCTTATTGTCGATGGCCCAACTGGTGGGCTTAAATTCTTTTTCTATGTCTTGCATTTTATTAGACTTTAGTAGTAAGTAGTAGCTGGCAAGACGTAAGGCGTATATAATTCTTACGTCTTACGTCTAATATCTTGTGTCTATATTTTGATGAATTCACCATCGTTCAAACCTTGGTAACCGAATGTAATTACCTTATCGCCTGCGGCCAGGCCTGAAACAACTTGAGCAAAATTATCGTACACGCCATCGATTTTAACTACCCGCTTTCTAGCAATTAATTGCTTACCATTGCTCTCTGCAACATATACAATCTTCTCTCCATTAATTTCCTGAACAACATTAACCGGAACGCAAAGAGCGCCTTGCACTGAGGCAAAGATTACTTTGACCACCGAGGACATATTAGGTCTCAATTCGGCAGAAGAAGGCAACTTAATTTCAACAATAAAGGAGCGCGATAATGGGTCGATATTTCTTGCTACAAAACTAACTTGAGCTTGAATTTTCTTATCGTTATCAGGAAAAGAAATAAGCGATTTATTACCTTTCTTAATTACTGAGATGTATGCCTCTGAAACTTTGGCCGAAATTTTTAAATCGTTGTTATTGATAACACGAAAAGCAGGTGTACCCGGTGCGGTATTTTGTCCTACTTTTGCATCTACGTGATCTACCACTCCTGAAATAAGTGATTTAATCTTTGTCATATCTAACTGCTCTTGCAACGTAGCCAATTTTTTCTCAAGGCTTTCTTTGTTATTCTTGGCTTGCAAGTATTGTACTTCAGTACCAATTTTTTGATCCCACAAATTCTTTTGGCGATCATAAACTGTTTTAGATAATTCAAGTCCTGATTTTAATTCATCGATTGCTTTTATCATTAATGAATTGTCAATCTGCGCCAGTGTTTGTCCTTTTACTAAAACATCCCCTTCACGTACGTAAACGTTAGTTACAACACCTGCGGTTTTAGCACTGATCACGATATTGTCGATGGATTCTACAGCTCCTTGTGTTTGCACATATTTGTCAAACTTGCGAGGTGTTAATTCTACTGTTACAACTTCTTTTGATTTTACAGCAGTTGAATCGGGATTGGCTACTGCAACCACTTTTTCGAGTGCAGCAATTTCCTTAGTTAAAGAAATTTGTTGCTCTTTCAATTTTTTAAGTTGAGCGGACTTATCTGTTGGGGCACCGCACCCTGCAAGGAAGGCTGCCGTTGACAAAATAATTAAAAATGAATAGTAATTGTTTGGTTTCATGTTATTGTGGGTTCTTGATTTTATTTTTGAGTTTGAGTAGTGATTAGTTTGCCATAGGCTTTATCTAAATCTACTTTCGCAACCATGGCATCGAATAAAGCTGAGTAGTAATTTGTTTGCGCTTGACGCAAGCTGTTTTCGGCATCTACCACTTCTATGTTAGAGCCTACTCCTTGCTCGTATTTAATTTTTGTAATGCGCGCAACGTTGCCCGCTAAATCCATATTCTCTTTCTGTGCAGTTAGAGAAGTTAGAGCATTTTCAAAACTAGTAGAAGCTTGTTTGGTTTCTAAGTCAATACCTTGCTTTAAACTTTTAAAACCATTCTCTACCTTTCGTAAAGACAGTTTCTCTTGTTGAATTTTATAATGTTTCTGAAATCCTGCAAAAATTGGAACGTTTAAGCTCAACCCAAATTGAGAATAATCATACCATTTATCAGGACCTAATCCTCCTTGATCTGTAATACCACTGTTGGTCTTAAATAATCCCGCGAAATCTCCTGACTGAGTATTATAGCCTAATGTACCAAATGCTGATATAGTTGGTAGAGCACCTGCATATTGATTCTTTATATTTAATTCTTGTAATCTCTTGTTGGCTTCTAATACTTTATAATCTGATCTTACTTTATAATCCCATCCATCTTTATAAGATTCCGTACTTGCTTCAACTTTTACATCCTGAATATTACCAGTAATTTCAATGGGTTGATCCATTGGGTAATTCATCTGAAATTTCAACAGTTCAAGACTTAGGTCGTTAATTTTTAGAAACTTCTCGCGTTCAGCTCTTATGTTATTATAAGACACCTTAATTCTATCCACATCTATACTTTCAGCAAAGCCATTTTTGTTTAGGGCAGTTGTACTTCTCAACAAAGAATCTAGCCTTCCAATATTGTTAGTGAATAATTCTGTTCGCGCGCGATTAATCAGCACTGAATAATAAGCTTTTGTTACCTGTTGAATAATTTGCTCATTAGTCTGCCTGGCTGTTTTGTAAGATAGATCTTTATAGGCCTGAGAAGCTTGAAGACCAACTAAATAAGACCCGCTGAAAATAAGTTGATTGATTGTTACTGATGCTGTTCCAGAGTTTTTTAACTGGAAAAAATTCTGGGCTGCAACTACATCTCCTGCTTTAATATTAGGTACCGAACTTAGATCACCCAAAAAACCACTGGCCCCTCCGCTGTAAGTTGTAAAAAAGCGTTGTAAAGTTTCATTATGAATAAGTGAAACATTGCCAGTAATCTGAGGCAATCCTAATCCCACTGTCTCTTTCACTTTGGCCGCAGCTATCTGCTGATCGATGATTGAATTTTGAGCATTGATGGAATTGGTTAACGCATACTCAATACACTGATCTAGTGTAAAGGTTGCAGGCGTTTGTTGTTGTGCTGTAGACCAGCCTGCAACTAGTAGGGCGGTTACAAAAATGGATAGTTTATAAAATTGATTCATGCGTACTTGTTTTTATCTGTGAGTTTTTAGTTTGGGAGTTATCTTTATATTTCTGATAGAGTTTGCGCCCTTTATCCGTGCAAAGTCCATAGACGAAATGATCAAAAAACTGTGACTGCACTTCTACCAGATTAAATTTCTCTTTCGGAAAAGTCTGGTCGTCAAAAGCAGATTCAATTAATACCAATCTGCTGATGGCCATAATTTCAGGGTTAATATCAAGGCGAAAATATCCTTCGCTCATTCCTTGTTTAAGATTGCGTACTATTGACTTCATGATAAATCCATGCTTGTGATTTAGCCATAAAGCCCAAGCCTTTGGGTGAAACTTTTGAAGATCAAATAATAGCGAAGGATTCAACTCTTCCATCTCGCATTTAATGCGAACTGAAATTTTATTTAATTCGTCAATTGAGTTTTCTGATTCTTTAGTAATGCTATCATATTCAACTACCTCGCGCTGCATATGTGTTTGCGACATGGCAGTTACCAGTTCATCTTTATCGGCAAAATGTTGGTACAAAGTTTTTTTGGAAACGGATAAATGGCGGGCTATATCATCCATGGAAACACTGCGTATGCCATACTTCATAAAGAGTTTTTCAGCCCCTTCCAAAATCTTATCTTTTACTTCAATTTCTTCCATAACGGCCGCGAAACTATGGAAACTTTTTATATTTCCAAAGTTTCCTTGGTTTCCTTCAACGCCATTTTTACGATTGGGTTGATGTTTTTATTAAAATTTTTTGATTTTTTTTAAGAATCACCAGCTCAAACGGTTGCAATTACTCTTGCCCAGGCTTTGGTGTGTAGCACCATTTCTCCTTCATTTTTTGCTTAAACTTTTCTTTTTCTTCTGGACTCATTGAATTAAGGCGGCTCTTCCAATAGCCTGCCCACCTATGATCTTTATGATGTCCTTTGCTGAATGATCCAAAAAATATCTTACTCAAAACTAATAGTCCTAGTGTTTGCCAGAAGGAAATAATTGGACCATTAAACAATGAAGGTATTAGCCAATTCCAAAGCTGCATGGTTATCCATCCAAATGTTGCTATTGCCAACACGCCTAATACCACCCACATCGCAATCTTCAATCCATATTTCATAATTTTTTTATTTATTGCTATCAACTTTCATTAAAAGCATTGTGATTCATTTTTTTTAAACCTAATTACCCACTACATCATTATAAAATTTTTGTAGCCGCTTTCGAAGTGCCATAATTGCATAGCGCTTCCGCGATAGGAGTGTATTTATTGATACACCAGTTTCTTCCGATATTTCCCTAAAACCCTTTTCCTCGATTTCATTTAGAATAAATATCTCTCTTTGCTCGGCAGGCAATTCTGCCAATGCATCGGTGATTTCATCCCAAATAGCCTCTCGTAATAAAGTAGCTTCTGGAGTATTATCTAAGTCTGGAAGTATGTCTTGTAAAGTCAAAGGAGAGTCTTCGTCTTTACCAGAAATTAATTCAAAGTCTGTACGTTTCGGTCGGGCAGCATCTCTTCTATAGCGATCGATAATTTTATTGCGCGCTACGCTATACAACCAAGAGGTAACTCTATCTAATGACTCAATTGTTTCGAAGCCTGATACAAATTGAAAAAACACATCCTGAAGTATATCCTCCGCCTCTTCCACCGAAGACACCCTGCTGCGGATGAACCCGAGCAGTTTATCTTTCTCATTCAGAAATGTGTTTTCTTTTATTTGTTGCATCGCCAAATCCATCGCCCTGCACTAATTTTTATCATAGACGGCAGGTGTATTTGTTTTATTTTACAAAACTGTAAAATAGTTAGCAATACCAGCGTAGAAATTAAGTTTTGATCTATATCCCCATAAAAAGTAAGTACTTTCGCTAAATAGCCACATCAAATTTGTTTTCTCGAAATTCTATTCACACATCCGACTTCCAACTTTTCTATTTTAAATTGGGAAATGGAAAAGAACCATTGCTCTTGTTTCACGGGTTCGGACAAACGCATCGAGCATTCAACTCGTGGAATGAACTAAGCGATCAATACACGCTATATCTTTTTGATTTATTTTTTCATGGAGAAAGTACTTGGCACAATCGATTACCAATCGAAAAAAAAGATTGGAAAAAAATTATAACTATTTTTCTAGAAAAGGAAGGGCTGGAGCGCTTTTCAATTGGAGGTTTTAGTATGGGTGGCAAGTTTGCATTGGCTGCTTTAGAATCCTTTTCAACCCAAACTAATAGAATTATTTTACTTGCACCCGATGGCATCAAAACTAGTTTTTGGTATAGCCTTGCCACTTACCCAATTGCAGTTCGTTCGCTTTTTAAAAGTATGATTTTGCACCCGAATCGTTTATATAAAATAACCAAAGCATTAAAGGCTCTAAAATTTATTGACAACGGATTGCTTCGTTTTACTGAATTGCAAATGGACACCGAAGAGAAACGAAGAAGAGTTTATTGCTCTTGGGTATACTTCAGATATTTTAAATTTGACTTAGCGTTGATTGCTAAACTCATTCACACCCATAAAATTGATTTTGTTTTATACACAGGCAGGCACGATAAGGTAATTCCGCCCGAAAATATGAATCGTTTACTTAAGCACCTGCCTTCAACATATAGCAACACCATTTTGGAAGCAGGGCATAATGACTTGATCGACAAAAGTTTTCTGCTTCTTAAAAACTAAAGTGATAACCAATACTTATAGTTACAGGCCAGGGTGCTTGCACGCCCCTAATGGCCGGATTATTTTGCAAGGCAGCAAGGTCTCTATCAAATTCAGCCGGCCTGAAAGGCAGGATCAATTCAAAGTGCCAAAAACTCCTTTCATCTCTTCGCGTTTTAGAAATAAAGCCAGCTCCTATTGAGGGACCATAATAAATTTTATCATATTGTTTTGTTCCTGAAATGGCAATGGCGGCAGTATAACCATACATAACATTAAAGGTGGGCACTATTTTTTTTTCAGGGTTTATCCTAATGATTGCCCCCGCATTGTAACCAAACCCCGCAAACGCATAACCTCCTGAAAAATAAAACCCTAAATGCTGATCGGGCAAAAAAGTTAATCGGGCTCCATAACCACCATAATCCTGACCAAGACCAATTCCAAAACTGCCTTTTGGTAAATCTTCTAAGTGTTCAGATTTCTGTTCATTCTCCTTTTTAGATTCTTCATTCTCTTGTTCCTGATTTTTCTTTTCACCCTTGACTACGGTGCTATTCGAGATAGGGGGAATTGTAGAAGTCGGAGAAGTTAAAACCGGAAAGGGTTGAGGAGCCAAGGCATCTAACTTTCTGCCACCCGCATAAACAATTATTCCAGAGGCAAGAAGTTTATTAATCAACCGAGGATTAATTGCTATGTCACTCTCGGCTTGAAACCGAACTACATAAATTTCAGAAATACCTAAAGTGCCTGCCTTTGTAAACAATTGAGTATCGGATGTGGAAATTAACTCGGTTCTGAGTTTTACACTGTCTCTTAACTGAATAATGGCATCCTGACCCTTAGCAAAGTAAAATGATACAAAAAGGAGAAGGGAAAGACACAGTCTCATATTCAAAAAAATTATTTATTAAAAAATCTAAGCCCGAAGGTATAAATAATGGCCTCAGTTTTAACAATAACTGTTAATTTTGGGCTTACATCCTTACTAATGATTGCTTTCTTTCGCTCCGACTCTAACGTACTATTTGCTGTTGGCCACTCAAACCTTTTTTCGGTTGCTGATTATGAAAAATTGATTTGGCTATTTGGAGGTGCCAAACCACTGACCGAAAAGTCTTTAAACGGAAAATTTATTGGGCCGCGCAAAGAGATGATTACTCCGTGGAGCACCAACGCTGTTGAAATTACACAAACAATGGGGCTTGTGGGAATACAACGAATGGAAGAGTTTTTTGAAGCTACAACAAGCGAACCTACTTATGATAAAATGCTTCAACATCTTTATGATGTTTTAGATCAGGATATTTTCACAATTCATCACACTCCACAGTCGATTCTGGAAATTGACGATATCAAAAAATACAGTGAAGAGGAAGGACTCGCATTGAGTGAAGTAGAAATTGATTATTTGAACGAAGTAAGTCTACAACTTAAACGAAAGCTTACCGATAGTGAAGTGTTCGGATTCTCTCAAGTAAACTCAGAGCATTGCCGCCACAAAATTTTTAACGGCACTTTTATTATTGATGGCCAAGAGAAAGCATCTACGCTTTTTCAACTGATAAAAAAGACTTCCAAAGAAAATCCTAATTACATTGTTTCGGCTTATAAAGATAACGTAGCCTTTGTCAAAGGTCCGCGTATCGAACAGTTTGCACCTACTAAACAAGACGTTCCTGATTTTTTTGCCGTTACTGATTTCGATTCGGTAATTTCGCTAAAAGCAGAAACTCACAATTTCCCTACTACCGTTGAGCCATTCAACGGAGCGGCTACAGGATCTGGTGGCGAAATCAGAGATAGACTAGCAGGCGGAAAAGGATCTTTGCCCTTGGCGGGAACTGCTGTTTACATGACATCTTACTCTAGATTAGAAAAAGGGAGAGCTTGGGAAGAAAAAATAGCACCGCGCCCTTGGCTTTATCAAACACCCGCTGAAATTTTAATTAAAGCGTCAGATGGTGCCAGCGATTTCGGTAACAAATTTGGCCAGCCCCTCATCTGCGGAAGCTTATTAACCTTCGAACACATCGAGGATAATAAAAAATTTGGTTACGATAAAGTTATCATGCAAGCCGGAGGCATTGGCTTTGGCAAAGAGAAAGACAGCCAGAAAGAACACTTGAAAGCCGGAGATCAAATAGTAATGATGGGTGGCGACAATTATAGAATTGGAATGGGCGGTGCAGCAGTATCATCTGTAACTACAGGTCAGTTTGCCAATGCCTTGGAACTTAATGCTATTCAACGCTCTAATCCTGAAATGCAAAAGCGAGTGATGAATGCAATTCGTGCAATGGTGGAGTCAGATAACAATCCAATTGTTTCCATTCACGACCATGGAGCAGGTGGACACTTAAATTGCTTTTCTGAATTGTTAGAAGAAACAGGTGGAACGATTGAAGTGGAAAAAATTCCTGTGGGCGATCCTACACTTTCCGCCAAAGAAATTATAAGTAACGAATCGCAAGAGAGAATGGGTATTGCCATTCAGAAAAAAGATTTAGCTGAACTGCAACGCGTAGCAGATCGTGAACGCGCGCCTATGTATAATGTAGGAGAAGCCACGGGAGATCATAAGTTTAAATTTGCCGGAGTTAATCATTCGATGAATCCGGTGGAGTTAGAAGTGAAACATTTATTTGGTTCATCACCTAAAACTATTTTAACAGATAAAAGCAGCGCTTCCCATTTTACAGAAATTACCTACGATCAATCAAGGCTTCAATTTTACATCGAACAAGTTTTACAACTAGAATCTGTGGCGTGTAAAGATTGGTTGACTAATAAAGTGGATCGATCAGTTTCAGGCAAGGTTGCTACGCAGCAAACCTGTGGTCTCCTTCAACTTCCGTTGAATAACGTTTCTGTAATGTCTTTAGACTTTCTCAGCAACAAAGGAATTGCTACTTCTATTGGTCATGCGCCTGCTGCTGCTTTGGTAGACCCAGTTGCGGGAAGCAAACTTGCCATCGCAGAAGCTTTGACCAATTTAGTGTGGGCACCGCTGACACACGGTTTGAAAGGTGTTTCGCTTAGCGCGAATTGGATGTGGCCAGCAAAAACTGAAGGAGAAAATGCAAGACTCTATCAAGCAGTGGAGGCTGTAAGTGATTTTGCTTGTGCCTTAGGAATCAACATCCCAACAGGAAAAGATTCCTTATCGATGACGCAGAAATATCCAAAAGGTGAGGTGGTATACGCTCCTGGCACTGTGATTATTTCAGCCGTTGCAGAAGTGAGTGATATTCGTAAAACAATTTCGCCAGCACTAGAGCCAGTTGTTGGTTCTCAATTAATTTATATCGATTTCTCAAAAGATAAATTAAAATTAGGAGGTAGTAGTTTAGGGCAAGTGGTAAATCTGTTAGGCAAAGAAGCCCCAACAATAACAGATGCAACTTATTTTGCAAAGGCGTTTACCGTTATTCAAAAATTAATTCAAGAAAATTTAATTTTAGCAGGGCATGATATTTCATCGGGTGGATTGATTACTACTGTTTTAGAAATGTGTTTTCCAAATTTATCTGTTAGCGTTAATCTGACCTTGGAGCTTGGAAACGACCCTGTGAAAACATTATTTGCCGAAAATCCTGGAGTGGTGATTCAGGTGAGTGATATAAATAAGGTTAAAGAGCTGTTGAGTTCAAATGGAATTTTGTTTACAGTAGTTGGTGAGTTGATTACCGAACCTTTAATAAGGTTGCAAGCTACAGGCCACAAGCTACAAGCCGCGAGCGGCACTGAACAACCAGCGGCTTGGGGCTTGGAGCTTAAAGCCATCAACATCAGCGACCTCCGAAAAAAATGGTTCCACACTTCTTACCTGCTCGATAAAATTCAGCGGCCAAAAGGTCATGCCGAAAAAAGAAAGGAAAATTTTAGTAAGCAACCTCTCTCCTATCAATTCCAAAAAAACTTTGATGGAACCTTTTCCAGTTATGGAGTTGATCCCAAACGGAGAATCGCGACAGGAATAAAAGCAGCCATCATTCGTGAAAAGGGAGTAAACGGAGATCGTGAAATGGCCTACGCACTTTATCTGGCTGGCTTCGATGTAAAAGATGTACACATGACTGATCTTGTAGCTGGCAGGGAAGATTTGAGTGGCGTGAATATGATTGTGTTTGTGGGTGGCTTCTCTAATTCAGATGTTCTTGGATCTGCTAAAGGGTGGGCAGGCTCATTCTTGTATAATCCCAAAGCAAAAGCAGCATTAGATAATTTTTATGCAAGACCGGATACCTTGAGCTTAGGTGTTTGCAACGGCTGCCAATTGATGATGGAACTAGGATTGGTATATAAAGAAGTGGCAATGGCCGATCATCCAAAAATGCATCACAACGGTTCCGGAAAATTTGAATCAACATTTATAACCGTGAATGTTCCTAAGAATAATTCGGTAATGCTATCGAGCTACGAAGGTGCGCAACTAGGCGTATGGCTAGCACATGGTGAGGGGATGTTTAAATTAAAAAACACTTCACTCGATTATAAAGTAGCTGCCACTTTTACTTACCCTGAATATCCTGGCAACCCTAACGATAGTGATTTTGCAGTAGCCGCATTACACTCTACCGATGGCAGACATTTGGCAATAATGCCGCACATCGAAAGAAGTTTGTTCCCTTGGAATTGGCCTTATTATCCAACAGAGAGAAAACAACAAGATCAAATCTCACCGTGGTTCGAAGCCTTTGTGAATGCACGAAAATGGGTGGAAAAGAAAGTTAAAAGTTAAAAGTCTTAAATTCAAAGTTAGCTATCGATTACAAATCTCTTTGTACGAGCAAAATTCACAAATCTTTTTTTCTGTGGTTTGGTCAAAGGGTTGTAGTTGGTCGAATAGTTCCTCTAATAATTTAAGCAAATGATCTTCAAATTCTGGCAATAGAGGTGTAACATCCTCTATCACTTCCTTATCCACAGATAGTCCGTAACGGAAATCGTCTTTAAAAACTTCGGTTCGGTTGATCAACCCGGGTTGTATATTATTTTTTACAGCTGCATTCTTACGCTGATAAATCCAAGAATACAAAATTGCCTGAAACGCAGCTTTGTTCCGATCCTTATTATTGCGGTCAAAAAGGTTGGCAATAGAATCAAACTTGTTGGTATCTTTTCCTGTTTTATAATCAATAATCCGAACGGTGTCTGCCCTTCTATCCACACGGTCAATCTTTCCTCCCATCAAAACAGAAATAGTAGTATTGATAGTAAAGCTTGTATTAAAATTTACTTGCTCTAGCATTTCAATTGTGAAGGGTGCATACGATTTATCAAGTTCAAGAACCTTAATGGCCATTTTTTTAACCATTTCATTCACCACTAATTGTTGCCCTGTATACTCTATCTTTTTCTTCTCTGTCAAATTAAAATGTTTTCGATACGCTCGTTCAACGAGTTTATCTAAACAGATTTCTAGATTTTCAAAATGCTTTTCTTCAACTAGCCATTTCTCATTTTCTATTTTCAAATCAGCATAGAAAAATTGCATTACATCGTGAAAGATGTTTCCAAAAATGCGCGCATCAGCTTCTTCTTCTACCTCCTTCACCTCTTTCAATCCAACTATATTCTTGAAATAAAATTTCAGTCTACATTCTATATAAGCATTCAACGATGAAGGTGACAATTCTTTACTCTTGTATTGCGCAAGCTTTTGCCCGATGGCAGCATCTTTAGGAATAGTAATAGGTACTGTTTGTTGTATGGAAATCGGGCTATATAAAATTTTCTTATCATACTTCCAGCCCGTCTCATACATTAATTGATACAGATAGCGACTCATCTCTCCGGTGCCTAATACATCGGGAATGGTGTTGTAATAAAAATCTGCATGCTCTGCCCGCTGAAGCAATCGATAAAACAAGTAGGCATACATGGCATCTTGATGTTGATACGTTGGAAGTCCGTAAGCTTTACGAATGGAATGAGGAAGGTAAGAACCTTGCTTAGGTGCTGCCGGCCAATTTCCTTCGTTCAGCGAGAGCACGTGAACATGATCGAAGTCAAGATTACGTGTTTCTAATACTCCCATGATTTGTATTCCTTTCAACGGCTCACCGCTAAAAGGTACTTTCTCTGCTCTGGCAATTTGCCTAAACAATCGCTGCAACATCAAAAGCTCCATAGCTTCAGTGGTAATTAATTCCTGCAGCTTGGTTAACATTCGGTGAAAATGAAAACCAAATTCTTTTTCCATTAATCCACTTGCTTCTGAAGTAGCTACAATTGTTATTACTTCGATTAGATAATTAATAAATTCACTTTCAGCAACCGATTTGAAAATAGCTGAGAGTATAGAAGACTTATTGGCAAAAAAATCTTCTGATAGATGAACTCTATTTTTTTCTTCAATATCTTTCCGTAAATCAATTGCTTCAACCCTTGTTATAGCTTTTAGATAGGGATGATTCAATAAAGCCAATACATTTTTAAAATAAAATTCCTCCTTCTTTTTACTACGATGTAAATCAAAAAGAAAATCAATCAACGAAAAGTAAGGCGTACTAACCAATGGGTATCCCATCGTTACGTTAACAGAAGTTAACGAGGCAGGAAGCGAATAAAGTAATGGCATGAGCAGGCTCTCATCGGGCAATACAATCACACGGCTTTCCTCCAATGCAAGATCTTTTACCTCAGCCAATTGTTGAGCCAGCAATTTTGGTTGACCCGCTTTCTGCGGAACTCCTGTAATAGAAATAGTTCGGTTGCGCGAAAGATAAGAAGCTGGCGTTTTAGAAAATGTTTTTTCTAAAACGGAATGCTTGCGATATTGGCGAAAAAAAGTTCCGGCTTCACGATACTGTGAGTTTACATAAAACTCATCCTCATCCCAAAATACTTTAGCATTCTTATTTTCTACAAACCAAGAAATAATTTTTTCTTCAGCACCAGTAAGTGCATTGAAACCTGCAAACATAAAAGCTCCGTCTTTCACATATTGTTTCAATTGCAAAGTATCCATTGCAACAGCGCGATGAATCATTCCTGCATAAGCAATGCCTTCACCCAACAAATTCTTTTGAAACTCCTGATATACCGGAAACAGACTTCGCCACAATTCCAAAAAGCGGGCTTTGCTCTCAGAAGAGCTAAACTCTACCGTTTCCCAAAAATCTTTTAAAAATTCCTTTTGCTCTTCAGTGAGGTAATCAAAATATTGATCTACTTCTTTTAGGTTGCCTACATCGCGAAATAAGAGCTCGGCATCCACCAGATATTTATCTAACTCATCAAAATCGCGCAGCAGCATTTCGCCCCAATAATAAAAGCGGTCAATGTTTTCTGTTAGCCCTGTCACTTTTTTGTAAGCCTGATACAGTTTCAAGATCAAAGTAAGTTTATCAGCTTCTTGCAGGCTAGAGAAAGAAGTAATCAATTCTTCGATGGTAATGATTTGCGGTGCCCACTTTGGCGAATCTAAATTTTTTAATAATTCCTTTTTAAAATACAAGGCAGCCCTTCGGTTAGGAAATATCACCGTCAGGTTTTGCCAATCAGAATAATCCTTACGAACAGCTTCTGCGATATCGTGTATAAAAGTATTCATCTTACATATTTACTTCTACACATCTTTTTTCATGCACATAAACCAAATAACCCTTAACATCTTCTTTGCCCATCAACTTCAATAAATTCATGTAATCTTTCACCTGCTCTTCATCTTTAGCTGAAGCATCTCCAGTTTTGTAATCCAACACCCACGCATACTTTCCTCGCATAGCCACACGATCAACTCTTCGTTCGCGGCCATCGGTGCCCAACAAACCAGATTCCATTTTACAAATAGACTCTGGACTAAAATAAAATGTAAGTTGAGGATGATTTACTACCCACTGAACGAGTTCTGTTATTTCTTTTATCTCACCATCCATTATACGACCAGTTTTATACGCTCGATCGATTGCCTCTGGCACATCCTCTGCCATTCTCACTTGTGAAAAAATACTATGAAGAAAAATTCCATGATTGACTTTTTTTCTTTGTTGTGTGGGCTGAAAAAATTCCATGCCAGAAGACCGCACTTGCAAGCGTTCTCGCCAAAGAGTAACTACATAATTAGAAATTGAAGCAGTATTAATTTTATCACTTTTTTCTTGTGAGGGAAGAATCTCTCCCATTTGAAAGACCTGCGCAGCAGCAGACCAATAAGTTAGTAAATTTAAATTTGCCTCTAACACCTGATGCAGCAAGTGGCCTACATGAGCGGGTGATTTTTTTTTAGGTGGCTCTGGTGCAAATGCAATTAAACCAGATTCAGCCCTAGTAAAGGCAACATAGAGTAAGTTTAAATTATCTAGAAAAACTTTTTTCTTCTCTGCCTGATAATATTCCTTAAAAAGAGTTTCGTTCAAATCTTTCTTATACTTGATCGGAATATAACCAGCCTCTTTAAATAAATGATGATTTGATCTACCCCATAATATAGGTTGAATTTTATGATCTAATTCCCAATTAAGAAAAGGGATAATCACATACTTAAATTGTAATCCTTTCGCCTTATGTATGGTTATGATTTGGGCCGCATCCACTTCTCCTGCTACCTGAACAGATTTATTTTCTTTGTTCAACTCCCACCAATCTAAAAAAGAAGCAAGGTCATTCTTCTCTCGCTGCGAAAATTCTAAAACTAAATCTTGAAAAGATTGAAGGTATACAATTTCGTGTGATAGCTTACCCAAATTAAAAAGAAGGATAAGGTTCTCTACCATTTCAAAGAGCGAAAGAGAAGTGAGCCTTTGCTGCTGTTGAATAAATCCTGAAGGCATCCATTTGCCAAATGATTTTTCTTTTACGCTTGAGAAAATCTCATTCCAGTCGGTGAATGCTTGCGTTGGCCAAAGTTTTTGATACTCGTATGCCAGATGTGCTTTGGCAATCAGATGGTTCGGGTTATCGAGTATTTTAAGTGCGTTAATTAAAATCAAAATACTGGTGGCGCGATCGAGTTGAAGCGATTCATTAGAGATTACATCGTATTTAATTCCTTCTTTCGCTTCAGCGGAGGCGCGATATTCCATAAACCAATCTGCAACCAGGCGGCCATCTTTATTATCTCGCACTAAAAAAGCAATATCCTTAACGGCCACTCCATTTAACTGTAGTGCTTCAAATGTTTTTGGCAAAAGATGTATTGACTCGTATTTGAAAGAACTTTCTTTTTCCGGCTGAGGGAGAAATTGAATCTTAACAAAGCCAAGACCTTCGTTAATAACTATTTTTTGTGCGGCATCATGGTAGGCTTCTTTAGGGAAATCAGTGCCCGACTCAATGGCGAGAATATCAGCGGCTGTTGAGAAAACTTCGTTATTGAAGTTTACAAGATTTCCACCACTGCGGTAGTTGCAATCAAGTGAGTGTGTATCGGAAAGCAATGAGCTAATGTCTACATTCACTTTTTCTTGAAGAATGGACAAATCTCCACCTCGCCATCGGTAAATAGATTGTTTGATATCTCCAACAATTAAACTTTTATAATTTTGTGCTAATCCGTTTTGAATGAGCGGCAGCAAATTTTTCCACTGCAAGCCTGAAGTATCTTGGAATTCATCTAACAAATAGTGTCGGTAAAACGAACCTACCTTCTCATAAATAAACGAGGCGTCTTGCTCTTGCATTAATTTATTTAAAAACTTGGGTGCGTCAGAAAGCAACATCATGTTCTCTTCTGCTAGGTATTTCTTTTGTGTTTTTACAATATCAGTAAGCAAACCAAATGAGTATAAATTTTTCAATACTTCATCTATTGATTTGCATACTTCCTGATTCGCTTCAATAAACTCCACCAACTGTAGAAGTTGAGGCTGCCATTGGTTTTGAGCCATTTTGTTTATTAATCCTGCTGAAGAAGAAGTTTTGTGCGCCCACTTTCTTGCATCGTTAACAACTTCTTGTACCGTGGGCGAAGGCAATTCTATTTCATTAGTTAATTTTCTAACATATGAAAATATCCCTCTGCCTTTGCCATTAAAATCGTCAGCTACTAAATCATTTTTCTCAAATTCATTAACTATTTCTTTGGCCTTTCCAAAAATAGTATTCTCCACAAAAAATTTATGGTCATTCAATTTCTTTTTAAATGAGATGAAAAAATCTTTATTATTAGTTACTTCTAGCACACTGTCTTCAATGGCTTTAAATTCTTCTCTATCTGTAAGCCCGGCAAAATCCTGAAGAGCCGAACGCACATCCCAATTTTTTCCATCGGTCAAACGCGCCATTGAAAAATCTAAAACCCATCCACGCAACTCCGCATTAACACTCAACTGATCCATTAACAGAGAAATCACTTCTTCCATCACCAACTTATTCTCTACCTCCAATCGGAAGTTGCCCAGCAGGCCAGTCTCACGTGTAAACGATCGGATGACGCGCTGAAAAAAGGCATCGATGGTACTAATAGAAAATTCAGAATACCGGTGAAGGAGTAATTCCAGAATCTCCCGGCTTTTATTTTTTAAATTTGCTTTGGAAAGTTCGATGCCCTCGGCTTTTAGTTCGCTGATAATTTCTTCTGCGAGATCTTCACTCTTGCCATTAGAAAAATCATCTAGGTAATGAAGTATCCGGTCTTTCATTTCCTGCGTGCTTTTGTTCGTAAACGTCATCGCCAGCACATAGCGGAAGTATTCCTTATTTTTTAGCGCCAGCCGAATATATTCGCGCGCCAAAATTCTGGTTTTACCAGAGCCAGCAGAAGATCGGTAGATGTGAAAGGGTTTTTCCAAAAGTAAGATTAGAAGCTCCGATTTACGATTTTTTTTGCTTACAATAAATTATATTCACAGTCTACAAAAGTTTGAAATCAATACTGGAATCAATCAATTAATTTCATACATTCGAGAAAGTCTATATGCGAAAGCTCTATCTATCATGGCCACGATTTGCTTACTCGTTTCCTATTCAACTCTTACTCAATAACCTAAGAAGAAACATTGTATTAATTCTGTGTTGGGTTTTACTATTTGCCATGATGACAGGAAACTTCGGCAAGTATTTAGGCATTCCTTACCTGTTTTTAGATCCAGAATATCTCAACACGGTAAACTTTACAAGCTTCTTTTGGATGGGCTTACTCTCAGCAGGGTTTGCCATGGCCTTTCATATAACTTGCTACATTTCAGATGGGCACCGATTTTCTTTTGTTGGAACCTTACCAAAACCCTTTAGAAAATTCGTTATCAATAATAGCATTATCCCAATCGCCTTTTTGATCACTTATGTATATCAGACAATTCAGTTTCAAATCAATAACGAACACTGCTCCACACAAGAGTTGCTGTGGCGTATTGGAGGTTATTTTACAGGTTATGTTGTAATGACTTTTTTGTTTACCCTATACTTCCGCTTTACAAACAAAGATATTTTCAAATACATGGTTTGCCGGATTGATGAAAGGATTAAACAAAGTGTAAAAGTAACACGTGCCAGCGCTATGAAAAAACTAGACATAGCGCGGAAGAAGCAAGTGAGAGTAGACAACTACCTGAATAACCGCTTACAAGTAAAACCAGTAGAAGATATTAATTTTTACGATCGTGCTACTGTTCTTCAAGTTTTCGATCAAAACCATTTTAACCTGGTGGTGATTGAATTGTTCATTTTTTTAATGGTGATTATCTTAGGAATATTTAAAGATTACCCCGCCTTTCAACTACCCGCGGCAGCAAGCTTCATGATCTTCGTTACCATTTTTGTAATGCTCTTCGGTGCATTTACCTATTGGTTTGGGGGTTGGTCTACCACCATTGGGTTAACCGTCTTTTTGTTTATCAACCATTTAGTGGGTGAAGATTTCTTCACTAAAAAGTATGAAGCCTTTGGCATTGATTATAGTGTGCTGCCTGCTACTTACAATGCGGAGATTATCCAACACCAAATTGACAGCACCGCTATTGAAGAAGATCGAAACGCTACCCTTGTACAACTGAATAATTGGCGAAATAAGTTTTCTTATAAACCTAAATTAGTTTTGCTATGTGCGAGTGGCGGTGGCAAACGTGCTGCCTTGTGGACACTAAATACGTTGCAAAAAGCAGATAGCCTAACTGAAGGGTTGCTAACCGAAAATGCAGTGTTAATAACCGGGGCATCGGGTGGATTAATTGGTGCCAGCTATTTTCGAGAACTAAAACTCAGAGCTAAGCTAGGAGAAAAGATAAAACCCTATGCTGCCATTCACAGGCAAAAAATTTCTACGGATAACCTGAATCCACTAATATTTAGTCTGCTAGCGAATGATCTGTTTGTTGGCTTTACTAAGTTTACCTACAGCGGCATTGAATACCAACGCGATCGGGCGTATACTTTCGAAGATCAACTGAATCAAATTACAGAAGGGCTGATGGATAGGCCCATTACCGAGTACAACCAATATGAAACCGCTGGCATTATTCCATTAGAGATTTTAACGCCTACCGTAATTAACGATGGAAGAAAAATGTATATCGCCTCGCGTCCCGTTTCGTTTATGAATGCTGAGTTGGAAAATTTTAAAGACTACTCAACTGAAAAAGTAAGTGGTGTAGATTTTCAGCGCTTTTTTAAAGATCAAGGCTCCGAGCATTTACGGTTTCTATCTGCCTTGCGCATGAGTGCCACTTTTCCGTACATCACACCCAATACTACTCTGCCAACAGATCCTGCTATACAAATGATGGACGCTGGCATCTCAGATAACTTCGGATTATCAGATGCCGTAAGATTTATTTATGCTTTCAAAGATTGGGTTAATGAAAATACAAGTGGTGTCATCTTCGTATCGATTCGCGATTCTCCCAAGCTCCAAACAATCGCACCTAAAAAAGGACAAACTATTTTAGATGCCATTACGCAACCCATCAGTTCGGTATATAACAATTTTGAAAATTTTCAAGACATCACCAGCGATTTGCTAATTGGCCAAGCACACTCGTGGCTCAAGGCTCCAATTGACAGGGTTGATTTGCAATACCAGGCAGAAAGTTATGTCGATCTTTTAGAAGGAATGGATAGCATCCGGCAAAACAACGCACGAGCTTCGTTAAGCTGGAGACTAACCACGCGCGAAAAGGAAGGAATTGTAACGAATATTAACTCGCCCAAAAATAGAATGGAGTTGAAGAAACTGCTTAGCTTGCTAAATAAAAAATAATTAAAATATATGAAGGACTTGGTATTTATTGTAGAAGATGATCTTGCCCAACAGAAACTACTTCGCCTTCATTTTGAAGAAGCTTTAGGAAATTATGAAGTAAGATGCTTTACAAAACCCGATGAACTTATCGACAACTTAAAAGATAAACCGTTTGCCATTGTGTTAGATCACTTTTTTGCCGACAGAAAAGAAAATGGACTGCACTATTTACAAATCATTAAAAAGAAAAACAGTTCTACACCCGTTATTTATTATACTACTAATAATGACGATGCGCTTAAAAGAGAAGCTTTAAAAAACGGAGCCACCGAATTTATTATAAAAGATATGGCTTCTTTAGTGCGACTGAGAACTGCGTTGGATGCAATTCACGAAAAGAAAAATAATAAAGGATTTTTTAGTAACCTGTTTAAATCTTAAAGATTTGGGATCACGATAGTAAACACACTTCCCTTACCTTCCTCACTTTCAATTTCTAATTTTCCACCTGCTTTCTCAAGATATTCCAACGAAAATGAAAGCCCAATACCCGCTCCTCCTTCTTGATTAGTCCCTGTTCTACTTCTGGCCTTTATCGGATTTTTCAAAATCTCAATCAACTCCTGATTCATCCCAACTCCTTTATCTACTACTTTAATAACAGAATCGGAAGTTTTTTGCTCAAACAAAATTTTAATTTCATCGCCCTTATCAGAAAATTTTATTGCATTAGAAATTAAATTTCGCAACAGCATATTTAAAATATTTCTATCGAAGACAATCCAGTCTTCCTCTGAATTTATTGAAGTCAGCAGTACGCTTTTATTGTGTGCAATGGTTTGGAATAAATCTGTATTCTCTTTTATCAGCAATCCCACTTCAAACTTTTCATACTTAACCTCTACTCCTTTTAGTTGAGCTGCTTTCCAATACAAAATATTATCAACTAATAAACTGGTTTTACTCAAGTCGCCTTCTATTCGTTTGAAATAATAGCTAAACTCAGATTGATCGATTTTTCCTTTGTTATAGATGGACAGGATTCCGCGCAATGAATTAAGAGGCGACTTAATATCGTGCGACATCACTGAGAGAAGTCTATCCTTTAACCGACTGGTAGAAACCAACTCGCTCGATCTTTCTTCTACCAGTTGCTCGAGATTTTGATTCATCAACTCCAAACCCTTGTACGCTTTAGCATAATGATTTGCCAACAGGTAAACTTGAAATAATAAAAATACCAGAACGCCCAATTCCACCAAATACATAAACTGAATATCCAGCCCTACAAAAACAGAGTTTTTCAAAATCTCTAAAAATATAAATGGAAAGGACGCTAACACTCCAAAGAAAATTATTTTCGCATCGTTGCTTCCTGCTTTCCACGCACGACTAATTACTACCCCCGCATAAATAAATCCGAGCAAAAAAGAAAGATGGGTAATTTCCAAAAGCATTCCGTAAAAATATTGCGGAGTAACAATCGTAATAAGGCACTGTAAAATGGAGACAGGCACAAAAAATTTCAACGGCCATACGGGTGCTCTTTCTTTAAATAAATAATATATATAAAGTGGAAAAATGGACATGGTTGCATAAACACATCCAAATTCAATTTTCTTCCAAAACTCCCAAGGTACATCCGGAAAAAGATTGGGCAACAAAAAAGATCCACCGTGCATAATCATTGCTCGCAATGCTGCCCCTAAACAAATTAGTGCCAGCCATAAATACGGTTTGCCTCTATGAAATAAAAAATAAAGGATGATCTGATAGATGAACATCGCAATCAAACTTCCCGCAAAAAAATTCTCAATACCTTGCGCGCGACTGGCCGATAAAAGAATGGCAGAGGTTTTTCCGAGTGTAGGAGTTTCAGAAAATCCACCGATAGCATAAGTAAAATTTGAAACTTGAATAACCACTTCTACTTTCGTTGCCATGGCAGGAAGCTCTACCATTGCAGAAGCTAGCTTAGCAACATGTGTTTCTTTTGATGATCCAACTTTACCCGTTGAATTTATTTTAACTCCATTAATCCAAAAAGTAGCGGCCGAATTAACAACCGGAAAATACAAAGCCAGACCGGTGGTTGGTTGAAGCTTGATGGTGGTGCGGTACGTAGCAAAACCCAATGCAGGATATTTTGAGTTGCGATTCCACGGCCTAGGTACTTTCATCCATTCTAGATTTTGCGGATGCGCAAAGTCTTCAGGCCCCAATAGTTGATTCCAATAAAATTCCCATTTTCCAGAAAGAGACAATTGCTGAGTCTTACCAAAATCAATAGCTGATAAGTCTATCACCGATTGCTGAGCCGATAGAGTAAGCGAGGCGAAGAAATAAACAATAAGAAAGGCTAATCGCTCCTTCATAGGAACCAAAGGTATATGAATTATTGAAACGTATGAACTGATTCAACTCTCAAATAGTTATAGCTTCGGCAATGGATTGAACATTTCAACTGTTGCAAGTCCGTAAATTATATTCTTAAAATCAGCAGTCTCTTTTTAATTCCTTTTGATATGAATTTAGCAAGCCTTAACAATCTCTCAGAAATATTTTCAAATACGGCCACCATGCCTGCTCTTTTTCTAGGGCATGGCAGCCCAATGAATGCTATTGAAGAAAATGAATTTACGAGCGGGTTTAGAGAAGTTGCCAAAAGTTTGCCCACACCCAATGCAATTTTGTGTGTATCTGCTCACTGGTTTACACACGGCACCAAAGTAACTGCTATGGAAATGCCACCGACCATTCACGATTTTGGTGGATTTCCGCAAGCATTATATGAAGTAGAATATCCCGCCAAGGGAAGTCCTGAGCTAGCTGTTGAAACAAAGAAAATTCTTGAACCCACTTTAGTTGAACTGGATGAAAAATGGGGACTCGATCATGGCGCATGGTCAGTAATCAAACATTTGTATCCGCAAGCAAATATTCCAGTAATTCAATTGAGTATTGACTACACTAAACCACCCTCTTACCATTACGAACTGGCGCAAAAATTAAATTCGCTTCGCCAGAAAGGTATTTTGATTATTGGCAGCGGAAATATTATTCATAATTTAAGATTGGCAGATTTTGCCAATATGCACAAAGATAATTATGGCTATGATTGGGCCATTGAAGCGCATGCCACCATTAATAAATATCTAACAGAAGGTAACTACCAACCCTTAATTGAATACGAAAAGCAAGCGAAAGCTATTCAGTTTGCGATACCAACGCCAGAGCATTATCTGCCACTGATCTACACATTGGGTTTGCAACAAAAAAAAGAAAATATACAGTTATTCAACGATAAACTGGTTGGTGGTTCTCTTAGTATGACCTCTCTAAAAATCAGTTAACCGCATTTTTTTTTACAGGATCTGTCAATAAAATAAATCCGAAAGAAAAAGCAAAAACAAATAGACAATTTGCAACTTTGTTGGCCATCATCATCTGTTGTCCTAGATATTCCGCTAAAAAAACAAAGTTAATGATTTTACTCTACGGCTTTGGAAAAAGAGCGAGTTTGCCGACATTTGGGTATACACATCTACCTAACTCCTTATGTCAAGATTCTTGCTAAAAAAAATTATTCTTTCTAGTCTTTTAATTCTCACTGTTACTGTCTTATTATTTAATTGTAAAGGAAAAAGTGACAAGCCTTCTGGCGTTTACATAAATCCGGCTTTTGGCGAATACATCTCAACTTACACTGCTGGTGTTATCAGTTCTGGCTCAGTCATCCGAATTATTTTTGTAAAAGAAACCATTGATTCCATTTCTATTGGGCAAGAGACTGCAGTAAAACTATTTTCATTTAGTCCATCTATCAGCGGAACTACCCGATGGTTAGATAGAAGAACGATCGAATTTAAACCCGATACCCGAATGATTTCGGGGCAGGTGTATGAAGCACATTTTAATTTATCTAAACTTTTTAAAGTGTCTAACGATCTGGCTTCATTCGATTATTCTTTTCAAATAATGCCTCAAAACTTTGAGCTAACAGTTGAAAATCTAAAACCATATGTAAAAACAGAACTTACTCGTCAAAAACTAGAAGGCACACTGCTTACTGCAGATTTTGCAAAATCAGAAGAAGTAGAAAAAATTATTTCGGCACAACAGGAAGGAAAAAGTTTAAAGATAAGTTGGCAACATGCAGGCGAAGGCAAGCAGCATAGTTTTATTGTGGAAGAGGTGGCACGCAAAGAAGCTGCGAGTAGTATTACGCTTTCAGCCAATGGAAAAAGTATTGGCGTTGATCGCACCGTAGAAGAAAAAGTAGAGGTGCCATCGTTAAGTGATTTTAAATTGATGAATGCTAAAGTCATTCAAAATCCCAACCAATATGTGGCTCTACAGTTTTCAGATCCTATCAAAGAAAAACAACAACTGATTGGGTTGATTACTATTGGCGAAGATCGAAACATGACACTCGATTTTGATATTCATGATAATGAAATTTGGGTGTACCCCCCGGTGCGGCAAGCGGGCACAAAGACGATTTACTTAGAAACCGGAATTCGTAACATCAACGACTACCGAATGAAGGAATCGGCCACGACTGAAGTAGTATTTGAACAATTGAAACCCGAAGTGAGATTTTTAGGTAAAGGATCTATCTTGCCAAGCACCGATGGGTTGATCCTACCTTTCGAAGCTGTTAATCTAAAAGCCGTTGATATTAGCATCACTAAAATTTACGAAAATAATATTCTGCAGTTCTTGCAAAACAATCGCATCGATGGCAGCTCTGAATTATATCGGGTAGGGAAAAATATTTTAAAGAAAACTATTCAACTGGATAATACCGGAATCACTGACATCGGAAAATGGAACCGGTACACATTAGATCTAGCTAAGTTGATTAATACAGAACCTGGAGCCATTTATCAGGTATCAATCAAGTTTAAGAAAAAATACTCTTCGTACCTATGTGATGGCGAATCGGAAACTGAATTGCAAATTGAAGACGAAGCAACAGAAGAAAATTCAGGCTACCGCGAATATTATTACGAGAGCGACTATGATTATTATGATGGTGATTACGACTGGCAACAGCGCGATAACCCCTGTAATGGATCGTATTATTCCTCGTCTAGAAAAATTCAAAAAAATGTGTTGTCCTCCGATTTGGGATTAATTGCCAAACGTGGCTCAGATGGCAGCACTACAATTATTGTTACCGATTTAAAAACAACGGCTCCCCTATCAGGCATACAATTAGATGTTTACGATTTTCAACAACAGCTATTGGGCACGCTTTCAACTAATGGTGATGGCAAAGCCATTTTTACTTCAAAAGAAACTCCTTTTGTTATTGTAGCCAAAAAAGATGCACAAAGAGGCTACATGAGATTGGTAGATGGAGAATCTTTGTCGCTTAGCGGGTTTGATGTTGCTGGTGATGCCATCAGCAAGGGCTTGAAAGGATTTTTGTATGGCGAACGTGGCGTATGGCGGCCGGGAGATTCTATCTATCTCAGTTTTATTTTAGAAGATAAAAATAAAGCGTTGCCGGCTACTCATCCGGTGGTGTTCGAATTACAAAACCCGCAAGGAGTCGTTTCTAGTCGCTTGGTAAAATCTACTTCCGAAAATGGATTTTATCGATTTGCCACGGCTACATCTGCCGATGCGCCAACGGGAAATTGGATGGCTAGAGTTAAAGTGGGCGGAACGGAGTTTAGCCAAACGGTAAAAATCGAAACAATCAAACCCAATCGGTTAAAAATTAATTTAAACTTCGGTGAGGATAGAATTACTTCTACAGATGTGCAAGGAAGTTTAGAAGTAAAATGGCTTCATGGTGCTCCTGGTAAAAACCTAAAAGCACAATTTGATGTGATAGTAGCGAAAGGAGAAACCTCTTTTGTTAAATATGACGACTTTGTTTTTGAAGAGCCCACGCCAGATTTTAGTCCAGAGACAAAAACAATTTTTGAGGGTTACACCGATGGTGAAGGCAAAGCAACGATTAATGCATCGCTCCAAACTACTCGCACCTTTCCAGGGTTTATGAATGCAATTTTCAGAGGAAAAGTGTTTGAAGAGAGTGGAAACTTTAGCATCGATCGTTTCAGTCTTCCCTTCTCGCCCTATGAATCTTATGTAGGATTGAGAACCGCAAAAGACGAAGAATACAGTGGTATGTTGTACACAGACACGCCACAAAAAGTAGATGTGACATTTTTAGATAGAGATGGCAAGCCTGTCGATCGGAGTGCCGCACAAATAAATCTATATCGATTAGAAAGATATTGGTGGTGGGATAACACCTACGACAATATTGCTAATTATGTAGAAAGCAATAACTCCAGCCTAGTAACGAGCGATCAATTAACATCTGCTAACGGAAAAGCAAGTTGGTCGTTTACGATTACCAGCGCAGATTGGGGAACATACTATATAAAAGTGTGCGATCCGATCTCTGGGCATTGCACGGGTAAAATTGTATATGTCGATCAGCCCGGATATTTTGGTCGCAATAGCAGAGAGCAGAAAAATACCGCAGCCACTAGGCTAACCTTCTCTTCAGATAAAACGAAATACAACGTGGGAGAGAAAATTAATCTTTCCATTCCCGGAAGCGGAGAAGGACGTGCATTAGTATCTATTGAAAATGGAAGTAAAATTTTATCTACTCAATGGGTCGAAACAAAGAAAGGAGAAAATAAATTTTCCATTGATGCAACAGCCGAAATGACTCCAAATATTTTCGTTAACGTTACGCTACTGCAGCCACATTCACAAACAATAAATGATTTGCCAATTAGACTCTATGGCATTATTCCCATCGGAGTAGAAAATCCTGCCACGCACTTGAATCCAATAATCGAAATGGCCAGTGAATTAGAACCCGGCCAAGAAGTAAAAATTGTAGTATCTGAAAAAACGAAACGTAAAATGACATTTACCCTCGCCATGGTAGATGAAGGATTATTAGACATCACAAAATTTAATACACCAGAGCCCTGGAATAAATTCTATGCGCGTGAAGCCCTGGGAATAAAAACATGGGATTTGTACGATGAAGTAATCGGAGCTTTCGGCTCGCGCATCGAGCGAATACTGGCAGTAGGCGGAGATGCCATGATGAAAGCCAATCAGGATGATCCTCGGGCGAACAGATTTAAACCCGTTGTAAAATTCTTTGGCCCTTACACATTAGATGGAGGTAGTAAAGAATTAAAATTTACGATGCCACAATATATTGGCTCCGTAAAAATAATGGCCGTTGCCGGATATGAAGGAGCTTATGGAAGTACTGATAAATCTGTTCCGGTGCGCAAGCCGCTAATGGTTTTAGCAACGCTACCGCGCGTGTTGGGTCCTGAAGAAAAAGTAAAGTTACCGATTACACTCTTCACGCAAGACAAGAAAATCAAAAATGTAAAAATTGAAATAAAAGCATTCGGGCCGTTATCATTAGCGGGCGCTGCCTCGCGTTCTGTAATCGTTCCTCCTTCCGGAGATTTAACTGAAGATTTTGACCTAATTGTAAAATCAGAAACGGGTATAGGAAAAATTATTGTTACGGCAACTTCGGGAAATATTAAGTCTGTTGATGAAATAGAAATTGAAGTGCGCAATCCGAATGTGCCAACTACACAGGTAGCCGAAGTATTTTTGGAAGCAGGCAAATCATGGGATGGAGCTGTTATTCCTGTCGGTGTAGCCGGAACGAATTCAAGTACGCTAGAAGTTTCTAGTATTCCGCCTATCAATTTAGGATATCGGTTACGCTATCTTATTGAATACCCGCACGGCTGCATTGAGCAAACCACTTCGGCAGTATTTCCACAATTATATTTAGATGTAGTAAAAGAACTTACGGAAAATGAGAAGTCACGCACCAGATCTAACATCACAAAAGGGATCGAGCGATTGAAGACTTTTATCACACGCGATGGCGGGTTTGCCTATTGGCCACGCAATGATAACTCCGACTCCTGGGGATCTACTTATGCTGGACACTTTCTGCTGTCAGCTATTGACAAAGGATATTTTGTTCCGGATGACATGCTAAAGCGTTGGAAAAAATATCAAAAAAATCAAGCCTCAGAATGGCGAAGAAATGAAACCAAGTACTACTATTACAACACCGATCTAATTCAGGCTTATCGATTATATACATTAGCATTAGCTGGTGTGCCAGAGCTTGGCGCGATGAACCGATTGCGTGAATTGAAGGACGTAACCACACAATCCAAATGGATGCTAGCTGCTGCCTATGCTAAAGCCGGGCAACCAGAAGCGGCTAAAAATTTAATAGCTAATCTTACTACCACTATCAAACCCTACCAAGAGATGTCGTACTCGTACGGAAATGATATTCGAGATAAGGCAATCATATTAGAAACGCTACTCTTGGTAAATGATAAAACAAAAGCGTTCGAATTACTGCGCGAGATTTCCGCTTCGCTCAGCAATCAAAGCTATTGGATGAGTACGCAAACCATCGCGTACTGCCTTAAATCGATTGGTCAATTTGTTTCAAGTGAAAAGCGTGGCGATCTTAAATTCGCTTACACGCACAATGGCAAACTAGTAAACGCTTCTACGCAACTTCCATTAGCGCAGGCACAACTAGAAATTAAAGGGGCGCAAAAGAGTTCGTTAAAAATTACAAATCAAAGTAATGGAAGCTTGTTTGTGCGAGTAATTAACACAGGCACTCCAGCTAAAGGAAATGAAGAGGCAACACAAAATAATCTCCTTGTGTCTACCTACTATACCGATATGAAAAATAATTTTATTGACATCAGTAAGCTAGAACAAGGCACAGAATTTTATGCCTACGTAACTGTTAAAAATCCGGGACTAAGAGGTAATTATGAAAACATGGCATTGGCTCAGGTGTTTCCATCGGGTTGGGAAATCAACAATTTGAGATTAACCGATGACCAAGGAACAGAAAAAAATGACCGGGGCGATTATCAAGATATACGAGATGATAGAGTTTACACGTATTTTGATTTACGAACCAATGCCCAACGCACATTCAGACTTTCGCTTACAGCCAGTTTTGCGGGCACCTTCTATTTGCCTGGCATCAATTGTGAAGCGATGTACGATCACAGCATCGCTGCAAAAGAAAAAGGAAGATTAGTGGAAGTGGTGAAAAGGATTGTTCAATAAAACGCCATTATTAATATCATATTTTCGAAAATGAAATTGATCCTGAAAATTATTGTAGCAATAGTAGTGGCAGCAATCATTGGCTTTTTTGCCCTTGCACCTGCCTACATTGACAAATCAAAAAACACTGTAAGCATTCCTCCTCCTCATAAAAAAAATAGTTGGTATGATTCTATTCCTTTTATTGCTGATTTGCATTGTGATGAATTATTATGGGATCGCGACTTACTAAAACAGATTCACTATGGCCATGTTGATCTTCCCCGAATGCTAAAAGCTAATATGGCTTTACAGGTATTTTCTGTTGTAAGCAAAGTTCCTTCGGGCATTAATATCGAAGCTAACGATGGTAATAGTGATCAGATAGCCTTACTAAGTTTTGCACAACTACGCCCCATTTCAAATTGGTTTAGTATTAAAGCAAGAGCACTTAACCAATGTGCCGCGCTCCACTACTTCGCAAAACAATCAGACGGAAAATTAAGAGTAATTACTAGTCGAACAGAATTAAAAAAATTTATTACAGATAGAAAAAATGATCGGTCTATCACTTCGGGCATGCTCGGGTTGGAAGGAGCTCAGCCACTAGAAGGTGATTTGAAAAATCTGGATGAGTTTTATAAGATCGGTGTTCGCTACATCGGGCTGGCACATTTTTTTGATAACGAATGGGCAGGTTCTGCACATGGCCTGAAGAAAGGCGGCCTCACTACTATCGGTAAAAAATTAATTCGTAAAATGGATAGCCTGCATATTTTAATTGATCTGGCTCATTCATCTCAGCAAACCATTAATGATGTTCTTGCACTTCATAACGGCCCTGTGTTGGTTTCTCACACCGGAGTTAAAGGCGTGTGTAACAATCAACGCAACTTAACAGATGCGCACTTGGTTGAAATTGGTAAAAGAAACGGACTCGTAGGCATTGGCCTATGGGAAACAGCAGTGTGTGGCAAAGATGCAACCGCCACTGCAAAAAGTATTCGATATGCGGTAGATAAGATTGGAATTGATAAAGTAGCTTTAGGTTCCGATTGGGATGGAGCCTTTGAAATGCATTTTGACGTAACAGGAATTCCACTTATTGTAGCTGCATTGCAAAAAGAAAACTTTACTCGATCAGAAATTGAAATGATTGTAGGTGGAAATGTAAGAGATTTCTTTTTACGAAACCTGCCACAATAAATTTTAAGAAAAAATTTTTAGAATCCTGTTATGAAAATTTACAATTTATTTTTTTTACTGATAGTAAGTGTGGCTTGCTCACCCAAGCTAGAGCCCTTAAAAAAAGATTTTGGAAGTTCACCCGTGCCTCCCTCGCCAAATTATCAAAAGAGAGAACATTGGGCTTCATTACCCGATAAATCAGACGGGGCCGACAGTGTACCTTTAAAATCAAATCTGAAAAATGAACAGTCGATTGCGAAGGCTGATGTTTTTTTTATTCATCCTACCATCTTCATAGAAAAACCTGTAAACCAATATAGTTGGAATGCAGATGTAAATGATGTTTCAATGAATCATCAAATCCAAACTAGTACAATTTTAAATCAAGCGAGTGTGTTTAATGGAAGCTGTAGAATTTATGCACCCTACTACCGGCAAGCACATTTGTACGCATTCTATACACCCAATAAATCAGATGCATCAGCAGCTCTTAACCTTGCCTACGAAGATGTAAAGGCTGCGTTCGAATACTACCTAAAAAATTTCAATCAAGGCAGGCCTATTATTATTGCTTCCCACAGCCAAGGCAGCTATCATGGCGAGAGACTTTTAAAAGATTATTTTGATGGCAAAGGTTTACAGCAGCAACTAGTGGCAGCCTATTTGGTAGGCAGGGCCATTAAACCAACTGCGTTCAAACAAATCAATCCAACTGCAAGCCCAGATGATATTGGTACTTGGACTTCATGGAATACCGTTGGAAAAAACTTTTTACCAAATAATTATGAAACTATTTATAAAGGTTCGCTTTCAATCAATCCATTGTTGTGGAATGGCAGTAAAACCTATGCTTCACGTGAACTTAATAAAGGAGGGGTAGCTTTTAAATTTACTTATAGGCCGAAATTGGTAGATGCTCAAAATCAAGATGGCATACTCTGTGTGAACAGACCTCACATAAAAGGAAGCTGGCTCGTAAAAAACAAAAGCTGGCATCGAGCTGATTATAATTTTTTTTATATGAACATTCGGGCGAATGTGGCATTACGCGTTGATAAATTTTTGCAGCATCAATCCGCTTTAAGTAAGTGAGTATTTTTTTGAAAAAATGGAAGCTGCCGATCGCAGTAACTTTAATTTTATTAAGCATTACATTTTATTTCAGTCTCCCCCATCCACTCTTTTCCGATTCTTACTCAACCGTATTAGAAGATAAAAAAAATCAGCTGCTAAATGCTGCCATTGCTGATGATGGCCAATGGCGTTTTCCAGAAGGTGCAGCGGTAAATGAAAAATTTAAGGCTGCCATTATTCTATTTGAAGACAAACGATTCTATAACCATTTCGGTATCGATTTTTTATCTCTGGGTAGAGCAACTCAACAAAATATAAAAGCCAGGAAAATTGTGAGTGGCGGTAGCACGCTCTCCATGCAAGTAATTCGCCTCTCAAGAAAAAATAAAGCACGAACGTTTTTAGAAAAAGCAATTGAAATTATTTTGGCCCTGCGATTAGAGTTACGCAATAGCAAAAGTGAAATCTTGTCTCTTTATGCTTCTCACGCTCCCTTCGGAGGGAACGTGGTAGGAATAGAAGCTGCCTGTTGGCGATATTTTGGGCGATCTTCGCGCGAACTAAGTTGGAGCGAAGCCGTGCTTTTAGCTGTATTGCCTAACAATCCATCCCTTATCCACTTAGGGAAAAATAGAGCACTACTCAAATCAAAAAGAGATCGCCTATTGAATAGGCTTTCAAAAGAAAAATATTTTGACGAACTCACTCTTTCACTGGCCATTTCAGAACCCATACCCGAAAATCCGCTAGCATTGCCACGCCTCGCCCCTCATTTGTTAGATCGATGTGCAAAAGAAGGAAGGTCTCAGCACAAAATTATTTCAACTATTGACATAGGTTTACAATTACAAGCTCAACAAATTTTGCAAGATCATCATGAACGACTAAAAGCAAATCAGATTTTTAATGCGGCCGCTATTATACTTGAAGTAAAAACAGGAAATGTATTAGCCTATGTAGGTAATGTTGCCGCTGGCAGAGAAAATCAAGAACAAGTAGATATTGTAAATGCTCCGCGTAGCACTGGCAGTATTTTAAAACCATTCTTATTTGCAGCTATGCTAGACGAAGGAAAAATGCTTTCCAAAACGTTACAACCCGACATTCCACTTTTGATAAACGGATTCGCACCTAAAAATTTCTCTAACAATTTTGACGGAGCGGTTGCTGCTGATCAGGCATTGATTCGTTCACTCAACATACCTGCAGTTGAAGAGCTACAGGATTATAGATATGAAAAATTCTATGAGCTGCTCAAAAAAATTGGGATTACCACCTTAACAAAACCTGCCGATCATTATGGACTTTCTCTCATCTTAGGAGGAGCGGAAGGCACCTTATGGGCTATTACCGGAGCATATGCTTCTATGGCACGAACGTTAAATAATTATTTTGAGCATCCCGGTAAGAACAGATACTGCAAAGCAGATTTTCATTCACCTACATATGAAAAAACAAAAGACTCAACCACTTCGATTGAATCAGATTCTTACCTCAGTGCGGCTGCTATTTATCTTACTTTTGATGCACTCAAAGAATTGTACAGACCGGGCGAAGAAACCGGTTGGAGATATTTCAATAGCAAAAAACAAATTGCATGGAAAACCGGTACCAGTCATGGTTTTAGAGATGGCTGGGCTGTGGGCGTAAATCTTGACTACGCCATAGGTGTATGGGTTGGCAATGCGGATGGCGAAGGAAGACCGGGGCTCACCGGAACAGATGCCGCAGCGCCTATTCTGTTTGATTTATTTTCGTTGATGCCAACACAATCTTGGTTTGCCACTCCGTCATCTGAATTAGTAAAAATACCGGTGTGCCATCAAAGTGGCTACCGATTATCAGAACGTTGCGAAAAGGCAGATACCATTTATGTTACCAAGCGAGGGTTAGAATCAGGCGCTTGCCCGTTTCATAAGAAAATTCATCTTACTGAAAACTTAAAATTCAGAGTCAACTCTCAATGTGAAAATATCAGCAAGATGATTGGGCAAAGCTGGTTTGTGCTTCCTGCCGTGCAGGCCTATTACTACAAAAAGCAAAATAGTTACCAGCCACTTCCACCCTATCGCAAAGACTGTGAAAGTTCATCAGAAACAGCATCTATGGATCTCATATACCCAGAGGCAAACGCAAAGATTTTTGTTCCAAAAGAGCTAACAGGGGTAACTGGGCAAACTATTTTTGAAGCTGCACACCAAGATGCTGAGGCTATTATTTACTGGCATTTAGATGACCAATTCATTTCTAGCACAGCTAAAAACCATCAAATCAGACTAAATCCAACACATGGAAGCCATGTTTTAACACTAATAGACAGTTACGGAGAAATTATTAAACGGTCTTTTTCGGTACTTTCAGAGCATTAATTTTATCATAACTATTTGAAATGTAAGGTTTTGATTATATTAGCTTAAATTAAACAATGAGTATGGGTAATATTTGTACCACTCAAACAGAAAGCATTATGAAAAAGAAGCTGACTTTAATCCTGTTCATTCTTACTGTACTATTCAATTTAAAGGTTTCGGCAACGAAAGGTCAATTGAATGCTAAGGGCGCCAATTATGTTGTGATCGGAGCATTTTCAATACCTAAAAATGCAATAGAATTTAGAAATAGCGCCAAAGAGAATAATCTTGATGCTGAGTTTTCTATCAATCCTGTGCGCAATCTTTTTTATGTATACGTGATGGCCACGCCAGATCATGAAATCGCTATTAATGAAGCAAAAAAATTGAGACAAGGCCAATACTTGGATGCATGGGTATTCTCTGGAGTTTTAGGGGAAGATCAGAAAACAAACGGAACTGATACGAATCCAATCACTCGTGAGAAGATGAAT
This sequence comes from Cytophagales bacterium, assembly GCA_025359125.1. Lineage (GTDB taxonomy): Bacteria > Bacteroidota > Bacteroidia > Cytophagales > Cyclobacteriaceae > ELB16-189. The sequence continues at coordinate 117,700 of JANYHI010000026.1, forward strand.
AAGATTGAACCATCAGATCCAATCATCACTCCAAATTTAGAATTAGAACTACCTAAGTTAGAAGCAAACACGGCATCCATTGCACGAACTGAAAGTAATAGTTCTGTTTCAACCGTTGAAGAAATGGAGCCCGGAAGCAAAAAATTTCTTTTTAAAATCTATACCGATGGGAATAAAGAACTTCAAGGAGATGTTGACATCATGGATCTCGACAAGGCAAAGCCTAAAAAGATGGCTTCGTACAGAGGTAACGAACCTGTAAGTGTCAAGCCTATAAACAAATCAGGCAACATTGAGTTTGTGTGTGAAGTATTTGGGTACAGAAGAATACAAACCGTTACCAACTTCAATCAGCCAGAGGCAAGCGAAGGCATTACCATAGCAGAAAACAAGACTGTGGTACCTTTTGAATTGGTTCGCTTAAAAAAAGGTGACTTTGCAGTGATGTACAATGTTTACTTCTACAAAGATGCAGGTATTATGCGTCCCGAATCAAAATATGAAGTAAATAGCCTGTTGGATATGCTTAGAGAAAATCCAAAATATAAAATCAAAATACACGGACATACCAATGGAAACGATAGAGGTAAAATAATTTCTATGGGAGAATCTAAAAACTTCTTCGCTATTACTGCGGATGTAAATCAAGGATCTGGATCAGCTAAGAAATTATCAGAAGAAAGAGCTTTGGTAATTCAAAGTTATCTGATCAATCAGGGAATCGATCCAAGTCGTATGCAAATTAAAGCGTGGGGTGGCAAGAAACCTGTTTATGAAGAAGATCACGCACTAGCGCAAGTCAATGTTCGTGTAGAGATTGAAATCTTGGAAGACTAACTATTTATCCCCAACTTTCTCGTATGGGAAAGTTTAAAAGCGATTTATCAGGAAAAGAGTTTGATGATCGTCAAAAAATAGAAGGATATTCTGTTAAAGAAAACATTCTACTTAAAATACACGAAGTCAATCCTAATTTTGACGAGCAATGCTGCCTCTCTATTTCTGAGTTAAATCAATATCGCAACCAATACATTCAATCTTCTCTCGAAAAAGAAATTGGTACGCTTACAGACCTAGAAAAACAGGTAATTGAAGCACTGCACAAAAATCACACTATTTCAGATGATGTAGATCAGGCAACTGAAGAAAAACTCACGTATGGGCAAAGGGTTGCTGATCGCATTGCCAGCTTTGGCGGAAGCTGGACGTTTATCATCTCTTTCTTTATTGTTTTATTTACGTGGATAGGTCTTAATCTCTACTTCTTTTCGCAACCGTTTGATCCATTTCCATTCATATTATTAAACCTAATTCTCTCTTGTTTGGCCGCATTGCAAGCCCCGGTAATTATGATGAGCCAAAATCGGCAAGAAGAAAAAGACCGAGAGCGATCTAAGCACGACTATCAGGTGAACCTAAAGGCAGAGTTGGAAATTCGAATGCTGCACGAAAAAATGGATCATCTTATCCTAAACCAGCAAAAGAAACTGTTTGAAATACAAACGATTCAAGTCGAGATGTTAAAAGACATAACAGACAGATTAGAAAAAAAGTAAACATTCCAATTGTATCCACTATCTTTATAATCCCTAGTAGTAAAACTTGCTTATCTCATTCTAATTTAATTCACTTTCATAACTTATTATTTTTGTTTTATGACTATGGCCAGATTACTTCCCATGCTCTTTATCGGATTCTGTTTCGCGCTTCCTACAAAGGCACAAATCTCTGATAACAATCATTATGTAACCGTTGGTGTTTTTGCAAAAATTGATAATGCCGCACGTTTGGTTGATAAGGCCATTCAGCAAGGCTACCCTGCAAAATATGCTTTAAATAATTCTGATAAACTCAACTATGTTTATATCTTAAATACCACCAACAAAAGAGCTGCCTTTGCACAAGCAATAAAACTTAGAGCAGAAACAGAATATAGAGATGCATGGGTTTACATCGGAAATTTAACCGGACTGATAGCTGAATCAAAACCAGTTGCAGAAGAAAAAGCCGCACCTGTAAAAGAAGAACCAGTCGCAGAAATTAAGCTAATCGCACTAGAAGAAAAACCTGTTGTTGATTCTTCGGCCATTAAGCCTGAGGAAAAACCTATAGAAACACCCGTTGTAAAAAAACCAAGTGGTAAGCCTTTTTATTTCAAGTTTGTTAACGTGGAAGATCGAAGCGAAATAAATTCAGGAGAGGTTCATTTGAAAGAAGGTGCAAAGGCTAATCAGTATCAGGCATTTAAATCTGGAGAAGTTGTCTATCTGGAAGCACCTAAAAATGCTAGAGGCTCGTACATGATTACAACACAAGTTGCAGGGTATAGCCCGGCCACTACTGTTTTCAACTATCAAAAATCGGCAGGAGAGAAAGGATCGCAGGATGAGATTATTATTGAAATACCGATGAAAAAAGCAAAGAAGGGAGACTATGTAGATTTCAATAATGTTAAGTTTTTTAAGAATGCGTCTATCTTTCAACCCGAGGCAGAAAATGAATTAAACGGGTTGGTTGATTTAATGAAAGGAAATTCCAAGTATAAGATAAAAATACACGGGCATGTCAACGGTACTTATAATCGTGAAGGATTTAAACGTGGCGAAAAATCCGGCTTCTTTGCTACCGACCCTACGAATGACATTGCGGTAAAAAATATGTCTGCCAAAGATCTTTCAACTGCACGAGCCGAATCATTGAAAGCCTATTTGGTGAGCCAAGGCATTATTGATGCCGGTCGCATCTCCGTCAAAGGCGAAGGGGGTAGAATTCCAATCTTCCCCGAAGGAGGTTCACAGGGTGCTTTAAATGATCGTATCGAAATAGAGGTTACTAAGCATTAAGCCGTAATAGCTCTTAGTATATCATGTTGAGTAATAATATGAGCTCGCTCCTGCTCATCTCTTACCAATAATGCCCTATTATTTCTATTTAGCAAAGAGGATAAAACATCCAGCGTACTATCTAATGCTACTACTTGCATGGGTTTATCCATAATTTCGCCAACCGATTTATCTTTTAGCGTAGGATCGTAAATTATTTTTTCGATAAGGCTGGTGGTAGTTACGCTTCCAACAAATTCATTTGCTTCGGTAACGGGCATCTGATCTACTCCTTCTCTGTTCAAAATTTTAATCGCCTCGCCAATGGTAGACGATTTAGAGACAGTAAACAGACTATCTTTTCCATTTCGCTTGGCAATTATTTCACGTGCAGTTCCGTACGTGCGCTCTTCCAAAAATCCGTGATCCTTCATCCACATGTCGTTATACACTTTACTTAAATAGCGAGTGCCATGATCAGGTAATAATACCACCATCATATCATTTTTCTTTAAATACTCTCGTGCATATTCTAACGCTCCATGCAATGCCGATCCACAACTCCATCCCCCAAAAATTCCTTCTTCACGCGAAAGCCTTCTCGCCATAATGGCTCCATCTTTATCAGTTACTTTAATAAATTGATCGATCACATCGAAGTCTACATTTTTAGGCAAAATATCTTCGCCAAAACCTTCTGTGAGGTAGGGGTAAATTTCATTTTTATCAAATACACCCGTCTCTTTATATTTTTTAAAAACAGAGCCGTAGGTATCGATGCCGATTGATTTAATAGCAGGATTTTGCTCTTTCAAATATTTTGAAGTTCCACACATAGAACCACCCGTTCCAACTGTAGCAACATAATGCGTAATCTTTCCGCCTGTTTGTCGCCAAATTTCAGGGCCAGTAGTTTCATAATGCGCTTTTGCATTAGATGGATTATCGTATTGGTTTGGATAAATAGAATTGGGTATGTCTTTATTTAATTTACGCGCCACTGAATAATAGCTTCGCGGATCTTCCGGCTCTACATTGGTAGGGCAAACAATTACTTCTGCCCCTACAGCACGCAAAATATTTATTTTTTCTTGCGATTGTTTATCGGCCATTGTAAAAATGCACTTATAACCTTTGGCCACAGCTGTAAGTGCAAGACCCATTCCGGTATTTCCTGATGTTCCTTCAATAATAGTTCCACCCGGTTTCAGTAAGCCGGCCTTTTCAGCATCTTCAATCATTTTTAATGCCATGCGATCTTTAGTAGAGTTACCTGGATTAAAATATTCAACCTTAGCTAACACAGCACCTGCAATTTCTTTCGGGATTTTATTCAAACGCACAATAGGTGTATTTCCGATTGTTTCGATGATAGAGTTGTAAATCATAGTAGTAACTTAAAAGTCAGCAAAAGTAAGAATTCATTTCGGATTTGAAATGACTACTAAAGCGAGATGCGACTTTACCTTCTAAAAGATTTGGTTACTGATTGCTCAAATAACAAATTTCCTTACGGTTTCTTTAAATATTTTAAAATCTGGCATTACCAAATTTGCGAAATGATCAATAACGGATGGGTTAAATTTCAATTTTAAAGCCAGCGCCTTGCAATAAGCAATTTCGTCTGCGTGAATAATGCCATCTGCTTTGATCAATTGCAACGACCAATGGAGTAACTCTTGTTTATCTAAAGTAGAAGTGAATACGGAAAAATTATGATCAACTTTTACTTTGTCCAAATCATAATTCGTAACACCTCGTTCCATTAACAAGCTATCTAAAAATTCCCTTTCAGCTGTGTGAAACTTACCGTCTGATTTTGCCAAGTGTACTAGCAAATTTATTTTCTTCTTTAAGGTTTCGTCCATAACTCTGATAAAGATTAAATTTTTTGAAAAATTTTGGCTTGCTCATCAACTAATTTAAATTTACGATTATCTATTAGATGACTCATGGTATCAAAGAAGCCAATCACAAAATACCCACCTTCGTTTAATGAATCATAGAATTTATCAATCATTCGCGTCTTCGCTATCGAGTCAAAATAAATCATCACATTTCGACAAAAAATAATGTCAAACCCCGATTTAAAAGAATCAGTAATTAAGTTATGATATTCAAATTTTACATGACGAATCAATGACAAATTCAACTTTGCCTCTGTAGCTTCAGCTGTAAAATAATTTCTAAAGTCGGTTGTGGTGCAATACGCTTTGTAGTTCTTTTCATTTTCAATCATTTTTATTTTATGATACACTCCCGCTTGCGCCTCGGCCAATGCTTCAATATTAAAATCAGTTGCTAATGCACTCACTTTACTTCCCAGTTTAAGCTGATCTACTAAAATACCAAGCGTATAAACTTCTTCGCCTGTAGAACAGCCTGCATGCCAAACCCAAAAATTAGCTTTTTGAATAAACTCTGCTTCTAACTTTATCTTCATTTGTTTCCACAAAATAGGATCGCGGAACATAGAAGTCATACCCACACTAATTTCATTCATAAAAACCGATATGAAATTAGGTGTCTTCAAAAAATGCATCCACAGCTCATGAATTGAAGTCAACTCTAGTTTATTAAGTATTCTTATAATTCTTCTGCGTAGTGATTTTGGCTCATAACAAGTAAAATCAATTCCATACCTTTTAAGAATACTAAGTGTTAGCGATCCCATTTCTTCGTCAGTAATATCTATCATTATCCAACCGCTAGTAACGTAACCTGATCTTGCACTTCACGAACAAACAATAAAATGTATTTTGAAACAGTGCCATCTAAATTTTTAATTGCAGAAATACTAACTTCATAAGTAACAACTTTAGAGTCTTGCAACAATGGTAAGTTGATAAAAGTAACATCATCGTTAGAAAGGCTAGCTTTAATTTTTTCCCATTTAGAAATGTAATAAGGAGCAATAAAATTAGTTATGGCTTTTGTTTTTAATTCGATACGTGAAATTCGAAATAATTTCATGGCCATATCATTGGCAGACTTACACGAAAAGGCGCTGGTAAATTCCAACACAGGTAAGGTAGATTTAAACGCGTGAACCATCGTATTCAAATCATTAAGCTTCTCTTTCTCTTGCGTGGTAAATTGTGCCAACATCAATATCTTTTCCGGTATCTGAGCATCAATTATTATTGGGTTAAATGTTCCACATAGCCAAAACTCTCTTCCTTCTTTGTTCTTCATTTTAAACTCCCCAGAAAAAAATTTACCGACTTTTAGATTTTCCCACATCATAACGGCTGCGTGTTCTTCCGACATTAATGAGAGGTAATCCACACTGAGCAATTCCGTTCCGGAATAGCCCAAGACTTTTGTGAAAATTTCATTAGCAGATACGAGTTTTCCGTCTAACGTAAATTCGACAGATGCAATCGTGTTATTAACACCATTCAAATAGCTATTTAGTTCTAGCCGTTTGCGGTTTGCTTCTGCTTGTAATAAATGTTCATTCGTAATATTTACCGCAAACTTCACAATCTTCTTAGTTTTGCCGTACGTATCTAAAATCGGATTGTAGATACCCCGCATCCAAATAATTTTTCCTGTCTTTGATCTGCGTGAAAACTCACTACTAACCGATTGTCCACTTGCCAATTGTTTCCAGAACTCCTTGTAGGAAGCGCCAATAGCATCGTCACTGGATAAAAATATACGATGGTGTTTACCCACAATTTCTTGTAAAGTATACTCGGTAAGTTTGAGGAAATTTTCGTTGGCGTCTAGGATAATTCCATTAGTATCAAATTCAATAATTGTGTTAGACCTACTAATGGCTTCAAGTTTATATTTAAAATCTAGAGAGGCCGTTTTGGTTTCTGTAATATTGGCCTGTACAGAAATGAAATTTGCCAGTTCACCGTGTTCATCAAATATCGGATTGATCACAATCGAAACCCAGTAGGGGTCTCCCTTTTTACTATAGTTTAGGATCTCCTCATAAATGGGTTTACGCTGCTTTAATAATAAACGAATGCGTGCAATAGTTTCCTGATTTGACTCTTCACCTTGTAAAAATGATCCTGGTGTTCTACCCTCCACTTCCTCTAAAGTGTATCCGGTTATTTTGCAAAAACCCTCATTCACATATTCAATCAATCCTTCCGGATCCGTAATCACCACAGCATTATCAGTATTGTTGGCTACGAGCGAAAGTCGTTGAAACTCGGTTTCCTTTACTTTCTTTTGTGTGATATCCTGAATCATAGATAGAATCTTTATGACCTTACCTTCCGAATTAATGACAGCCGTAAACGTAGCGCTCAACCAAACTTCGTTGCCTATAAGCGTATGTGTTTGAAAGTCGCCCGCTCTAATTGCTCCCTTAACAATCTCGGCCCACACAATCTCATTACTGTTTCCAATAATTGTAGAATAATCCTTCTGCAACAACTGATCATTGATACTATCTAAAAACTGAGCGAGTATGGTGTTATGCTTTATGATTCTACCCTCAACATTAAATTCTATTGTGCCAAGTGTTGAATCTATAGCATTAATAATACCCGAGAGTTCTATCTGTTTACGCGACATTTCATCTTGCGTAGCCGCGAGTTCTTCCATGCTTTGTCTCATCTCCTCTTCTCTTGCCTGGAGTTCTACTGTAAGCTTACTAGACTCTTCTAATAGTTGTTGGGTGCGTTGTGCATTCTTTAATGAAGCCACC
>JANYHI010000029.1 GCA_025359125.1 Cytophagales bacterium
TCTATCAGGCTTTATGAAACTCCGCGTAATTATGTTGATTATTTTGGTGAATAGTTTGTTGTAAATAAAAAAATCAGTCATTGAAGTTCTATATAATAGCAGGCGAGAGGTCAGGGGATTTGCATGGGAGCAATCTGGTTAAATCAATATTGAAGAAAAATTCAAGCGCAACATTTCGTGGTTTTGGAGGCGATGAAATGCAGGCAACAGGTATGCACTTGGTAATGCACTACAATCAACTTGCGTTCATGGGTTTCGAGGCTGTGATAAATTTCTATAAAATAGTCAGGTACATGAAAGAGTGTAAAAAAGACATTCTTACTTACCAACCCGATGCATTAATACTAATTGATTATGGAGGCTTTAATAGACAGATGGCCAAGTTTGGAAAGGCTAATGGAATAAAAGTTTTTTTTTACATTCCTCCAAAGGTTTGGGCGTGGAGGCAGGCTAGAGCGTGGCAGCTTAAAAAAAATGTAGATCACATGTTTGTGATTCTTCCTTTCGAGAAAGAGTTCTTTAAAAAATATGATTTTGAAGTAGACTATGTGGGCAACCCTGTGCTAGATGCCATAAAGGCATTTATTCCCAATCCTTCTTTTTTAAGTGACAATAATATTAACACACAAAGGAGTATTGTGGCGCTGTTGCCCGGAAGCAGAAAGATGGAGCTGGAAAAAATTATTCCTGTTTTGGCAGAAGTGGTTAAGAAAAATTCTGATCTACAATTTGTGGTGGCAGCAGTTAAAAATCTTTCGGCTACTTTATATCAGCCTTTAAGAGAAATACAGAATGTAAAATTTGTGTACGATTCAACTTACGATTTGTTAACCCATGCATCGGCTGCAATTGTAACTTCTGGAACGGCCACATTGGAGACTGGCCTTTTTAAAGTTCCACAAGTAGTAGTTTATAAAGCTGGTAGTTTAGAGTATGCTATTGCTTCCAGAGTGGTAATGGTGAGTTATATTTCATTGGTAAATCTTATTGTAAACAAACTAGTTGTTAAAGAATTAATTCAGGATAAGGCTTCTTCCACGGAAGTAGGAGCGGAGCTAAAATTGTTATTGGAGGAAGGCAGCTACAGGAATACTATGTTAATTGAATACGATAAACTTTATCAAACATTAGATACCGGCTCTGCCTCTGAAAACACAGCCAATCTGATCTTGAAATATATGACGGATTGAATTTCTGTTAAACCGATAACGGAGAACTGTCAAACTCCAATCAAGCAACCTTCAATTTGCTGTAATGCGACTTGTTGAATTTCTCTTCTGCGTAAGCGCGATTAATCACTAACCGATCGGTTGTTTTATCTGAAGGCAATTCAAACATTGCATCGTTAATAATTGCTTCGCAAATAGAACGCAGTCCGCGTGCACCTAATTTAAAATCTACTGCCTTCTCAACAATAAAATCCAATGCGCCTTCTTTAAATTCAAGCTCGATGGTCTCCATCTCGAACAATTTCTTGTATTGCTTAACCAACGCATTTTTAGGTTCCGTTAAAATTTTTCGCAACGTATCGTGATCCAATGGATTTAGGAATGAAAGCACCGGTAAGCGTCCAATCAATTCTGGAATAAGACCAAATGTTTTTAAATCTTGAGCTGAAACAAATTGAAGTAAATTATCTCTATCAAAATCCCTTGGATCCACGTCAGCCGAAGTAGCAAATCCTAAAGGGCGAGTATTTAGTCTTCTGCCTATCAGCTTCGAAATTCCTTCGAAAGCTCCACCACAAATGAAAAGTATGTTTTCTGTGTTAACAGTAATCATTTTTTGATCGGGATGCTTCCGTCCGCCTTGTGGGGGCACGTTAACTGCCGTTCCCTCTAATAATTTTAGTAATGCCTGCTGTACGCCTTCGCCACTTACATCGCGCGTGATGGAAGGGTTGTCTGATTTACGGGCAATCTTGTCAATCTCATCTATGTAAACAATGCCTCGCTCAGCAGCTTCAGTGTTATAATCTGCGGCTTGCAGTAAGCGAGTTAAAATGCTCTCAACATCTTCTCCTACATATCCTGCTTCTGTAAGTACGGTTGCATCAGCAATGCAAAAAGGCACTTGTAAAATTTTGGCAAGCGTTCTTGCTAAATAAGTTTTGCCCGTTCCTGTCTCTCCCACCATAATGATATTTGATTTTTCAATCGTTACATCACTATCTATTTTACGCTGTGTTAATCGCTTATAGTGATTATAGACAGCTACAGACATTACGCGCTTGGCCTCATCCTGGCCTATTACATACTCATCTAAAAATTTCTTAATCTCTCTTGGCTTAATCAGTTTAAAGTTAGGCAAGGTGCCGCCCTCCACTTTATTTTTCTTTTCCTCTTGCAGAATTTGGCTTGCTTGAGTCACGCACTTGTCACAGATGTGAGCGTGTATGCCCGAAATCATAAGATCTACATCTTTTTTGTTTCTGCCACAAAAGGAGCATGTTACTTCTGCCATATATTTAATTGATAGGTGCTACAAAAGGAAGATTGAAAATCAAAGGTATCACTATTTTGTATAAAGAAATAAGGGCTAATTGTTTCATTAATTAGCCCTTCATTTTTAGAAAGCACTGACTTAAAAATTATTTCTTCTTCTTCTCAAGAACTTCATCAATTAGTCCATAATCCTTCGCTTCCGAGGCTCTCATCCAGAAGTCGCGATCTGAGTCTTTCTCAATCTTTTCATAGGTTTGCCCACTGTGATTAGCAAGAATCGTATACAAATCTTTCTTCAACTCTAATGTTTGGCGCATTGAAATTTCCATATCAGAAGAAGTTCCTTGCATACCTGCAGAGGGTTGATGAATCATTACCCTCGAGTGTGTAAGGGCAGATCTTTTCTTAGGTGCGCCAGCAGCCAAAAGCACCGCCCCCATAGAAGCAGCCATACCCGTACAAATAGTTGCCACGTCTGGGTTAATAATTTGCATAGTATCATAAATCCCAAGGCCTGCATAAACAGATCCGCCTGGGCTATTGATGTACATGATCACATCTTTCTTTGGATCTGAAGATTCTAAAAATAAAAGTTGGGCAGTGATAACATTGGCAACATAATCATCTACGGCAGTTCCAAAAAAAATAATACGATCAGCCATCAATCTCGAAAAAACATCAATAACGGTTGCGCGCATCTGGCGCTCCTCAACCACATTGGGTGTCATGTTTGTTACCGTATGGGCATTGGTATTGATGAACCTCATATAACTGTCCAAGGCATTGCCGCTCATGCCTAAGTGATGTACGGCATAGTTTCTGAATTCGTTTGTGTACATATAAAATGGTATTTATTTACAATTTAAAGAATACTTGATAGTCGATTGAGCTTCTATTTTATTTCAATGTTAGCCAATAAATAATCAAAATAAAAAGCCCCGAAAACCGAGGCTCTTACTAAACTCTGAATAGTACTTAAAGGTTCAAAACCAGTTAGTGGTTATGGCTGGCCGCAATTTTTTTAAACTCATCTAATGATACTTTCTTGTCGGTAACGGTAATATTTTCTTTTACCACTTTCATAATCTTCTCTTGACGGAGTTGATTATAAATTCTCATAAAATTTTCACCCTTACCATCTTGCCCCGACAGATAGTTGTTAGCAATTTCTTCTAATTTATCTCCTAGTTGTGCCGCAATGGAAGGTCCGCCAAATTGATCAATGATTAATTGCTTTGCTTTTTCTCTTACCTCTTCGCCTTCTACTTTAATTTCTTTCTCTTCGCTGATCTGGTTTTTGATCAAATCCCACTTCAGTGATTCTTTATAGAGATTGAATTCTTTTTCTAAAACTTCATCCGTAACTTTTCCATCACTGGTGGCTTTCAACCAAGTCTTTAGAAAATTATCGGGCATTGTTATTTTGGTATGATCAACATAGTAATGTTGAATTTCATGATCCAATAAATGAGCGGTTTCGCGTTCGTAATTCTCGGCAATAGTTTCTTTTATTTTTGCCATAAACTCCTCTTCACTTTTTACCAGATCTTTACCAAAAACCTTATCAAATAATTCCTGATTAATGGTAGCTTCTTCTACACGGCTAATGGAAGTTACAGTAAACACATAAGTGCCCTTCAAACCTTTTGCTTCTTCTTCAGATATGTTGAGTGCTCGCGCGGCATCAGCTTCATTTGAAAAAGCTTTCTCCACCTCAAACTCAATTACATCTGCTTTTTTTGCGCCAATAAATTTTTTCTGTTCTTTCTTTTCAACCTTGTTGATCGCCACAAAAGATCCTTTCTTGGCTTCTTCACCCTTTAAACAAACATCGCCATACAAATTATCATTGCCCTCGCTTAGTTCAGGATAAGTTACGTTACCGAACCGTGTCTTAATATCGGCCACAGTTTCGTCCATTACCTTTTGATCAACCTCAATCACGTTGGCCGTCACTTTTACTTTTTTTGATAGATCAACTGAAAAATCTTCTACCATTCCAATCTGAAATTCAAACTCAAAATCTTTTTGATTTTCCCAATCGATGAATTTCGCTTTTTCGGCATTCGGAAGTGGGTCTCCTAAAATCCTGAGCTTATTGCTTTTAATGTAATCTGAAACAGAGTGAGAGATCAGATGATTTACTTCTTCAACCAAAACAGATTTACCATACATTTTCTTTAATACCCCTGTGGGCACTTTACCTTGACGGAACCCTTTAATGTTGGCTTTGCGAGAGTATTCTTTTAATTTCTCATCTACTTTAGGAAGGTAATCTGTCTCTGCTAAAGAAATCTTAATCAATCCTTCTGTGGCGTTTTGTTTGTCGAGAGTAATATTCACAATCAGCTATTTATTAGGTTAATAATCTTATTTTAATGATAAACCCTCGATTCAAATCAAATGGATTCAAATCGAGGGTTCTGTGTGCGGATGAAGGGACTCGAACCCCCACGCCTTGCGGCACCAGATCCTAAGTCTGGCGCGGCTGCCAATTACGCCACATCCGCCTACGCTTTAATTTACCTTTTTATCAAAGGGAGCGCAAATCTATAGATTATTCGCTATTATTAAAGTCCTAAATGCAAAAATCGGTTGCTAGTCTCTGGTTTCTATTACCAGCCTGCCATTCTTAAGATGGTTTCTGGTACTGGCAACTAGCAACATGTAACCAGCAACAGTTAAAGATGGTCATTGACGAAGAAGTTGAGAAAAAGGAAATAATAGCGCGCTATCGTAGATTATTGCGTTTGGCAAAACCGATTCTAAAAGATGGCGATGCCAAATTGATAAAGCGGGCTTTTACCATTTCTATGGAAGCGCACAAGAATATGCGCAGAAAATCAGGTGAGCCTTATATTTTTCATCCTCTATCGGTAGCAGAGATTTGCGTGGAAGAAATTGGACTTGGAACTACATCGATTATTGCCGCTCTTTTACATGATGTTGTAGAGGATACCGATATTCAACTAGCGGATCTTCAAAATATTTTTGGGGTCAAAATTGCCAAGATTATTGATGGACTAACCAAAATCAGAGGTGTGTTTGAGTATGGAACATCGGCTCAGGCTGAGAACTTCCGAAAAATGCTCTTCACACTCTCCGAAGATGTGCGTGTGATTTTGATAAAATTAGCTGACAGACTCCATAACATGCGCACGCTCGATAGCATGCCTCGCAACAAGCAGCTTCGTGTTTCTTCAGAAACTATTTATTTGTATGCCCCTCTTGCACACAGGCTTGGGCTTAATGCAATTAAAACGGAGTTAGAAGATTTGTATTTGCGTTTTACTGATAGAGCAGTTTACAATGATATTGCCGGTAAAATTGATGAAAGCAAAGCATCTAGAAATAAATTTATTAAGCAGTTTGTTCTTCCTGTAAAAGAAGAGATAGATAAACTTGGTGTAGACTATGAAATTAAGAGTAGGCCTAAATCAATTTTCTCCATCTACACAAAAATGCGCAAGCAAAATATTCCTTTCGAGGAGGTGTACGATTTGTTTGCAATACGAATTATTTTAGACACACCAGTCGAGCAAGAGAAATCATTTTGCTGGCAAGTGTATTCTGTTGTAACCGATTACTACACTCCTAATCCAGATCGCCTTCGCGATTGGATCAGCACACCAAAAGGAAATGGGTACGAATCTTTGCACACAACAGTAATGGCAAAGAACGGTCAATGGGTTGAAGTGCAAATCAGAACACTGCGAATGGATGAGATAGCTGAGAAGGGTTATGCAGCACACTGGAAATATAAAGACAACGCAGCAAAGTATGAATCAAACCTAGAGAAATGGTTGGTTCGCGTGCGCGAGACGTTAGAAAAACAAGACCTCACTGCTCTCGAATTTGTAGATGACTTCAGAGGTAATCTTTTTAGCGATGAAGTTTTTGTATTCACACCAAAAGGCGAATTAAAAACGCTGCCAACAGGCGCCACTGCTTTAGACTTTGCTTTCGATATTCATACAGACATTGGCGCGAAATGCATCGGTGCTAAAGTCAATCAAAAATTGGTTCCTATCAACCATGTTTTAAAGAATGGTGATCAGATTGAGATTCTTACTTCGGCAAAGCAAAAGCCGAATGAAGATTGGCTACGATTTGTGATCAGCCCAAAAGCAAAATCAAAAATTAAAGAACTTTTAAAAGAAGCAAAGAGAAGTGTTGCAGATGAGGGTAAGGAAACCTTATTAAGAAAACTGAAACAACTGAAAATTGATACAAATAATCAGGTATATGAACAGATGCGTGATTTTTTTAAAGTCAATTCTCAATTCGAACTTTATTATCGTTTTGGTAATGGCGTAGTCACAGTTAACGACCTCAAAAGATTTAAAGATTACAAACCATCATCACCTCTTAAAAATAGAGATCATACCGCAATCAGAGACGTAAAAACAATAGAAGAGGAAATTAATAAAGCAAAAGGACGTTACGAAGATATTTTACTGATAGGTGAAGATATGGATGTGGTGGAATACAAACTTGCCAGGTGTTGTAGCCCAATCCCTGGAGATGACGTATTTGGTTTTGTAACTGTTAACGAAGGAATTAAAATTCACAGAACCACTTGTCCGAATGCAACTGAACTGTTGGCCAATCATGGTAATCGAGTGATAAAAGCTAAATGGACTTCGCAATACGAAGTTGCTTTCCTTACGGGCTTAAAAGTAACGGGCACTGACAGAGTAGGGTTGATTAATGATGTTTCTAAAGTAATTTCAGAAGAATTGAAGGTAAATATGAGCTCTCTCTCTTTCAAAACAGATCAAGGCATTTTTAGTGGTGAAATTATGCTGTATGTAAACGACACACGCCATTTAGAGATGCTGATAGAAAAATTGCAAAAAGTAGAAGGAGTAGTAAAAGTGAGTCGTTTTGACTCACGTGTAAATTAATTCGGAGTCTTTTCCCCTCTCTTTTGGAGAGAGGAGGGGGTGACATTATATTTGAGTCGAAATTTACAAATGCCTCTTAATCAAAAGATATACGAAGAAGTAAAGCAGATATTCATTGCTTACTTAGAAAACAAGGAACTACGCAAAACGCCTGAGCGATACGCTATTTTAGAAGAAATCTATTCTTCTGATGGCCATTTCGATGTAGAATCACTTTACATTAAAATGAAAAATAAAGACTACCACGTTAGCAGAGCTACAGTTTATAATACATTGGATTTATTGGTTGAATGTGATTTAGTAAGCAAACATCAATTCGGAAAAAATCTCGCTCAATACGAAAAATCATATGGATACAAACAGCACGATCATTTGATTTGTACCGAATGTCATAAGGTTACAGAATTTTGCGATCCCCGTATTCAAAATATTCAAAACACAGTAAGTGAGCTGCTACATTTTAAAGTGATGCATCATTCTTTAATTTTGTATGCAGCTTGCACTAAAACCAATTGCCAAAATAGAAAACCATGAACTTTGCTCAAGAAATAAAAGGAGGAATACTTATTCTTCGCATCTCCGGTGATTTAATTGGAGAAGACAGCGGTACTCAATTGTTAAGCGCTGTAAACGATGCAGTAAGTCACAAGTTAATGACCTGTATAATTGATATTTCTGATTTGCGTTATATCAACAGCAGCGGAATCGGAGTGCTGATTACTATTCTTACTAAGTTCCGAAATAAAGGTGGAGAAGTTTACCTACAGAATCCATCAGAAAGTGTGAAGAAGCTTTTAGTAATCACTAAGCTGAATGCAATTTTCAATGTGATTAAATCAGAAGATGAAATAACATTAAAGAAATAGCTTTGTGATCTTTGCGTCTTTGCGTGAAATAAATTCTATAAAATGAAAGTTGATGTATTATTAGGCCTTCAGTGGGGAGATGAAGGGAAGGGAAAAATTGTTGATGTATTAGCACCTAACTATGATGTGGTTGCTCGTTTTCAGGGTGGCCCTAATGCTGGCCATACGCTAGAGTTTGATGGAATTAAGCATGTGCTTCATCAAATACCATCAGGCATCTTTCGCGAAAAGACTAAAAATATTATTGGTAACGGAGTAGTACTGGATCCAATTGTTTTTAAAACCGAGATTGAAAAACTGGAGAAATTTAATCTGAATGTAAAAGCAAACCTGTTTATTTCTAAAAAGGCAACTCTTATAATACCAACTCACCGATTATTAGATCAAGCATATGAATTTGCAAAAGGAGATGATAAAATCGGATCTACACTTAAAGGTATAGGCCCTTCTTATCAGGATAAAATTGGAAGACAAGGTCTACGGGTGGGAGATGTACTCTCTAAATCTTTCCATGAAAAGTTTAAGAAGCTTACCGATATCCATTTCGAAATTCTTAAGAATCATAACATCCCATTTGACTGGGCTTTATTAGAAGGGCAATTTTTAGAAGCAGTAGATTTTCTCAAGCAGTTTAAATTGATCGATAGCGAATATTTTATTAACAGCGAATTGCAAGCAGGTTCAACCATATTGGCTGAAGGTGCGCAGGGCTCTTTGTTGGATATTGATTTTGGAAGCTATCCCTTCGTAACAAGTTCAAGCACTGTTACCGCAGGTGCTTGCACTGGTTTAGGTGTCGCCCCAAGTCATATTGGAGAAGTATATGGAATTTTTAAAGCCTATAGCACGAGAGTAGGAAGTGGACCATTCCCAACCGAATTGTTAGATGAAGAAGGTGAGCGGATGAGAAAAGAAGGAAAAGAGTTTGGATCGACCACAGGCAGGCCGAGACGCTGCGGATGGATCGACCTACCATCTTTAAAGTACTCTATTATGATTAATGGGGTTACTCAGTTATTGATGATGAAGGCAGATGTCCTCAATATTTTCCCAACTATAAAGATTTGTACTAAGTACAAGTTGAGTGACGGAAGCATTACCGAAACAGTTCCTTACGAATTAGTCAACGAAAAAATTGAGCCTATTTACATAGAGGTAAAGGGATGGAATACTTCATTGGAAGGTATATCAAATAGTAAGATGCCAATTGAATTAACACAATACATAGAATTACTGGAAAAGGCTCTAAAAGTGCCAATTACCTTGCTTTCTACAGGCCCTGATAGAACTCAGACAATCCATAGAAAAACTAATTAGCTACTCATCAGCTACTTAAACGATTTTAAGATCGAGATATAAATATTTTTACATCAGCCTTGTTTTAGTATCAACCAAATCATACCTTTGCGCTCCCATTTAACGAAAGGGGTAATTGAAGTGCTGAGAGGCTTCTTCGATAAAGGATGAAGGGAGTCCACACTTGAATAGGAGCTAGTGATAGTGAGGTATTCAAAACGTTCATTGAACAAATGGTAAGGAAGCGGAAAAGGGTTGATGATTGAGGAGTTAGATCTTTGATTGTTGGCCTGAAGTAGAACACTCACAAAGAGTGAGTGTAATAGGACAGACCGAGTGCCGGGACAACACATACAAGACGAAGAGGCTGCGAAGCCTTAGAGTTTTAAGAATTTACTATGGAGAGTTTGATCCTGGCTCAGGATGAACGCTAGCGGCAGGCC
>JANYHI010000008.1 GCA_025359125.1 Cytophagales bacterium
TACCCAAGGACTGGTAGTTTCTGCAGCCTTATACGCTCGTTGAAATCTAGAATCAGTAATAAAATCGCAGTTATTGCTGGTTATTACGCCATCGGCTTGGTAAGTAACAGGCCCTTGAAAAACAGCGGGAAGAAACTCAACACCGGGTTGTATTTTACGGTAGTTTTTAAAAAACCAAAAAAACTTAAAAAACTGATTACTGAATCTACTTGGCATAAATAATCTATTCTATGAATTTGGTACTCTCATCTTTCCTTTATCACTCTAATCAATCTTGCCGGATTTCCAGCTACTATTGTGTACGGTTCAACATTTTTTGTTACAACGCTGCCGGCACCCACCACAGCACCTTCTCCAACAGTTATACCCTTTAGAATAATTACCTTAGCTCCAATCCATGCTCCCCTGCATATTTTTATAGGTGCCTTAGGGGTTATCTCCCAATTATGGTATTCATTATTCTTCCAGTCCTGACAATCATTTTTTCGCAATGAGTAGACAATATTGTGATTGTCAGAGTCCTGGATTAGGCAACCTGAAGATATTAATACATCATTCTCAATTTCAAGCCCAACGGTAGACACTATTGTTGAATATCCGATGTAAACATTTCGTCCAATTACTATGTTGGAATACTCTGTCTCGGTTCCAATATCGCCTTCTATTAAACAATCCTCTCCAATAAATATCTTACCTCCTTTCCGCCTCACATTTATACTTCCTCGGACTTCCGAATTCTTTCCCACAGTTACGCCATCCGGAAAGCTTACGCGACTGAGCCTGTTGAGTCTACTATTTAGGTACGAAATTAATTTTCTAAACATGAGTTATTTATTTCTTACAAATAAACCATTTCCCTTGCTGATCAAGGCCTTCCCAAGCTGAATCAATAACCTGGATTTCAGAAAAATATTTATTAAAAATAGACAACCACCAAGAAGTTGAATTATTGAAGTAACTCTGATCAGTTTTTTCCCAACCCTTGTCAATTCCTATTTTATTTACCGGAAGCATGTGAAAAGAATATTTCTTTGTACAGGCAGCGGCATTCATCAAAAACAAATTTATACCCTCTTCTGTAAAATGCTCAATCGATCCGATTGAAAAAGAATATTCAAATTCATTCTTTGCAAAATTGCTTGCGGTTGCATCTGCAACTCTAAGTCTTTCTGGTAGAATTCCCTTTGCCTTTGCTCTTTCAATCAATAAGTCAGAAATGTCAAAACCATGAACCTCCAATTTTTTATTTCTACTCAAGATTTCAATAGTCGGTCCTGTGCCACACGCGATATCCAGAACTTTTCCTTCAAGGGTAGAGAAAATCAATTCAATTTCATTCCATACTGTTCCCTTTCCCCATTCTTCTAATACGTCTGCGTAGTCCTCACTCCAATATAAATCAAGATCCTGCTTTGTGGCTGTCTTGCCAAGGCTTATTGCCTGCATTCCTTTTGAATTAGTAAGCCATTTTCTCCTGGTGGATAGAATCACTGGCGGAATTAATTGCTTGAAGATATTTTTGAGTTTAGATTTCATTTTTTTAAAATTTCATAGTTCAAGTTAAAATAACCATAATTAATACCTTCATATTTAGCCATTGATGTTCCCGTATCAGTAATGGAAATCGGACATATCATTTCTTGGATATCAAAATGCTCGTTATCTGAAAATGCTGCAAGTCTAAAAAAATAAGGATTAGGCGTTAAGACATTGCCTTTTATTAAAAAAAAGCATTTCAATAAATCCCCGTCTTGTAAAAAATTTTCATAAGGATTTATCACGGTGGTTAAATAGTCGCCATTTCTACTTTGAACGGTTAAACCAATAAGGAGATTTCTATTCCAATCTCTGACTCTAAGAATAACTTCAATAAGAAAGTCTTCGTTTACTGAAAAATTATTTCTTCGATTCCCTTCAGTATCTTTTATTGATACAGTATTAAAATAAATGGAAGAATTAATTTTAGAGGCTTCATGATGAAATGATGACTCTGCCTTTCCATCTGAGAGATATTGATTAATCACATCGTCTGTGGTGCTAATTTTTCTTACCTCTCCGTTAGTTAGAAGTATCCCCTTATTACACAACTGCGAAATCACTCCCATATTGTGACTTACAAACAACACAGTGCGTCCTTCGTTCTTGCTTACGTCTTGCATTTTCCCCAGGCACTTCTTTTGGAACTGCGCATCGCCTACAGCAAGAACTTCGTCTACAATTAATATCTCCGGTTCCAGATGTGCAGCCACTGCAAAAGCGAGCCGCACATACATGCCGCTGCTGTAACGTTTTACAGGCGTATCTAAAAATTGCTCTACTTCGGCAAAGGCAACTATCTCGTCAAACTTACTCTTAATTTCCGCGCGGCTCATTCCTAAAATAGCACCGTTTAAAAAAATATTTTCTCGTCCGCTAAGCTCAGGATGGAAGCCCGTGCCTACCTCTAGCAAACTGGCCACGCGTCCGTTAATTTCAATGCGGCCATTAGAAGGATCGGTGATTCTGCTCAGTACTTTTAGCAAGGTAGATTTGCCTGCACCATTTCTGCCAATAATCCCCACCCTGTCGCCTTTCTGTATTTCAAAACTTACGTCCTTCAACGCCCAAAATTCTTCTTGCGTAGTGGCGACATTCTTGCTCTTACCAAACGAAAGCAATTGCTTAGCCTGCTGCGCTACTACATCGCGCAGAGACGTATAGCGCTCTTTACCTTCGTGCGAGATGATGAAGCTTTTCGAGAGGTTTTCTACTTTAATGATTGGGGGCATGGTCACTTAAGGGGGGTACAATGCTTATTCTATATTTTATAGTAAGGATTGTTTGTACAATAATCGACTAGTTTTACAGCAAACGAATTTAGGCTGCCATAATTAGTCAATACTAATTCAAAAATTTCATTTGTACTTTGCTTAGTGTATTCGTGAGCGATATAATTTCTCAATAGTCTTAATTTTCTAAAATCCTCTCCATCTTCTACCAGATTATTTTTTTCAACAAAATTAGTTTTATCTATTAAAGAGCCTCTACTTCCTGTTTCTATTAACATGATGGTACTCACTATTTTTTGAGTAACAATATCTGACACTCTGGAGTAACGAGAAGTAAATGCTTCCCACTTCTCTAACTCATTTTCATTGTATTCTTCTTTGAGGCCAATACTCTTACAATTGGTGTATGAATTTTGTAAATGAAATAGTGCTTTTTTGATTGAATCTAATTCAAGATGCAATTCTTTCAATATTTCTAGTGCTACATTCATTAACCTATAACCGTATTGAGGATGAAAGTGCTATATTTTTAAACGGTACATTTTCTAAATACGTATAGGCTACTAAATCAATTCTTTGCTCTCCAAATTGCAACATAAAATTACTTAGGAATTTTATTTTTTGCGAAAGAGTAATCTTCTCATCATTTAAAACAAGCAGGTCAATGTCTCCACCTTTTTTAGCATCATCGGCACGGGAGCCAAACAGATAAATGGTAGATTTTGGGAAATTGCTTTGCCAATAGGTTTTGATGAACTGATATTCAGACGATGAAATACGCATAATTAAAAACTAAATTAAGGCCTTTTCGCTTCCATGGCAAGTGTGTTACGAGCCCCAATGAAAGGCACACCCTTCGCCAAGGGCTGGGCGACAGTATTAAATATTGTCGGCAAAGCTCTTTTCCGTTTTTCTAAAATACCAAATGCCCAAATATAAAAAGGCTGCTGTTACCGCGACTGACATAAGCAACCCAGGAAGGTAAAGCTCTTCTTTACCAATAATGCACCAACGGAAGCCATCAATTACCCCCACAATTGGGTTGAGTGAATACAAGAGCTTCCATTTTTCCGGTACTCTACTGCTGCTCCAGCCGATGGGAGAAATATACATACCAATTTGAACAACAAAGGGAATGATATACCTGAAGTCTCTGAACTTTACATTCAACGCAGTAATGAACAGCCCTATACCCAACGAAGCCAAAAACGATAAAACGATAAAAATCGGGAGTAGAAAAATTTTTATATCAGGGATGAACTGGTAATACACCATCATTGCCAATAAAATCAAAAACGTGATGGCGAAGTCTACCAGGCTTGTCATAATTGAGCTGACCGGGATAATTAACCGTGGGAAGTAAACTTTTGAAATCAGATTAGTGTTTCCGATTAAGCTGTTACTGGCTTCTGAAACCGCACTGGAAAAAAATTGCCAGGGTAACATCCCACTTAATACCAACAACGCATAAGGCACGCCCGCAGGTGCCGGTAGTTTTGCAACTCTATTGAAAATAACGGTAAAAATAAGAGTGGTTAACAGTGGCCTGACGATGCTCCAGGCAGCACCCAACACAGTCTGCTTGTACCTCACTTTAATATCTCTCCAAGAAAGAATGTAAAACAGCTCTCTAAAAAGCCAAAGGTCTCGCCAATAGTTTTTTTCGCTGCGGCCTTTCTCTATAATAATTTTAACCGACATCCTCTCGTGATACTAACCTGCTTCTGTCTCAAACTTCTTTTTACTGAACTGCTGCAACACCGCTAGCGCCCAGGGCTTACTCCAATGCTCTCTTCCGTGCAGAAATTCGCCAAATACTTTTTGCGGAAAAGCCGTCTCCGGCAAATTAGTTTTAAAAGTAGCGGGGTGATTTTCCATCCATACTTTAAACGGAAAGGTAAAGCCCTTTTTTTTTCTCATTATAATCTTCTCAGGTAGAATATCTCTGTGAGTATACGACAGTAAATACTTAGGATACTCGCGGCTGTATCTAATATG
This sequence comes from Cytophagales bacterium, assembly GCA_025359125.1. Taxonomy (GTDB): domain Bacteria; phylum Bacteroidota; class Bacteroidia; order Cytophagales; family Cyclobacteriaceae; genus ELB16-189. Next base: position 4,767 of record JANYHI010000008.1, read on the forward strand.
TGGGGAAATGGACTTGACTTTTTTTAATAATTCGACATCCAAAAATGGAACACGAATTTCCACACCGTGCCACATGCCCATGTAATCGCTATCTTTCAATAATTGATTAGTCAGGTAAATATTCGATTCTAAATAGGAGGCATATTCAAAGTTGTGATAGCAGTTAGGTTGCGGAATAGTTACCTTAGCAAGTGCGGCCCACACTTCGCTTTCGCTGATTTGCAGGGCAGCGGCTATTTCATCTGGACTAAAAATACCCCTGAGAAATAGGTAGTCGCCCACCACCCCTGGCAAATTCAAATAAATCAAACGCCCGTACGCATGCTTAAAAAATTTGCCGATTTTCGAAAGCAAATTTAAGTAGGGCAACTTGCGCATTACGCGCATCCATTTAATTCTGTTAAACGAAGAATAACCACCATAAAACTCATCGGCACCCAAGCCCGACAACGTAACTTTTATACCTTCTAATTTAGCACAGCGGGCAATAAAGTAAGTGTTTACCCCATCAATGGAGGGTTGATCCATTGCTCGCCAAATATCTGGCAGGTGAGACCAAAACATGTTTTCACTTACCCGATGTGAGATGTGCTCAATGTTTTGGGTGTTTTCTAAGATACTATGTTGATAATCGTGCTCGTCAAAATTTGCCTGATCAAAATTTACGGAGAGTGTTCGTACATTTCCATCCATGGTATCGGCAAGTTTCGCAATCAAGCTCGAATCAATGCCTCCACTTAAAAAAATTCCCACTTTAACATCCGAAACTAAATTTTTCTTTACAGCTTTCGCTACCGCCTCTCGCATAGTGGCAACAGCCTCTTCTTTCGAATTAATTTTATATGAATAATCTTCAAATTGATGGAACTGCTCATTTTCGAATGTAAAATCAGCTAGACTCAATACCAAACAAGAACCAGGTTTTAGCTGATGAACATCTTCTAAATTAGTAAACGGAAAGGGTATAGAACCAAAGGCTAAAAATAAAATTTTCCAGTTTGGATCTTCCTTCCACTCTCTTCTTAAAGCGGTAAACGCTCTAACTTCGGAAGAAAAAAGCAGCTCGGCACCATCAAAAAAATAATAAAGTGGCTTAACACCAAGATGATCTCGCACCAAATAGAACTTGCGATGATCTTTGTCATACAAGCCAAATGCAAAAATACCTTCAAACATTTTGAAGGCTTCGATTCCCCAGCAGGTAAATGCCTGAAGAATTACTTCTGTATCTGACTGTGTTGAGAATTCAAAACCAAGCGCTACCAACTTATCTTTTAAGACTTGGTAATTATATATTTCGCCATTGTAGGTGATGACCAGATTTCGGTTTTTTAAAACCATTGGTTGATGTCCTAAACTACCAGTATCAATGATAGCGAGCCTTGTGTGGCCGAGAGATATTGCTTCATCAAAATAAGTACCTACATCATCTGGCCCACCATGAACTACGGCTTCTAACATCGACTGAAGCCCCGATTGAAAATCATCGTTGATTTTTGAAACCCTACCTACTATGCGACACATGAAAGAATATCAACAGCGAAATAATTCACCAAAACTTAGGAATAGTATCCGTGTCCGTTTTTTGATTTTACATATCCATACCCGTAACCATATCCATAACCACCATAGCTATAGCCATAACCAGGTCCAGATATATAAATATCATTCAATAGAATACTGATGTTTTTCAACTTGCCTAGTTGATATGAATCTTCAAGACTTCTAAGAAGTGCAATGGGGGTGTAATTTTGCCTAATCACAAATAATGTGTGGTCAGAATATTCGGTAAAAGCAAAAGCATCCGATACAATAGCCAACGGAGGCGTGTCTATGATCACATAGTCATATCGTTTTTTGGCCTCCACTAAAAATTCTCCCATACGATCTGTCAATAGCAATTCAGAAGGATTAGGGGGCACTGGTCCACCGCTTACCAAATCAAGGTCTTTGAAAGAAGTTTTTTGAATAATGGTATCAAAATCAGCTGCGCCTGAAAGGTAAACACTAAGGCCAACGTGGTTCATTAATTTGAAATCGCTAAACAACTTTGGCTTGCGCATATCTGCACCCACAATTAGCGTCTTCTTGCCTGAAAGGCTAATTACAGAGGCCAAATTAATAGAAGTAAAGGTCTTGCCTTCACCACTAATTGAACTCGTAATCATAATAGTAGCTTTATCGTGCTTTCCTAGAAAGTAACTCAAGTCAGACCTTAGTGCTCTAAAGGACTCAGATATTGAATTTTTAGGGTTCACTAAAACCTCTAGATTATTCTCACCACTCTTGTGACCAATTCCTCCAACAAATGGA
>JANYHI010000040.1 GCA_025359125.1 Cytophagales bacterium
ATCTTGATTTGATTAATGCATCCTCTAACCTACAACGCTCTCACTTAAATAAGCTGCAATACGAATATCAACGCACATTAGCTCAGATTGAGTTGGCAAGATTATCGGGCGTTAAATTTTGGCAAGAATAAGAATATCTGCTTCCAAGTTTCACTTGCGCAAGTGATCGACATATTGTTTTTGTAAATTATCAAGCGCTTTGATATAACCTCCATGGTCTATAAAAGCAGCTGGATTATAACCATCACTCGGTTTATGTTTGTTGTGCATTTCAAATTGACTTGCATGTGAGGCCAACCAAATATCAAAAGAAATAGTTTTCATAGCCTGTAATGTGTATTCGTAATCTTTGGCAATGGTGGAGTAACTGGAGATATCAAGAAATTTCTTTTCAGTAACAATCGTTGGCATGTTTGCAATCAGGACCCTATACGATTTCTGCTCGTCTTTTACAGTGAGTAGAAAACTACAAGAACCTTTTGTATGCCCCGGATGATGCAACATTATAAGTTGAGCACCTCCCAATTGGATTGTATCGCCATTGTGCAGCAGTCGATCTGGTTTTATTGGTTTAAATGTACTGCCATTGCCTCCCAATGCGTAATCAGAACTGCCTCCATCTGTTACCGCTGGTAAGTCGCCTTCATCTACCATAAAAGCTGAACCCGTTATTTTTTTTATATCTGCCATTGCACCTAGGTGGTCGTAATGAGCTTGAGTTGTTAAAAGTATTTTGGTGTCGCCTAGTTTAAAACCCAATACTTCAATATTTTTTTTTATCTGCTTGGCGGAAGATGCTAGCCCTGTGTTGATAAGAATATTACCTTGCTTAGTTGTAATGAGATATGATGCTAAATCATAGCTACCTACGTAATATAAATTCCCTACTATCCTAAATGGTTGATATGGCTTAGTCCACTCTGTGCTAAAAGGTTTTGGCTCTTTTACTTTTTGCGCTGCCAGCGGAAAAGCGACCAATAAAAAAATTATGTGGACAATGGTTTTATACAATGCAGATTTCGACATACTTGGATAGCTATAAGTCAAAAGTATTTTATTGGCTGATAATTAAAGGCACTATTGAAGGAATATATTTTTATTTATTTTTTCATGAAGCTCTTTTTGTGCCTTGGTTATTCCCTAGAAATGTTAATGATTAACTAGCTCTCAAAGATTTAATTACATTTCTTAACTAAAAACAACAAAGATTTGTAGCGAGATGGCAATAGCCAAACAAACAATCCAACCCCAAAACCAAAGCAAAGATAGTTGCGTATTTTGTACAGATCGATAATACATGCCAACCATAACCACTATTGCAATGATTAGACTCAACAGAAAACTGTTTGGAATGGCTTTAATAAAATCGGACAAACTGTAGGGAATTAAAATGCAAGACCCCACGAAGCAAGTAAGACCAATTCTTTTTATGAATATCCATTTAGCCTCGTGAAGAAAAAGTATTGCCATCACAATTTGTATTCCCCATTTTGTACCCGCAATAGCACACGACAATATCATTTTCTCTGGAGAGAAGTAAAGCAAGCGGCCTTCGAAAATAAACCACCAAGTGATAATTGTAGATAAAATAAAAAACAGTGCTGCTAGTGAGAAGTTTGTAAGGTCTGCTTTGAATTTAAGATTCACTTTGTTTTTTAGTTTTAACCAATGGCTGTGTTCGAGTAGTAAATAAAACTCTTAGTTCTTTTTTCGCTCACCCTTAAAAGTACCGTCACCCATGGTGCCTAGTTTTACTTTGCCACTCATTTTTTCGCCTTCTACTTCGCCATCGTATTCGATAAGGTTGCCCATTACTGTAAATTGAAGATGTATTTTTTTCTGTTGAAGAGTTCCGGTTACATCTGCCTCGCCTAATTGTCCGTTGTATTTTCCGGTGAGGGTGGTTTCATTCGTATGGGTTAATATAAATGTTGGTGAGCCACTGCCAGCAGATGTTTCTACTGTCATCTTCCACATGCCAGTAACATTGGCGTGTTGTTGGGCATTTATGGAAATTGTTAATGTGGTAAAAAATAAAAAGAGTAAGAGCTTTTTCATGGTGTTTAAAATTTGATTTTGTAGATCAGAAATGTAAGCAATTTATTTAGGATTGAACTAGCCATTTAACTTTTGCAAACTCTGGTAAAATGGATTGTTTGAGGAACTACTTTCAATGCAAACAGGTGCTTGCCAGCTTGGAGTTGCCTTGTGTTATCTAGCTTCGGCCAGGGATAGAAACGGAAAGCCCGCCAAGGGTTGGATGTGCGAGGGGCGGCTTGTAGTGGATAGCCCGACCCGAACCTGCGCCTCGCAGATGGGGTGGCCGCCACTAATAGTTCAAAGTTGTTAGTTGAAAGTTTTTGGATTTTGAGTCGCAAGTTTTTTTTAAAGAAAGAAGGTATCTTAGCACTTTGTTGTGATATGATAAAAGCGAACAATCCAAACTTGAAGTCGTGGGTAGAAGTACCCGCTCATTCTGATTTTCCTATTCAAAATTTGCCTTTCGGGATTTTTAAGACTCGGTATTTAGCGCCAGTAGCAGGGGTGGCCATTGGAAATCATGTGTTGGATTTAGTTTATCTGCATGAGAATGGATACTTCGATGGTTTGGGTTTGCCAGTTGGCCTTTTCAACCAAAAGTATTTGAATGATTTTTTGAGCCTTGGTAAAAGTAGAGCAAGAGATGTTCGGGAAAGAATTTCTGAATTGCTTCAGCAGGATAATGATGAATTGCAAGCTAATAGAGCAGCGAGAGAAATTGCTTTGATTCCGATGGAAGAAGTACAAATGCAAATGCCGGTGCGGATTGGAAACTATACAGATTTTTACAGTAGTGAAGAACATGCTACTAATGTGGGCACCATGTTTCGCGATCCTAAAAATGCACTGCTACCAAACTGGAAATACTTGCCAGTTGCCTACCATGGCAGAGCATCTTCTATTGTAGTTTCAGGTACACCCATCCATCGCCCGAAAGGACAAATTAAATTACCCGATGCAGAGCTTCCGATTTTTTGTCCATCGCGTAAATTAGATTTTGAATTAGAGATGGCTTTCATTACCTGTGGTGAAACAAAATTAGGATCATCTATTTCAACCAAAGATGCAGAGGATCACATTTTTGGTTTTGTATTATTTAATGATTGGAGCGCACGCGATATTCAAAATTGGGAGTACGTTCCGCTGGGTCCTTTTTTAGGAAAGAATTTTGGCTCTACCATTTCACCGTGGATTGTTACGATGGATGCACTAGAGCCGTATCGTGCGAAGGGGCCTGAACAATTTCCGCATGTGCTCCCATATTTGGCTGTGGACGGTGAAAAGAATTTTGATGTGATGCTAGAAGTTTTAATTCAACCAGACAAAGGAGAGACAACCAGTGTCTGCAGATCGAATTTTAAATACATGTATTGGAATGTGAATCAACAACTGGTGCATCACACGATTAATGGCTGCAATATTCAGGATGGAGATTTGTATGCATCGGGCACCATCAGTGGAGCATCGCCTGGCTCGTTTGGTTCTATGCTTGAACTTTCGTGGAATGGGCAGCGACCGTTGCATTTAACAAATGGTGTGGAGCGAAAATTTATTGAAGATGGTGATACAATAGTGATGAAAGGGCATTGCGAAAAAGAGGGAGTTCGAATAGGATTTGGTGAGTGCAAAGGAAAAATTTTACCTGCTTTATGAGAATCAATCCTGCCGAAATTCCGGTAGCTAAACTTCAAGGATATTTACAAGGTACTGTTGCGCCTCGCCCGATTGCATTTGTAAGTTCTGTAGATAAAGAGGGAAGAGTAAACCTAAGCCCATTCAGCTTTTTTAATTTAGTTAGCACTCATCCGCCCGTTCTGGTTTTTTCTCCATCCAGAAGAGTGAGAGATAATACTACGAAGCATACTTTAGAAAATATTCTGGAAGTACCTGAGGTAGTAATTAACACGGTGAGCTACAATATGGTTCAGCAGACATCGTTGTCGAGTTGCGATTTCCCCAAAGGAGTAAATGAATTTGTGAAAGCAGGATTTACAGAAGTTGCCTCGGAAAAGGTAAAACCACCGCGAGTAAAAGAATCGTATGCATCGTTTGAATGTAAAGTCAATCAAGTGATTTCATTAGGTACGGAAGGTGGTGCTGGTAATTTGGTGATTTGTGAAATTGTTCTGATGCACATCAATGACTTTGTGTTTGATGAACAAGGCCGCATTGATCCTAACAAAATGGATTCTGTTGCGCGAATGGGGAATGATTTCTATGCAAGAGTAAATGGCGAAGCCATATTCACCGTTCCTAAACCCAATGAGAAAGTTGGAATTGGAATAGAGATTATGTCCGCTGAAATTCGGAATAGTAAAATTTTGACCGGTAATGATTTGGGTATGCTTGGCAATATTGAAAAGCTTCCCAGCGTAGAATCAATTCTGGAATTTAGAAATCAAAATTCAAAATTGACTAATCTTAAAGATGTATTGTCTAAACATCAGTTAGCAAAAGAATATCTGAATAGAAATGATGTTGAGTCAGCTTGGAAAATTTTATTAAGCTAATATTATCACCACGGTATTTCATAGATTCGCACGAATTTTTTTAACACTATCGATTAATAAGTCACTTATTTTTTCTGGGCTTGATTACAAGTTCTTTGTACCCATAAGTAGTATCCACTTCTCTTGTAAACTCCACATCAGTTAATTCTCTGATCACTATCTCGGCAGTGGTATAGATTAAATTTCCATCGAGTAGATGACCGCCAATTGTTTTTCCTGTTCCATCGGAAACAGAAAGGTGTAAATGCGTAGAAGAATCGCTCAATGTTCCTACCAATGAAACAATTTCATAGTGACCTTTTAAAATTATTCCTTCTGGTTGATTTGCAAACCGAAGATTCACTTGCTCTAAGCTTCCCACACAAGTGGCAATAAACCCAGCTTTCATTTTTTCCCCAACTGCAATAGCCATCAATTCTTTTTTTTAAATCTTGATGAGGCTTTAGGCGAATAGTAAAAAAATCTGTTGAAGATTTCAATTGCTGTGCTTCAGACATAGTTATATAAAATGAAAATAGAATGACAAGAATAGGACTGACCTTCATTTTCAAATCTTCAAATCAACGAATTTTCAAATTGACTATGGAAACTTAGGGAACTTAGAAAAATCCGGCTCCCGTTTTTCAAGAAAAGCATTCTTACCCTCTTTCGCTTCATCACTTAAATAATATAGCAATGTTGCATTACCTGCCAACTCCTGAATGCCGGCTTGTCCATCCAACTCTGCGTTAAATGACGCTTTTAGCATTCTAATAGCCAGTGGACTCTTCTTTAGAATTTTATTTGCCCACGCCACATAAGTTTCTTCCAGCTGATCCAACGGAACTACTTTATTAACAAGTCCCATATCAAGTGCTTCTTGTGCATCATACTGGTCGCACAGAAACCATATTTCTCTAGCTTTTTTTTGACCAACAATTCGGGCTAGATAAGATGCACCAAAGCCGCCATCAAAACTTCCAACTATTGGACCCGTCTGCCCGAAGCGAGCATTTTCTGCCGCAATGGTAAGATCACATACTACGTGAAGCACATGGCCGCCACCAATGGCCCAACCGGCTACTACTGCAATAACAGGTTTTGATATGGAGCGAATTAATTTCTGAAGATCTAATACATTCAATCTAGGTACAGTGTCTTGGCCAACATAACCGCCATGGCCTCTCACACTTTGATCTCCGCCACTACAAAATGCTTTGCCGCCTTCGCCTGTTAAAATAATGACGCCTACTTCTTGATCTTCGCGGCACAAGTGCATGGCGTCAATCATTTCTGTTACCGTAAGTGGCGTAAAAGCATTATGTACTTTCGGTCGATTGATGCTAATGCGCGCAATGCCATTATATTTGTGAAACAAAATTTCTTTGTATTCCTTAACGGGTTTCCAATCGTACTTAAGCGTCATATCCTTTTTTGATTTGTAAATTAAATTGTGTGAATGTTTCTTTTGCCACTTGTTGATCGCTTTTAATTTCAAGGATTTTAGTTTTACCATTGAAATCAAAAAAATCTTTCAAGCTGTTTTTTATTTTCTTGGATGAATCTAGTGAGATGTAATCCAGTTTAAATTCTTCTGCTAAATTCTTAGCCGTCAGGTTTTGGTGGGTTACAAAATACTCTGCCGATTCGGGGAGATTGCCTGGTCCGTCAATCATGCTAAAAATAATTCCACCCTGATTATTTATCACCACGATATGCAAGTTGGGCATTTTATAATTGTGCCAAAATGCATTTCGATCATAAAAAAATGCGAGATCGCCAGTGACGAGAATGGTAGGAATATCGCTGCTAAAGGAATGGCCAACGGCCGTGCTGGTGCATCCGTCAATACCACTTGTTCCGCGATTAGCATAAACATGAACTCCTTTCTGGTTGAAGGGAATCCCAATCATGTTCGCATAGCGCACGGCCATGCTATTTGATAAATGAAGATTACACCGCAACGGCAATTCCGTTATAACCGATTTTAATAGATTTAATTCTGAAAATGAATCGGTTTTAAAATATTGTTGCTGCACCAGTTGAATGCGATGTTCTTCTGCCTGCCACAAGCGAGAATAGTTTTCTTTTTTTTGATGATTAAAAGTTACATCAGCATCAGCACCCAGTAAATCTTCAAAGAATTTTTTAGGTGTTGATCGGATAATTTTTGTTAGCGATTGAAATGTATCGGGCACATTGCCTGCTGGCTGAATATGCCAATGTTCCGTGGGCTTGTATTGTCTAAGAAATAATTTAAGATTTTTAGAGATCACAGATTTGCCAAAGGTGATTAGTAATTCTGGCTTGAGAGATTCCTTAACAGAATTTGTGCAATGAGCCAAAATAGAGTCTGCTAGGCGAATCGTATTTTCTGAGCCATGAAAATTAGAGATTACATCTCCAACAACGGTGGCATGATGTCTTTTTGAGAAGCGGTCTACAATTTTTATAAGTCCATCATTGTATCCCTGCTGGCCTGCCGCTATCAATACCTTAGTGAAACTTTTCAGAGCTAGTGTCAATTCTTCTTTTTCATTTTCTGAAACTGATAGCATTGAATTGTTTTCTGCAATTACTCTGATATCTGTTGAAGCTGCAATAGTTTCTCCTTTAGCAGGATAGAGGGGTTCTCGCAATGGAATATTAACATGAACCGGACCTTGCGGATATTCTTTCGAAAGATTAATTGCTTCGTTGATTGTTCTATTGATGAACCAGATTGAATCTGCATGACTATAATCTTCGGGTAGTGTAAAAGATTTTTTTACATGCCCACCAAAAATATTTGTCTGGCGTATGGTTTGTCCATCCCACTGGTCAATCCATTCTTTTGGTCGATCAGCAGTTAAGATGAGCAGCGGAACTTCCTGAAAAAATGCTTCGGCTATGGCAGGCGAAAAATTATAAGCAGCAGAACCCGATGTGCAAATTAAAACAGTTGGCTGTTGCGTTTGCTGAGCAATACCCAATCCTATAAATGCTGCACTTCGCTCGTCACTAATTGTTTTGGTATTGATGTGTGCATGGCGACTAAACGCCAATGTTAACGGAGCGCATCTAGATCCTGGGCACATGATAGCTTGCGTTATTCCTTTTTTAGCGCAAAGTTCAGCAATATCGTAAATGGGTTGCAGTCGATTCATGAATCGTGTGGCTCGCCAATTACTGCCATCATATTTTTCATTTTAATTTCTGTTTCTTCCCATTCTTTTTCAGGAACAGAATCAAGTGTAACACCTGCACCTGCGTACAAGCGAACTTTATTTTCTAAAAATTGTAAGCATCGAAGATTTACGTAGAGGTTACTTTCGTTTTGATAATTAACGGGTCCGAGAAACCCACTGTAAAATTCGCGATCGTACCCTTCATTGTCATTCAAGAATTTTAGGGCAGCATCTAATGGCATGCCACAGACGGCTGATGTTGGATGCAATAATTTTAGCATAACAGATCCAAGTTGAGGAAAATTAACCTCTTTCATATCTATCTCGTAATCTGTTTTCAGGTGCATTACATTTCCAGCTACTATTGTCTTGGGTCCGTGCTCAAGATATTCACGCACTCGTATCTTCTTAAAGCAATTGATGATGTATCGGCTAACTAGCGCTTGCTCTTCAATTTCTTTCTGCGTCCAAGCAACCGATTTTAAATTAATTTCAGGAGAGTAGGGGAGTGTTCCTGCGAGCGCGTGGGTTTTAAATTTTGATTGAGCGTCTACACTCACAAGTAGTTCTGGTGAAGCGCCAAGCCATGTTCCTGTTTTTGGAGAAGAGAAAAGAGAGACCATTGCATTTGGATGTTTTTTGCAGAACAACTCAAAGGCATTCAATAAATCGAACCTTTCATCTACCGCTATATCTTTGAAACGAGAGGGAACGATTTTCTCTAACAAACCATTTTCAATTTCTAAAATTCCTTGTTCAACTAATTTTTCATATGATTTACCGTTACCAGATTTGCTTTTGGTAGAATGAAAGCGAAGTCTTCTCTCTTTTTGTCGATCAATGAGATTTGATTTTGAAAATGCGTGAAATAACTCTGCACCTTCAGTTATTTCGTCTCCTTTAAATTTAAAAACCAGATCGGCTCTTAGAAATATTTTTTTTGCATCGGGTTTGAAAGGCGCAAACACAAACCCGGGTGCTGATTCTTCTAAGTTTACCTCGTCTTGTTCTATCACTCTCTGATTGCAGACGAAAAGAACTTTTTCGTTCGATTGTGGTTTTCGCCATAAAGCAAAAGATCCGCCTTGCTCCAGCGTTTGCAAAACAATAGCTTTTACTACCTGATCGGTATTTATTGAAATCGTACGTTGATCAACTTCTTGCATTCTTATTTCTTGTCAATAACAGCCATCGTTATTCTACTGATACAAACCAGTTCTTGGTTCTCATTCGTAATTCTAATCTCCCAGACTTGTGTCTTCTTACCCAAGTGTATTGGCCTGGTTATCCCAAATACAAAACCCTCCCTTACCGATTTTATATGATTTGCATTGATTTCCAGTCCCACGCAATATTGTTTGCTTAGGTCGATGCAACATGCCGCCCCCAAACTTCCCAGCGTTTCAGCCAATGCAACCGAAGCACCACCATGTAACAAACCTTGTGGTTGATGTGTTCGCTTATCTACCGGCATTTTTGCTTCAATAAAGTCTTCTCCAATTTTTGTGACTTCTATACCAAGGTGAGATACCATGGTATTCTCTGAGATTTTGGTTAAAGCATCTAATGTTATCGCAGGGTTAAAGATTGCCATGGTGGGTGGTAGATTGAAGTATTTCCTTATTTTTGCGCCCGATTATAAAGACGAGCCAAATTAATAGAAATTGAGCATCAAAAAAATATATATCATCCGCCACGGCCAAACTGATTTTAATCTACAGGGCATTGTTCAGGGTAGTGGAGTAGATTCGTCATTAAACGATTTAGGAAGGGCTCAAGCATTAGCTTTTTTTGAACACTACAAAGGTGTTCCTTTCGATAAGATTTATACTTCTAAACTGAAAAGGACAGTAGAATCGGTTCAGCATTTTATTGATTTAGGTGTTCCGTCAGAAGCATTGATTGGGTTGAATGAGATCAGCTGGGGATCTAAGGAGGGACAAAAGATTACGGAAGAGGAAGATGCTTATTACCATTGGATGCTTCAACAATGGCAATTGGGTAACACATCGCTCCGAATTGAAGGAGGAGAAAGTCCTGAAGATGTGGTGGTACGGCAGAAGATTGCTCTCGAACACATACTAACCAACGAATCTGAAAAGAATATTTTGATTTGTATGCACGGCCGTGCATTAAGAATTTTGGTAACCTTACTACTCAACTATCCACTTAAAAGCATGGATATGTTTGAGCATCGAAACTTATGTTTATACCAGTTGGATTTTACGGGCTCAATGTTTGTAATAAAGAAACATAACGATGTATCTCATCTTGATACCCTGACAGTTGACAAGCAACCTTCTCTGCTAAAAACAGTGTAGATTTTTTTGTAAAATATTCGGCATTGAAATCTAATGGCAAGCAACCAATAACTTTGATTATCCTTTTATAGACTTTATCTGATCTAAGGCTGCCTTAGCCTTGTTGTCGATGCTATTTTTATATTCGTGCCTTTTATAGGCTAAAGCTTGCTCGAAGTATTTCTTGGCACCAACATAATCTTTCTGTTCCTGTGCAAGATATCCTAGCTGCAATGCTGAGTTGGCTCCAAAATACCAGGGGTTTTCATTTGTCATCTTAATGGTTTGTAAATAGAGAGTTTTTGCGGTTGGTATGTCGTGCAATTTATGTGCAAGCCTTGCCTTACGATAATAATATTCAGTCTGCTCCTTTGCAGTCTTTAATTCAGTAAGCGTGATAGATTGTAAAGCCGCTGTGGCCTCGGAATAATATCCTCCATCTGTATATAATCTTGCTTTCAAAATTTTGATATTGGGGAGGTTTGGTTCTTCTAATTGCTTGGCGGCATACTTGTCAGGCTCTGCATTATCTTTACCAGTAATCTTTGCTTTTTCAAAGTTCGCTTTCGCTTGTGCTTCGTCCCCCATCAATAAATAGCAAAGACCTATTTTGTAATAAGAGTCTTTTCGATAGCTGGAGCTTCTGTATCCCTTCTGGAATTTCTGAAATGCTAAAATGGCTTGCTGATATTCTCCTTTTTGAAGTAATGCCTCGGCTCGAAGATATTCCACATAATACATTTGCAGACCTTGTGCATTTTTATCTAAAATAGTGAAGAGATCTAATGCATTTTCGGCTTGAGAATCTTTCATAAGCATATTAATAGCAATGAATAATACCAACCGATTGTCGGGTTGCTCTTTCAGGCATTCTTTCATGCCTTGGGCTGCTTCTGCAAAGTGTTGGTTAATAAATCCTTTAACAGTGAAGAAGAGAATGGTTGCCTCCAAGCTTAAGGATGATTTTGAATTACGAAGCTCAGATAACATTTTTTGCCCGGTTGTAACCTGACCGTGCATACCAAGTAATCCCATAAACCAGGCATACTTTTCAGGAACTGAGCCCACCATTACTTGGATAACGCCACTGGTTTTTTTAATCGGAATAAAATCGGGGTATTTTTTTTTACAGTCCTGCACCAAGTTATAAGCTCTGCGAATTGCAAAGACCGCATTAAATTCTTGCCCGGTATTTAGCAGATTAAATCCACGTTGAAGATTTAGCTCTGCCTGAAGAAAGAGTATTTCTGCGGTTTCGGGTAGGCCTTCTAAGTATTGCTGCCGTTGCTTAAAGTTTGTTTCAAATTGATCCATTCGCTTGGGATCTTCTGTAACAAGTATGTCGATGGTCTCATTTAGGCTGAGTACGTACATCTTGTGTAACTCTTCGCTCTTGTTGGTAATCTTATTTAGTTGTGCTAGGGCAACTTCAGGTTGTAGGTTCAATACCAGTTGATAGGCTTTTTGCATCTCTGGGCTAAACTGCCAGATTTTGTCAAAGGCAAAAAGACTGTTTGCGAATAAAAAAAAACAGGCTAGGAGGCCTGCTTTTTTGAGAATTGTATGGAAATGACTATGCAACTTTTTTGGCGGTTCTTTTAACGGGAGCTGCCTTTTTTGCTTTAGGTTCTTCTTCCATTGTACCTAAATCAACATCGGCTAAAATGCGACCTGAGTGCTCGTCAATTACGATCTTTTTCTTTTCGCGGATTTCAGCAATTTTTTGAGGAGGGATAATGATGTTGCAACCTTCGGCAGCACCACGCACTACACGTACTACCGCTAATCCATTGCTCAGGCTTTTACGTAAACGATCATAATGTTTCAGCATTTTATCGTCAATTTTCTTTACGGCCTTTTCACGTTCAGTAAGAAGTCTTTTTTCTTCTTCTTCGCTTTCGGTAAGAATTCCTTGAAGCTCTCCTTTCTTATTATCTAAATCTTTATTTCTCTCACTAATCAAAGCTTCAATGGTAGTGATTTCAGCTTTTTTAGCTTCGATTTTATCTTTGGCTTCTTTAATTTTCTTTTCGCAAATCTGAACTTCCAGCTCTTGTAATTCTACTTCCTTGGTAATGGCATCAAATTCACGATTGTTCTTTACGTTCTTTTGCTGTTCGTTATACTTCTTAGTGAGCTTTTCAGCCTCTTTAATTCCTTCTTTGTTCTTTTTGATGGCTTCTTCCAACTCCTTCATGTCACCCTCAAAGCGGCCAAGGCGAGTTTTGTAGCCCTCCATCTCGTCTTCCAGATCCTGAACTTCGTCTGGAAGGTCTCCCCGAAGTTTTTTAAGTTCGTCTAAGTTGGTGTCGATTGATTGAAGTTTTACTAAGGCTTCTAGTTTTTGTGTAACTGTCTGATTTTCCATTACTTAAATATAGCTTATTGGATTTGTGTTAGTCTTTGAAAAAGTGGTTGCAAACGTAGTAAATTTTTCGTTTAAAACCTCCGAAAGTAGGTCTTTTGTATATTGTTCACTTTCATAATGACCGATATCAGCCACCACAATTTTGCCGTCAGCATCAAAAAATTCGTGGTATTTAAAGTCGGCACTAATGAAAATATCTGCTTTGGCCGCAATAGCCTGAGGTAAAAGAAAGCTACCTGCTCCACCACAAATTGCAACCCTCTTAATTTTTGAACCGGTAGGAGAAGTATAGCGAATGCAAGAAGTGTTCATGATGCTTTTTAAACCATTCAGGAAGGGCAATAGTTCCATGGGCTTTTCTAACTCTCCAATCATGCCGGCACCTACTCCCTGATTTTCATTTTCTAAGCTGTGCAGGTAGTAGGCTACTTCTTCGTATGGATGAGTTTCTTTTAAAGCTGTTAAAATTTTACTTTTCAAATTTGTAGCAAAAAGGATTTCCACTCTTACCTCTTGCACTTTTTCAAGTTTTCCTTTCCGTCCAATAGTGGGTGAAGCTTTTTCATTCGGCTGAAATGTTCCTTCGCCAACTATTTGAAAGCTACAATTTTGGTAGTTGCCAATGTTTCCCGCCCCAGCGGAATGAAGTGCTTTGACAACTTCTTCTTTTTTATCGATTGGAATGAAGGTTGTTAGCTTCATCAGCGTACCTGTCTTAGGCTGCAAAACGCTCACGTTAATCAGGCCAATCTTATCAGCAATTTTTTTATTTACGCCTGTAGAAACATTATCGAGATTGGTATGGATGGCATAGATAGCGATATCATTTTTGATGGCTTTAATAATGGTTCGTTCAACGTAATTCTGTCCGTTCAATTTTTTCAATCCGCGAAATAAAATCGGATGATGCGCTACAATTAAATTGCACTTGGTGGCAATAGCCTCATCTACGATTGATTCGATACAATCGAGGGTAACCAAAATACCTTTTACTTCCCAGATGGGGTCTCCAGTTAGCAACCCGCAATTATCATAACTTTCTTGGTATGACTTAGGGGCAATGGTTTCCAAATAATTGGTTACTTCTTTTATCGTGGTCGTTGCCATTGTTTGTTTATTTTTGATTTTTTAAAATTAACGAAAGATAAGTTTGCGGTTGAAGAACGTACAGTTATATCATAAAATCGGAAGCGAATATTTCGGTATATTTATGACTTGCAAATTCATTAGATATGGAAACAATAGTTATAAAAATAAGTCAATCGAGTAAAGTGAAATCCTTGATTGAAATGCTAAAGTCAATGGATTTTGTTTCAAACGTAGCTTATTTTGATAAATTGGAAAAAGCGAATTCATTATTTGATGAAGTGAATAAGCTTTCTCAAAGCACCGAATTAGCTTCCCTCTCCTTTGAGGAGATCAATAAAGAGATAAGTGATTCCAGAAATGGAAAATAGTAGAATTGTTGTTGATACGAATGTGTTCATATCTTCAATTATTGGTCAATACAGTTTTCCTCATAAGATTTTTAAAGAATTTATTTTCACCGGGGAAGTAATCTTATGTTTGTCGGAGGAAGTGTTCACTGAATATGCCTCCGTTTCAAAAAGAGAAAAATTTAAACTGTATCAAGGATTCGAAAAAAAATCAACCGAACTTTTGTTGGCAATAGGTGAGATAGCAGAGTTTTATAGTTCTATAAATAAAATTGCTGCTATTGAAGATGAACCAGACAATAGGATACTAGAATTAGCGGTAGCTGCCAAGGCAAAAGTTATAATAACCGGAAATCATCTAGATTTTAGTTTCAAAGAATTTGAGGGCATCACTATAAAAGCCCTAAGCAATTTTACGAAGAATTTATAGGGTCAAAGAAATAAAAAACTCAAAGATTGCTTATTGATGTTTTATCTAAAACTACTTCTTTCGCCTTTAGCTATCCTATATCTTATTGCAACTAAGCTACGTAACTATTTCTATGACATTGGACTCAAACCTTCCTTCAGTTTCCAGACTATGGTAATAAGTGTAGGTAATTTAAATGTAGGAGGGTCTGGCAAAACACCGATGATTGAATACCTCGTAAGACTTCTTCAGGATAAGTATTCGCTTGCTATTTTAAGCAGGGGATATGGACGAAAGACAAAAGGATTTCGTATGGCTGGCAAAGAAGATAATGCAATGACTTTGGGTGATGAGCCGTTTCAATATTATCGCAAGTTTGGTAAGGAGGTGATGGTTGCGGTGGGTGAAGAAAGAGCGTTGGCAATTCCTAGTTTATTAAATCAAGAAAACCCTCCAGATATAATTTTGATGGATGATGCCTTTCAGCACCGAAGTGTAAAACCACAGTTCTCCATTTTACTAACCGAGAAGGATAATCCCTTCTATAAAGATTTTGTTTTTCCGATGGGGCGCTTGCGCGAGAGCAGATATGGAGCTAAGCGAGCAGACACTGTAATAGTTACCAAATGTAATTCAGAAGAAAAGAACATTGAAGAGACCGTTAATCAGGTAAGCAGCTATGCCGGAAATAAGCCCGTTTATTTTACCGGCTTATCATATAAAAATCCCGAACCATTTGAAGTGGGAAATCAAGTTGGCACTTCCGTTATTTTAGTGAGTGGAATTGCCAATAGTGTTTATATAGAAAACTATGTGGCTCCGCATTTTAAACTGCTCAAGCATTTTAATTTTGAAGATCATCACATATACACAACAGCGGAAATCGAATCGATTGAAAAAACGATGAAAGAATCGGGGGCATCTTCGATTATTACCACAGAAAAGGATATGGTTAAATTGATTGCTACTTCATTTGATGAGGTGCTTCATAAAGAACTTTGGTTTTTTCTGCCCATCGAAACTATTTTTTTAAATCGTGGTTCAGAATTTGATAAGATGATTCTTCTTACCATTGACAATAGATTGAAAGAGTTTGAGAGTAATGCCATTGGGGAATAACAACTACTATTTTTTGCGTGTGAATTTTTTGAAGAAGATTAGTTCTTTAATTGTTGGAATAACGATTACGTTTTGTGCGTCTGCTCAGAATGAAATAAAGCCATCCATCACACCTAAAAAAGATTCTACGACTTTAAAGAGAAAAGCAGTTAAGGTTGCATCTACTACTCAATCAGATGCTCCGAAGAAAAGGATTTATTCCAAAATCGTAAACGACTCAAGCAAGAATGTTTATGGCCCTAAAACCACAAAATGGATTAGCGAAGAGGATTTGTTTTTAAATAAAAAAAACTATCAACCGCTGGATACTTCCATCCATAACTTTCATCGGTGGACGCTGATGCAAAAACTGAATAATAAGTATCAGGATTTAGGAAACGTAGGAACTGCAATGAATCCGATCTTTCCACTTATCTCCACTACTATTGGTGCTTCGTCTGGTTTTAAAGCTTACGATGCGAATTACGAAACAAATGAATTGCATCACTACAATAGTAAGTCTCCTTATACAAGAATTTATTTGGTGTGGGCAGGTAACGGTCGCGCCATGACTCACATCGAATTTACTCGGAACATTAATAAGCGCTGGAATTTTGGACTCAACTACCGCCCTATTTTAGCTGATAAGCAAATCCAACGAAAGTTTGCAGACAGACAAACCATAAGTCACTACTACGATTTTTTTACTAATTATAAATCAAAGAATGATAAGTATTCTTTGGTGTTTAATTATAGGAGAATTAGAACGAGAATAGAAGAAAATGGAGGCGTAGCGTTAGACAAAGATACCACCTTTGCTGCTTTCTTCGACCCCAATGCAAAACCAACATTAACCACTGCCGAGAGTGAAGACATTCGGCAGAATTTACATTTGTATCATCATTATCAGTTAGCCAAGCCATTGCAG
Organism: Cytophagales bacterium; assembly: GCA_025359125.1. Lineage (GTDB taxonomy): Bacteria > Bacteroidota > Bacteroidia > Cytophagales > Cyclobacteriaceae > ELB16-189. Next base: position 16,236 of record JANYHI010000040.1, read on the forward strand.
ATCTACCAAGCAATGGACTACAATACGCAGTCGAATTATTTCAGAATGAATCGAACTGATTTAGCCTCTAATTATTTTAAACAAACGATTATTGATTCTTTGAAAGTTACCGATGAAATGAGTTTTAAAACTTTCTCAAATGAAACGGGAATAAAAGGCACAGCAGCATTTCTGTTTTATAACTTTTACTATAAATTCAGAACGGTTTCAAATTCTATTCCTCAATTAAAAGGATATGACCCTCGTTCATCCTCTAGTCTGGTTGAAAACTATGTAGGCGGAAGAGTTGCTTTTCGATTTGACTCGTTGAGTGAATTAAATGCATCTGCCGAGCTATTGTTAGATGGCAATTATAAATTGGAAGGAGCACTTACCACACCTTGGCTTGATGCCAGCCTTACCAGTGTTTTAGCAAAGCCCGGCTACATGCAGCGAGCTTATCGAGGCAGTCATAATTTCTGGCAAAATAATTTTACGAACACATTCTCTAATCAACTAAAGGGATTTCTTAAAGTTAATTGGAAAGGCTTCAATTTTAGTCCTGGCGTTACCTACACGTTGCTCAATAATTATATTTATTTTATCAAAGCATTTGATGGACAACGACCTGTGCAGTCTGACGGCAATCAGCAGATACTTTCGCCAGAAGTTAGATTATCGGTTCAATTTTTTAAACGCTTTAATTTTAATACCAATGCCATCTATACCAAATTGGTTAAGAACGATGGTAATGCATTGAGAATACCTGAAGTGTTTGTAAACACACAATTTACGTATAACAATTTCTTTTTTAAAAGAGCCTTGCAGATGGAGTTAGGTGTAGATGTTCATTACAAATCAGATTACTTGGCGTTAGGCTACGCGCCAGATATTCAGACTTATTATTTGCAAGATTCTCATGTGATAAGAAGTTATCCAGTCATAGATATTTTCATGAACGCTAAGATAAAAGGAGGTAGGTTGTTTATCAAATATCACAATGCCGCACAAGCGGGTAGTGCAACTGGTTACTTGTTAACGTACGGCTATCCTGCTGTATGGAATGTTATTGATTTTGGTTTTGAGATACCTCTGTTTGATTAAGTCTCAGCAAAAGAAGGATCACCTTTCTTTACCTTTTAATTTACCTTTTAAATAATAGCGGTTTTAGTTTAGCCTAAAGTATCTTATATTTTGATGTAATTATTTTTGACGCTAAAACTTATTCCTATGAAACGTATTTTAATTTTAGGTTTGATGGTGCTTCCGTTTTTCTGTTTAGCACAACAGACTATTCCGGTTGCCGATAATTTGGTTACTGAAAATATTCCTGCTTTATCTGGTTCTCTTATTAGTGATGTAAAGAGTTATACCGAATCGCGTGGAGCTTCTTTGGTGGCATGGCATCCCAAAAATAAGGAGATGGTTATATCTACGCGTTTTGCTAACAGCAATCAACTTCACTATGTTAAGAGGGAGGGAGGAGATCGTAAGCAGATTACTTTTTATGATGAACCTATCGGTGGAGCCACCTTTGAACCTACACAAGGTTCTTACCTTATTTTTTCGAAAGACATTGGAGGAAATGAATTTTCTCAGCTTTATCGTTTTGACTTTGCAACTAACAAAACCACACTGCTTACAGATGGAAAGCGTTCGCAAAACGGAGGCATGCGCTGGAATAGGCAGGGAAATAAAATTGCTTATGCAACCACCAAACGAAATGGAAAAGACAGAGATATTTATTCGATGAATCCGATGGACCCAACCACCGATAGAAAAATTTTAGAAAATAAGGGTGGGGGTTGGAGTGCTGACGATTGGAGTTTAGATGGAAGTAAATTATTAGTGGGCGAATCAATTTCTATTAATGAATCCAGCATTTATCTGGTTGATGTAAATGCCGGAACCAAAACTAGAATACTTCCTGAGAAAAATGAACGCACCTCGTATCAGGCAATATCTTACTCTTCTGATGATAAGGGATTTTATTTGCTTACTAATAAAGATAGTGAGTTCGATCGGTTGGCTTATTATGAACTTGCTACTAAGAAAATCTCTTATTTAACTTCTTCCATCAACTGGGATGTTGAGTCTGCAGATTTGTCTGACGATGGAAAGCAATTGGCATTTGTTACAAATGAGAATGGTCTCTCTAAGCTGTATGTGATGCAAACATCTACTATTCAATATCAGCAAGCTCAATTACCTACAGGTGTGATTGGCGGTGTGGATTGGTCAGCCGATTCAAAATCAATCGGATTTACTTTTTTAACTTTTGATGCCTCGTCAGATGTTTTTGAATATAATGTAGAGACTACACAAGTTACACGCTGGACAGAAAGTGAACTAGGCGGAATGGATGTAAGTGGCTTGCAAGCGCCTCAATTAATTTCGTGGAAATCGTTTGATACCAAAATGATCTCTGGCTATTTGTACAAAACGTCTTCGAAATTTGTAGGTAAACGACCGGTGATCATCAATATACACGGTGGTCCGGAAGGACAATCACGACCTACTTTTTTAGGTAGAAATAATTATTTTATTAATGAGTTAGGTGTCTCTATCATCTTCCCGAATGTGCGGGGCTCAACGGGTTACGGAAAAACATTTGTTGATTTAGACAATGGTTTTAAAAGAGAAGAATCGGTGCAAGATATTGGTGCCTTGATCGATTGGATTGCCCTACAACCAGATTTAGATGCTTCGCGCATTATGATAACAGGCGGAAGTTATGGTGGCTACATGACGCTGGCCGTTGCTTATTTGTATAGCGATAAAATTAAATGCTCGCTAGATGTGGTTGGTATTTCTAACTTCAACACGTTTATGAAAAACACAGAAGCCTATCGCAGAGATTTACGCAGAGTAGAATATGGCGATGAGCGTGATCCTAAAATGTCTGCCTATTTTGAAAAGATTGCTCCCTTAAATCATACCGATAAAATCAAGAAGCCATTGTTTGTAGTGCAGGGAGGAAACGATCCGCGTGTACCCTATACAGAATCAATTCAGATGAAAGATAAGATCAAACAAAATGGTGGAACGGTTTGGTTTTTAATGGCGAAGGATGAAGGGCATGGATTTCGTAAGAAGAACAATCAAGATTTTCAATTTTATTCGACTATTGAATTTATTAAACAGTATTTACTAAATTGATTAAGTATAATTTAATAATAGACCGAATGGGGAAACTTATTCGGTCTTTTGTTTTAATAGACTTTCTATTGCTACTTCTACTTTTTCAAAATTGAATTTTGAAACGATTGCTTTAAAATTTTGAGTGATTTCGGCATTACAAAGATTGCCGATACTACCTTCATGTGTGTGGTTTACTTTTGGGGTGTAATCAAATTTCCCCATTTCAATCTCTTGGCCAATTTTTTTATATGCATCGCGAAAAGGTACTCCACTTAGCACCAATTTATTTACTTCTTCTACACTAAAGAGATATTTATATTTTTCGTCTGTAAGAATACTGTCTTTCACTTCAATATTAGAAAGCATTAAGTGCGTCATTTGAAGGCAATCTTTTAGTGTTTGAAAGGCTGGAAAGAGTTTCTCTTTTAGTAGTTGTAAATCGCGATGATAACCAGACGGAAGATTTGTGGTAAGCAAAGTAATTTCTGTGGCTAATGCCTGAAGGCTGTTGCATTTGCCTCTGATCAGTTCAAATACATCAGGGTTTTTTTTGTGAGGCATGATGCTAGAACCCGTTGTTAATTCATCTGGAAAAGAAATGAATGCAAAATTTTGATTAAGAAATAAGCAAGCATCCATTGCTAATTTTGCGAGAGTAGATGCCATGTTGCTTGATGCCTGCGCAACAATCTTTTCAGTTTTGCCTCTGCCCATTTGTGCATATACAACATTGTAATTCAAATCATCAAAGCCGAGTAATTCGGTTGTCATAGTTCTGTTAAGTGGAAAAGAAGAACCGTAACCTGCTGCCGAACCTAATGGGTTTTTATTTACAATTCGATACGCAGCCTCAAGTGTAATCAAGTCGTCAACCAAACTTTCCGCATAAGCGCCAAACCACAAACCAAAAGAAGAAGGCATGGCCAATTGTAAATGCGTATAGCCAGGAAGAAGCTTTTCTTTATGCTCTTCGCTTTTATTAATTAGTAGTTGAAAAAGATTATCGACCTCTCTAACTAATTCTTTTATTTCGTGGCGGGTAAATAATTTGATAGCTAAAAGCACCTGATCATTGCGAGAGCGTCCGCTATGAATTTTCTTCCCAATATCACCTAACTTTTGCGTAAGCAGAGACTCTACTTGCGAATGAATATCTTCTACATCAATTTCTATTTTAAAATCCCCTTTGTCAATGTTTTGATAAATGGTTTGTAGTTCTTTGGTTAAAAGTGATAGTTCTTCTTTGCTTAACAGATGTATTGACTCTAACATTTTAATGTGAGCAATGGAGCCTAGCACATCAAACGGAGCAAGGTGCAAATCCATCTCGCGATCAGTGCCTACTGTGAATCGCGTTACTTCTTTTAGCGAGTCTTTATCTTTTTGCCAGAGTTTCATAAGTGGTTGCTAGGTTCTAGTTTCCGGAAACTGGGAACATTAATCTGAAGGTATTGCAACAGCATAATAGTTTTTCCGTCTTTAATCTCTCCACTTGCTACCATTTTCAAAGCTTGCGTAAAAGATAGCTCCATTACTTCAATATCTTCATGCTCATCTACCCCGCCACCTTTTGCTGTTTTCATTTCTTTAGAATATTCAGCCACGAAAAAATAGAGAATCTCCGTTACCGATCCTGGCGACATGTACGCTTCAAATATTTTCTTAACATCTTTAATTACAAAACCAGTTTCTTCTTCTGTTTCTCTGCGGATGCAATCTTCGGGGTTATCTAAGTCAAGCAATCCGGCACAAGCCTCTATTAGCATGCCCGATTCATTTCCATTAATGAAAGTAGGAAGCCGAAATTGTTTAGTTAAAATAACCGTTTTAGTTTTTAAATTATAAAGTAGAATGGTAGCCCCATTGCCACGATCGTATGCCTCTCTATTTTGCTCGATCCATGTTCCGTTTTTATTTTGGTAATCAAATATTATTTTTTTAAGCGTGTACCAATTCTTAGATAAAATTTCAGTGCTCTTAATTTTTACACGAGAGTTCATAGAGCGATTTTATTTAATAGTGCTATATACGAGTCAATCCCCTGCTCAATTTCTTTACCATAAATAAATTCATCTGCGCTGTGCGAACGAGCAGAATCACCCGGCCCCATTTTTATGGAAGGCACGGGAATCAACGCCTGATCAGAAGTGGTGGGCGATCCGTACAATTTTTTTTCTAATTGTTTTGCAGCTATTGCTAATGGATGTTCTAAGCTTACACCAGATGGTTTTAACCTCAACGAGCGAGGCGTAACAGTGCACGAAACATTTCTACTGATGATGTCCAGTACTTCTTTTAATAAATAAACGTCCGTTACCCGAATGTCAACCGTGAACTTACATTCTGGCGGAACCTGATTGTGCGCTTGTCCTGCTTGAATCATTGTTACACTCATTTTTATTTCGCCAAGAGCGGGCGATATTTTTGGAAACTTAAAAGTTCTAAACCACTCAATATCTTTTAGTGATTCATAAATGGCATTGATGCCTTCTTCTCTAGCTGCGTGTCCGGCTTTTCCGTGATTTATACAATCTAGCACGAGCAATCCTTTTTCGGCAATGGCAATATCTGTTAGCGTTGGTTCGCCTACTATGGCCATATCAATTTTAGGTAAGTCATTCCAGATTAATTCAATTCCTCCAGTTCCGGAAATTTCTTCTTCCGCGGTGGCGGCTAAAACTAAATTGAATTTTAAATTAGGCCGATCATAAAAATAAAAAAACGTTACGATGAGCGATACCAAAGGCCCACCAGCGTCATTACTTCCTAATCCAAATATTTTACCTTGTTCAATGGTAGGTAAGAAGGGATCTCTCGTGTAGGCAGGATTTGGTTTAACAGTGTCGTGGTGCGAGTTGAGTAGAATGGTCGGCTTGGCAGCATTAAAGAATTTATTTTTTGCCCACACATTGTTGCCTTTGCGATGGGCTTCCATTCCATGATAGTTTAAAAAGCCCAAGATTAATCCGGCCGTTTTATCTTCTTCTTTGCTGAAAGATGGAACGGTAATTAGTTGCTGAAGTAAATCAATGGCAATATTCGGGAGATGCTCTGTCACGATAAAGTGATTAAAGTGCCTTTTGTTTCGTAGCCGGTATTCGCTAATAAATTTGTGTGCTCTCCAATTAAAACTTCCTTCACGCCAGAGTGAATAGCTGTAAATGCATTTTCAAGTTTGGGTAAGATTCCATCATGGAAACAACCTTCCTTTAAAAGTTTTTCATAAGTAATTTTATTCAAGTTAGTAATAACAGAATCTTCCTTTTTTACATCACGGAGAACGCCCGTCTTTTCAAAACAGAAAATTAGGCGAGTGTCAAAATGCTTGCTTAATGAAATAGCCAACACAGATGCAATGGTGTCTGCATTGGTATTCAAGATAGAACCATCGGCATGTGTAAGTGGAGCGAATACAGGAATTATATTTTGTTTGAGTAGAAAATAAAGAAGTGTTGAGTTTACACTTTCGGCTGTGATGTCTCCAACAAATCCAAAGTCAACTTCTCTAACGGGGCGCTTAATAGCTTTGATCATATTACCATCTGCACCAGTTAATCCCAAGGCATTGCAATGAAGCGCCTGAAGCTGCGCTACAATTTGTTTGTTCACCAATCCTCCATACACCATTGTCACCAAATCTAAGGTGGCGGCATCGGTAATTCTTCTTCCTTTTATATAATTGCTTTCAATTCCTAACTGCTCTCCCAACTTGGTGGCAATTTTTCCTCCTCCATGAATGAGGATTTTCGGAGCTTGTATCGATGCGAAATCTTTCAGAAAGGTTTTTAATGATTTTTCATCATCCAGCACATTACCGCCAATTTTTATAATATACAGTTTATTCATGAATTACTATTAAGATTATATTCCCTTTAAAATTTCTGATAGTACGGATTGAGCTGCCCACACACGGTTAGTAGCTTGTTGGGTAACGATACTTGATTTGCTATCGAGTATTTCATCACTCAATTCTACATTTCTTCTCACGGGAAGGCAATGCATAATTTTAGCGTGGTTAGTCAATTTAATTTTTTCCTGCGTCAGCATCCATTGCGGATCATTGCAATAGATTTTGCCATAGTCTGAATAGGTGCTCCAATTTTTAACATACACAAAGTCGGCATTGCGCAAGGCTTCTTCTTGATTAAAAGTGATGCTCGCACCTTTCGTAAAACGCGTATCTAATTCGTAATCTTCCGGATGAGCAATGGTGAAATCTGCTCCTCCCCAGCCAGTAATCCATTGTGAAAAACTATTGGCTACACACTGCGGCAATGCTTTAACATGAGGCGCCCACGTTAAAACAATTTTTGGTTTTCGCTTTTCTTTAAATGTCTCTTGAATGGTGATGAGATCTGTTAAACTTTGCAAAGGATGAAGCGTGGCACTCTCTAAACTAACAACGGGTACGCCAGCATATTTTATAAATTGGTTGATATACAATTCACTATAATCATCTTCTTTATTTTTTAGTGATGGAAAAGTTCTGATGCCCAACACATCAAAATATTTTCCCAAGATCGGAGCAGCATCTTTTACGTGTTCTACGGAAGTGCCACTCATGATGGCTTCATCTTCAAACTCAAAGGCCCAACCATCTTGCCCTACATTAAAAATGATCACATCCATTCCCAAATTCTTTGCAGCGATTTCGGTACTAAGTCGAGTGCGCATGCTTGGGTTGAGAAACAAAAGCCCCATTCTTTTTCCTTTGCCAAGGGAATTATCTTTTAACGGATTGCTTTTGTATGCCAGTGCCTGATCAATCAATTGTTGAAAGCTTTCTGCATCTTGAGAGGAAATGAATTGTTTCATACAGTAGCAGCTTGTTTAAGTTCTATTGAAAGTGCTTCTAACAAAATATCTGCTTCTCCTTTACTCATAGCCAAAGACGGTAGGAGGCGCACCGTATTTGGTTTGGCTTCTCCTGTAAAGATGCTGTGTTTGACAAGCAAATCTTGGCGAAGGGTTGCTAATGAATCTGGCAAATCAAAACCAATCATCAATCCCTCGCCTCGTATCTCTAAAATGGATGAAAAGTTTTTTAATTCATTCATCCAATATTGCCCAAGTTCTGCTGCGTGTTGCATCAGATTTTCGTTTTCTAATACTTCCAGCACAGAAAGTGCGGCAGCGCACGCCAGATAGTTGCCTCCAAACGTTGTGCCGAGCATCCCTGCCCATGGTTTGATAGAGGGATGAATTAATACGCCACCCACAGGAAAGCCGTTGCCCATCCCTTTTGCAATGGTGATGATATCGGCTTCAATATTTGCAAACTGATGAGCGAAAAATTTTCCGGTTCTGCCATAGCCCGATTGTACTTCATCTAAAATCAGAAGTGCCCCAACTTCTTTACACTTTTTAGAAAGGAATTGAAGAAAGGAATTTGTTGGAATATGAATCCCTCCCACACCTTGTATTCCTTCAATGATTACTGCGGCTACTTCGCTGTTGATGGCTTGGGTAAAAGCACGCTCATCATTTAAGGGTAAAAACTCAATAGCATGCCCCGCATTGAAAGGTGCCACAATTTTTTGGTTGTCGGTAGCGGCTACAGCACCCGAAGTGCGGCCATGAAATGCTTTTTTAAATGCAATTATTTTTTTTCTACCATTAACGAATGAGGCTAACTTCATTGCGTTTTCATTTGCTTCTGCGCCAGAGTTGCAAAGAAATAATTGGTGTTGGGGGTAACCTGAAACTTGACCTAACTTCTCGGCTAGCTTTTCTTGCAACTCATTCTTAATACTATTGGAATAAAAACTAATTTTATCAAGTTGTGATTTAAGCGATTCTACAAAATGCGGATGATTATGCCCAATTGAAATCACAGCATGACCTCCATATAAGTCTAAATATTTTTTTCCCTCCTTATCCCACAACCAAGAGCCTTGCGCTTTTATTGGTTCTATGTTGAAGAGAGGATAAACATCGAATAGTTTCATCTTTAAGTTGAAGGTTAAAAGTTGAAAGTTTAAGGTTTAGATATTCTTACCTTTTTAAGTAAAGATATGAGCATGGCCTTCACCTCATTAATTTCTTGATTTAATTTTTGATACTCAGCCTGACTAATATATTTTAATTCGTAAGATAGTAAGGATAAGTATTCAACTTCTTGCGATGAGCCTAATGATATTTGTAAGAATGAGGCAAAATCTTTTCATGTAAATTTTCCACACCCCTCAGCAATATTTGTTGGAACGGAAACAGCTGCTCTTCTTAGTTGGCTTATAATTCCAAATTGTTCTTCCTTGGGAAGGGTTTGTGTGAGCTTGTAAACGATCAACACATTTTCATGCGATTTCTTCCAAACAATTAAATCTTTAAATTTTTGCATGGCAATTAGACTTTAACTTTAAACTTTCCACTTTAAACTAGAAAATACTTCCTTTCAATTTAAGCCCAACCGCTTCGTCTAAGCCAAACATCAAATTCATATTTTGAATGGCCTGACCGCTGGCGCCTTTTAATAGATTATCGATGGTAGAGTGAATGATAAGTTTGTTTTCTACTTTCTCTAAATGAATTAAGCATTTGTTTGTGTTCACCACTTGTTTCATATCAATCATTTCCTGGGCAAGATGTGTGAAGGGATGATTAGCGTAATATTCTTCATACAATTTTTCTATTTCTGCTTTTGTAAAGTCACACTCAATAATAGACGAAACATAAATTCCTCTGGTGAAATCACCTCGCCACGGAACAAAATTAATAGCCTCACAAAATGAAGGCTGAATTAATTTAAGTGTTTGATTAATTTCTCTTATATGCTGATGCGTTAATGTTTTGTAAGCAGAGATGTTACTTGCTCTCCATGTAAAGTGAGTTGTGTCCTGCAATTTTTGTCCGGCACCGGTAGCTCCTGTGATGCCAGTTGTATGAACTTCTTTTAATAATCCAGCTTTTGCCAATGGCAATAACCCAAGTTGAATGGCGGTAGCAAAGCAACCAGGGTTCGCGATATTTTTAGCTGACTTAATTTTTTCGCGCTGAAATTCAGGAAGGCCGTAAACAAATTCACGTGCTCCAGCTTTTTCTCCTAAACGGAAATCATTTCCCAGATCAATTATTCTGGCGTTGGCAGAAAAAGAATTTTCAGCGAGCAGCTTCTTACTTTCGCCATGACTCAAGCACAGAAATAAAACATCTACCGCTTGATTTAGATTTTCTGTAAATACTAAATCGGTTTCGCCTACTAAATCAGCATGAATACTCGTCAACGCTTTTCCCGCCTGACTTCTACTTTGCACAAAAGCTAAATCAACATTGGTATGATGCAAAAGCAATCGCACTGTTTCACCTCCGGTATAACCGGCTCCTCCAATGACTCCAGCCTTTATTTTCATATTCTTTTAATTGTTGCCTGTTTCCAGTTATTAGTTTCCGGTATCGGGTAACTTTGAACTGGTAACCTGATGATATATCGCTACCTGATTTCCAAAAATCTTGGTGAAACCTTTTACGTCATCACCCGTCCAGGCTAAATTCATTTCGCCATACTTTCCAAACTTGGCCGACATTAAATCAAAATCAGATTGAATGCCATTGATTTGATAGCGGTAGGGGTGAAGCGTAATTGAAACTTCTCCGGTTACATTTTCTTGCGAATCGCTAAGATAAGCTTCAATGTTGCGCATAACCGGATCAAGGTACTGACCTTCGTGCAACCAATTGCCATAAAATTGCGAAAGTTGCTCTTTCCAACTCAGTTGCCATTTGGTAAGCACATGTTTTTCTAATGCATGGTGCGCTTTAATGATTAAGATAGGTGCAGCGGCTTCAAAACCAACTCTGCCTTTTATTCCTATTATGGTATCTCCCACGTGAATGTCGCGACCGATCCCGTAAGGCCCAGCAATAGTTTGCAGGTATTGAATTGCTTCTACCGGATGATTGAATGTATTTTTGTTTACAGAAACAAGTTCTCCTTTTTCAAAACCAATTTTTACCTCTTCACTTTCTTTTTTAGTTACCTGAGTTGGCCAAGCATCTTCGGGCAATTGCCCCATCGAATTTAGTGTTTCTCTTCCGCCTACACTGGTTCCCCAAATTCCTTTGTTGATAGAATACTTTGCTTTCTCGAAATTGAAAGCTATTTGCTTAGACTTCAGGTATTCAATCTCGGCCTCACGACTTAACTTCATATCGCGAATAGGCGTTATGATCTCAACGCCTGGAGCTAAGATTTGAAACACCATGTCGAATCGCACCTGATCATTTCCTGCGCCTGTGCTGCCGTGTGCAATGGCATCGGCTTTAATCGCTTTAGCGTAATTGGCAACAGCCAATGCTTGCGACATTCGTTCGGCACTTACGCTTAATGGATAAGTTGCATTCTTCAACACATTTCCGAAAACTAAAAAACGAATTACTTTTTCGTAATAATTTTTTGTTTCGTCCACAGTTTTGTGCGATTTCACGCCTAAACTTAGCGCACGTTTTTCAATGGCTTGTAGCTCGGTTTCGTCAAAGCCACCTGTGTTAACCGTTAACGAGTGGACTTCGTAACCCAACTCATCGGTCAAATATTTGCCGCAGTAGCTGGTATCTAATCCACCACTAAAAGCGAGAACAACTTTCTTCACCCCACCCCCATGCCCCCTCTGCGGAGGCGAGGGGTAAGTGCTACGATCATTATCAGTATTTTTCATAGTAAGTTCTATCTACCAAAAGAATAAGTTGAGAATTGAATTTTTCTTTGTAGCGTTATCGTCACCGTCTTTTTTCTTCCGGCCTTTTAGCAATGCAAATTGTTTGAAGCGAATCCAGCGATCAAACACTGGATTATCTTTACGCAAATTTCTTCCCCAAAAATTTTGAGGCCCCACTTCTTGCTGTTTCTTAAGTTCTTGTTCTTTTGCTTTTTCTACCGGATCGTACAGCATGGCTGTGCACATACAGTTTTGCCGATTCTTACTCGTCAATATTTCGAAGTTAACGCAGCTTTGGCAACCTTTCCAAAACTGTTCGTCATTGGTCAGCTGATTGTAGGTTACGGGCTCGTATCCTAAATCAGAGTTAATCTTCATTACGGCAAGCCCGGTTGTTAACCCAAAGATTTTTGCATCCGGGTATTTCTTTCGCGAAAGCTCAAATATTTTGTGCTTAATAGTAGTGGCCACCCCATACTTACGGAAAGCGGGAGCTACGATGAGTCCGCTGTTGGCTACAAACTTTTCGTGATCCCACGATTCGATGTAGCAGAATCCTACCCAGTCTCCCTCTTTAGTGAGGGCAATCACCGCTTTGCCTTCCTGCATTTTTTGTATGATATAATCAGACGAGCGTTTGGCAATACCGGTGCCGCGCGCCTTGGCAGATTCTGCCATTTCGGTAGTAATGATGTCTGCAAAATGAATATCGTCAGCCGTGGCTGCACGAACTATAATATTTTCCAATATGATAAGTAATTAAAATAATAAATACGAACTATGTGCCGCTAAAGCACAGAACGCAAAATCACCTGGTGACTTTGGCTTACAATTGATTGTAAGATGTTGGTATCAGATTCTAATCCGCGTGTGCGGTCGCCTGCTAGAAGTGCGGACGGTGTTGAGTAGATTACATGTAGCCGCTTTGGCTAGGGAGAGAGAGGCTATAAAGCTTCTTTTCTTATTGTGGGTGATCAATTTTTCCAATTCTCGAAGTGTTCTTTTTTAGTTAAGTAAATGGCATTTAAAAAATTTTAACAAAATTAATGGTTTTTAAAACGATTATCTCACGTTTCAGTTCAATTTTTACATAATTAATTTTTTAGATAACGCACATAACTCGCGGAGGCGAACAAACAATTGGAAGATTTTCTGGATCAGTACGGATACCTGGCTTTAACGGTCGGAACTTTTTTTGAAGGAGAGACGGCAATACTGATTGTTTCTTCTTTGATTCATCGCGGCATGTTTCAATTTCCATTTACTGTGTTTGCCGCTTTCTTTGGCTCTTTTGTCAGCGATTGGATTTATTATCTGATTGGCCGACTTAATGGTAAACTGTTTCTTTCCACCCGACCCAACCTTCAGGCCAAGATGTTACCTCTCACCAGTTTTTTTGAGCGAAACAGATTACAGATTCTTTTTAGCTATCGATTTCTATACGGATTTAGAATCCTTATTCCGCTGATGATTGGCATGAGTGGATTGCCTCTGAAAAAATTTCTGTTCTACAGCACCGTTACCGGGATGATTTGGGCGACCTTGGTGAGTACGGTAGGATATTTTACTGGAAGGATTTTCAATCTCGATGCTAAGGTATTTCAGGATAATTTATTTTTTGTGGTGGTGGGCTTTGCCACACTTGGTTTATTGATTGGCTTTGCTGTAAAGAAGCTTACGTTTAAAGAAAATATTTAGCAACAGGGATGACAAATTTTCGAATGAAAAACTTAAGATGTTCTGTTTTTCATTGAAAGTTAAATTACAAATCCACGTTGGAGATTTGCAGCCAACAGGCTACTTTCGAATCGAAACTTATAACTCTAAACTCTGAACTTAGAACTAACAACTTTCAACGATGACAATTGGCACCCCCCTTACTTCTTCGGCAATTAAAGTAATGATGCTTGGCTCGGGCGAATTGGGTAAAGAAGTAGTGATTGAATTTCAGCGATATGGTGTTGAAGTAATTGCAGTCGATCGATATGACAATGCGCCAGCCATGCAAGTAGCACATCGCTCATATACTATTTCCATGTTAGATGGTGTTGCTTTGCGCGATGTGATTGAAAAGGAGAAACCAAATTATATTGTGCCAGAAGTAGAAGCCATTTCAACTGATACACTATTTCAATTAGAGAAGGAAGGCTTTCGCGTAATTCCTACTGCCAATGCTACCCGGCTTACTATGAATCGTGAAGGGATCAGAACGTTGGCCGCAGAAAAATTGAAACTAAAAACTTCTCCCTACAAGTTTGCTGGCACGTTAGAAGAATTTAAATCGGCTGTAAAAACAATAGGGATGCCGTGTGTGGTAAAGCCCATCATGAGTTCTTCGGGCAAAGGACAAAGCGTGGTGAAATCTGAAAGTAATGTAGAAGAGAGCTGGCAGTATGCGCAGGAGGGAGGAAGAAGCGGGGGTGGTCGTGTAATTGTGGAGGGCTTTATTGATTTTGATTACGAGATTACGTTATTAACAATTCGCCATAAAGACGGAGTTTCTTTTTGTGATCCAATCGGTCATAGACAAGAACATGGCGACTATCAAGAATCTTGGCAGCCACATCCTATGCCAACGAAAGCATTGGGGGCTGCGCAGCACATTGCGAAGCAAGTAGTAGATGAGTTAGGCGGTGTTGGTATTTTTGGTGTAGAATTTTTTGTGAAGGGAGAGGAAGTTTATTTTAGTGAACTTTCCCCTCGCCCACATGATACAGGAATGGTAACGATGATCTCTCAAGATCTTTCTGAATTTGCCTTGCACGTTCGTGCGATTTTAGGATTACCCATTCCAGTTATTCGCCAACTTGGCCCAAGCGCCTCGTCTGTTATTCTGGTAAAAGGACAATCCAACAATATTTCCTTTTCAGGATTAGAAGATGCCCTTGCCCAACCCGACACACAGTTACGTTTATTTGGCAAGCCCGAAGTAAATGGAGAAAGAAGAATGGGAGTATGCTTAGCGAAAGGAAATAGTATTAGAGAGGCAAGAAATAAAGCGAATGAGGCCGCAGGGAAAATAAAATACACACATCACTAATCCTAATAGAAGAAATACAATAGAGAAGTTAAGCTGTGGTGCCATTGGCAATATGCATACAAGCGTAGGCAACTTTATTACTAGCCACAATTTTTTAAAAACTCTCTGCAAACCCTAGATAAAAATAGCCATGATTTTCTGAATCGCCCTTGCCCCAATCGAGCCGTAGGTTCAACCTTTCTTTTTTATTGATGGTAAAGCGCAACCCCCCTCCGTAACTGTAATGAAGACCTTCTAAATTAACTGACTCTGGGCTATACACTTTGGCCACTCCTGCAAACGCCACAAAGCCTAATCGTTTATAAAGTGGCATACGGTATTCTGTTTGAAAAGCCGTCATATAATTATCGCGAAAGCGCCCACGGTAATAGCCACGCAACACTCGTGGGCCACCTAGCTCCGCCAATTCCTTAAACGGTGCTTCACCTCGCACAAAGTTATTGTATAATTGAAAAGCTAGAATATGTCGCTTGGCAGTATTGAGCGTTAGATATTTTCGTAAATCAAAAATGATACGATGATAACTTACCGATCCGCCCAATTCTTTTAAGTAAGCGGAGTATCGAAAATCCCAATAGAAACCACGGCTTGCGTTTACCACATTGTCGCGCTCATCCCATGTAAGTGCTGGCCCTAGCCCCACCGATTTAGAGCCATTGTACCCGGTGTTTTTATTGTTCTCCAATAACCCGTTTGGTTCTGTCTTTAAATCGTAATAATAAATTGCTCGCGTTTCGGCTCCAACAAAAAGATGACGGTTGGCAAATAATTTTCTGCCAACTCGATTTTCCCAGCCCAACACGTTGTAAGTAACTTCTTCTATGTTGGAAGAAGGAGTTTTATCGCCAAGGCCATAGTAAAAATCTTTGAAGTTGATCAGCTCCTCTCCAAAGCCTTCAAACATCCACTTTTCTCCTCGTGTGAATATGGTGTAGCGTGGTATTAAAATTATTTGATGTCTGCTAGTGTAAAGAAAAACCATTTCAACATTGGATGTGCGAGTGGGAATGGTTTCATGAATGTTTTTGAACAACGCAACCCCAAGGCCACCTATACCAACGTGAGTTTCGGGCGTGTAGACCAAGACGGGAAGGAATATCTTACGCAGGTTTTTTGATGTATCTGAAAATAGCCTGATGCGCTGTGCCACCGCTGACTGAAAAAAGACGCTCGCGACAAAAAAGCAAAACAAAATTCGAATAAGCCGAGCCAAGTTATTTTAATAAGGTACAAATATAGCACGAAGAAATTAGATGAATCTTTAAACAAGAATAGGGTAATGCGTAAAATGTACAACATTATGTGAATGCACTACAATTCACTTCTTACCTATTCTAACCAAATTTGTATTTCACCAATTAGTTAAATAAAAAAATATGAAACGATTAATTTAATCTTTAGACTAAAAAAGGAGCCGCCCCCGGTAGCTCTAGTTTATTTAAAAATCGGATGATGATTTCTTAAATTTAAGATCAATACAAAATGACTTGTTTAAATTAGTTAAATCATTTGTCTAACCAAAGGTTTAGTTATGTAAATTTGTGCGATATGCTTATCCAACCGAAGTCACTATTATTTTGTTGCTTTGCTTTCTTAATGATAGGTTTTGCCATTGGTTGCAGCGAGCACCCTGAGGAGAAACAATCTGGTGTTTTGACAAAAAGTGAATTCACTACTTTTCTGATCGATGTTTATTTAGCCGAAGCCAAATTAGACGTCTTAAATATCTCGAAGGATTCTGCCATTAAATTGTTTATTCCTTACGAAGATAAAATGCTAAAAAAATATGGTTTAGCTGATTCTACTCTTCGCCAGACGTATCAATATTATATGGAGCACCCCCAAGAGTTAGAATTAGTTTATGATGCGCTGATTGATACATTGAGTTTGCGCGAGCAGCAAGTAAAAGATGTGCCGATACCAGTTAAATGATTTTCCCGGACGAGTTTGAAAATAAAATTGCGTTTGATCAGCTCCGGATCAAGCTTAAAAACTATTGCCTCGGTGCATTAGGAATGAAGGAGGTGGAGGCGATGGCTTTCCAATCTGATTTCAATGTTATTCAATCGCAGCTTCATCAAAACCTGGAGTTTAAAAAGATTTTTCAAAATGGAGATGGATTTCCCAGTTCACATTTTTTTGATCCAACTAATCTTTTCCAAACTATTTCTATTAACGATAGTTTTGTGGAAGCCGAGGATTTCAGAGACATTGTGCTGTCTCTGCAAGCAATTCTTGCATGTAAACTATTTTTAGAACAAACGCAGGAATCGTATCAGGAACTTTATAAACTTTCTTCTGGTATTCAGTTACCAAAGCAGTTAGTTGCTACTCTTGCTTCTAAATTTGATGATGCGGGTTTGATCAAAGACAACGCCAGTCAGGAGTTATATAAAATCAGAAAGCAGCTTCGCGAAGAAGAAGGCAAGGTACGCAGATTGTCCGATCAAATGTATCGACATGCTGTTGCACAAGGATGGGTACCTGATGGTACTTCACCTACTATACGCGAAGGAAGAATAGTCATTCCAATTTTAGCAGAACATAAAAAACGCCTGCGAGGATTTATCATGGATGAATCCTCAACCGGGCAAACCGTTTATATAGAGCCCGCAGAAGTATTAGAAGCAAACAATGAAATTCGAGATCTCTTTCATGCTGAGCGAAGAGAAATAATAAAGATTTTAAAGGAGTTAACAGGTATTCTTCGAGTTAATCTCAACGATATTAAAACTTCGTACACAGTCTTAGGCAAGATTGATTTTGTTAGAGCAAAAGCAAAACTTTCGTTAGAGATAAACGCAAGTCTTCCGAAGATTAAAAGCACACCAGAGATTAATTGGATACAGGCGCGACATCCAATTTTGTATTTGAATTTGTTACGAGGCAACAAAAAGATTGTTCCGCTGGACATTGAACTTACTTCTGCACAACCGTTTTTATTAGTCTCCGGCCCCAACGCAGGCGGCAAGTCTGTTTGCCTTAAAACAGTCGGGCTTATTCAATACATGTTTCAATGTGGGCTCTTGGTGCCAGTGGATGAATATTCTACACTAGGAATTTTTAATCAAATATTTTTAGATATAGGTGATCAACAATCTATGGAGAATGATTTGAGTACCTATAGTTCGCATTTAAAAAACATGCGGTTTTTTCTAACACGCGCCAACGCAAACACACTTGTTCTGATGGATGAGTTGGGTTCTGGCACAGATCCCAACTTTGGAGGAGGAATTGCCGAAGCTATTCTTTCTTCTTTGGTTGAAAAAAATGTGTGGGGCATTGCTACTACTCACTATTACAACCTCAAATTATTTGCAGAAAATACAAAAGGCATTCGCAATGGCTCCATGCAGTTTGATACAAAAAATCTGGAACCACTGTTTAGACTAGAGATAGGCAAACCTGGCAGTTCTTTCGCTATTGAAATTGCACGCAAAATTGGATTGCCTGCCTCAGCGTTAGAAAAGGCAGAAAGAATCATTGGAAAAGAATTAGTTGGGTTAGAATCATTAATGAAATCGGTAGCCGAAGAGAAAGTGCAGTTGGAAAAAAAGCAACGGGAGATGGCGCAGAAAGAAAGGGAGCTAACGCTATCGCTGGCTAAATACCAAAACTTATCGGCTGAGTTAGAATTGAAGAAAAAAGAAATTCTAAATAAAGCAAAAACGGAAGCTTCTTATTTATTGAAAGAAACGAATCGGGAGATAGAAAAGACGATTCGGCATATTCAGGAAAACAAGGCAGAAAAAAAGGAGACTAGAAAAGTGCGAGCGGGATTAACAGATCTGGCAAAAAAGATACAACCAACTCCTGAGCCTGCTCAATCCATTCAAGAAATAATTTTAAAAGTAGGCGATAAAGTGAGGATGATAGGGCAGGAGGTTACAGGCACAGTGCTCTCTGTAAAAGATAAATCAATTGTTGTTCAGTTTGGCATTCTTCAATCTCACTTAAAATTAAATCAATTGGTGAGAAGTGATTTAGTGGATGTAGATCCGGTAAAAAAAGTAAGGGCGTTTGGGGTAGATGTATTCCAAAAGCAATCATCATTTGTTCCCAGTTTAGATATTAGAGGGAAACGAGTGGAAGAAGTGGCGCAAATAGTAGATCAGTTTATGGACGATGCTATTTTACTCGGGCAGAGTGAATTAAAGATTTTACACGGCAAAGGCGAGGGAGTGCTGCGCAAAGTAGTTCGCGAGCAATTAAGGAAAATTAAATCTGTTGTCTCTGTTAAAGACGAGCATGTTGACCGTGGAGGAGATGGAATTACGGTGGTAGTATTAAAATAAAAAAGCCCCGCGAACTGCGAGGCTTCCAAATTATTTTTGTCTAGGTATCTTATAATCCAAAGGTAAATGACCAATTGCCAGTCACAACCTCCGTCTTTCCTTGATTTGCATAGCCGCCAGTTCCTGAAAAGGCAAAAGTTACTACTAGGGTAGTTGCTGTTACAGTATAATTCATGTCTAATTTATCTGTAACACTACCTCCATCTCTAACTATCATTGTTTCAGGGCTAGTTCCGAATGCCCACGATCCACTTCCTTTCCAAACACTACCAGAAGGAGGGTTTCCAGTAGTTGTATATCCAAATGAGGCTGCTCCCTTTGTTCCGGTAATGGTTAGCTTAAACGGTGTGCCACTAGTTGCATATAATGAAGATTGATTTTGACTATCTCTAGTTACTGCAGTCAGCTTCCAAGCTTTAGATAACTTCGCTAATTGTACATCAGCAACGGGCTCAGGGTTCGATCCACCACCACCACAATTTGAGAGAGTGAACAGCACCCCGACTAAGGCTATTAAAGATATTACTTTCAATGCTTTCATTAATTAATTGTTTTGAAGTTTAAACATACAAAAATACCCTTACATATTAAAAAATTACAATACTCAATCTTAAATAATGGTTAATCAATTAGTCAGAAAGATGGTAACCCGTATCATCAACCCAGCGATGTTTTTAAAGTATCAGATCAATATTTGAGTGCTAGAATATCAATTTTTTCTGCGTCAGTAGGGTATTCTGTGTCAAGATTAGTGGCAATTAAAATTGTTTTTTTACCGATCAACTGATTTAATTGATCCCAATACCATTGAATGGCTCCCTTGTCAAGATTGGTGGTGGGCTCATCTAAATAAATCACTTCTGACTTTGTATGGAAAGCCAGACCTAATTTTAATCGCTGGCGCATACCAGACGAAAAATTGGCAATAAGTTTATTCTTAGAACTGGCAAGACCGGTTGCCTCAATTACTTGACTGATTGTTAGATTAGTATTTACTGATTTGAATTTGAAATGGAATTTTACCATTTCCTCTAGGGTAAACTCATCTATCAAATCCATATAAGGCGTGGCAATGGACAGATGATTAAAAACTTCGGAGAGAATAATTTTTTGATTGTCATTATAGTAAGAAACCTCTCCATTGGAAGGAAGCATTTGCCCCCAAAGAACTTGCAATAAAGTAGATTTCCCTGAGCCGTTCGGCCCTGTAATAGCGTATATTTTGTTAGGAATAAATTCGAATGAAAATCCTTTAAAAATCCACTCCCTGTTAAATCGCTTTCCGAGATTGGTGGCTACAATCCTCATTCAAAGGATCCTATGCCATTGGATATACCCTTCATAATTCCTCTTTCAGATGCCTTAATGAAGTTTACTATATAATCGCGCTCAGTGCTAGAAGGCAATTCTTTTTCTACTAAATCTATTGCCTTGGCATTATTCAGGCCTTTTAAAAATATATAGCGATATACTTCTTGAATTTCAGAAATCTTATCAGAATCAAAACCTCTTCTTCTTAAACCAATTGAGTTAATACCACAATAGGTAAGTGGCTCTCTTGCTGCTTTTGTATAAGGTGGTACGTCCTTCCTTACCAAAGAACCTCCGGAAACCATTACGTGTGCCCCAACCTTTACAAACTGGTGTACCGCACTCGATCCACCAATAATTGCCCAATCTTCGATTTGAACGTGGCCGGCCACCTGTACTGAATTAACCAAAATGCAATTATTACCGATGAGGCAATCATGTGCCACGTGCACGTACGCCATTAAAAGGCAATTATCCCCAATTACGGTTTTAAATTTATCTGTTGTGCCCCGGCTAATGGTAACATATTCACGGATAACCGTATTGTCGCCAATATGTGTTTCTGTTTTTTCTCCTGCAAACTTTAAATCTTGAGGGATGGAAGAAATAGATGCACCCGGATATACTTTTACGTTCTTTCCCAGCCGGCTTCCTTCCCAAATAATGGCGTTAGGTCCAATCCAAGAGTTGTCACCAATTTCAACATCACCTTTAATGGTTGCAAAGGGTTCGATGATAACGTTGTTTCCAATCTTAGCATCAGGATGCACATTGGTTAAAGGGTGGTAACTCATAGATCTTTTCTTACAATACTGGCAGTCATTGTGCCTTCACAAACAAGTGTATTCCCCACGTATGCCCTGCCCGACATTTTTGCGATACCACGTCTGATGGGTGCTAGTAGATCGCATTGAATGACAAGTGTATCTCCAGGTAAAACCATTTTTCTGAAACGAAATTCATCAATACCTAAGAAGTAAGTCCAATAATTTTCTGGATCAGGAACTGTATTTAAAACTAAGATTCCACCAATCTGTGCCATGGATTCTACCTGCAAAACTCCAGGCATTACCGGATTAAGGGGGAAGTGTCCTTGAAAGAAATTTTCGTTCATGGTCACGTTCTTCACGCCAACCACGCGCTCATTATCTAAATAGATGATCTTGTCAATTAATAAAAAAGGATAACGATGAGGAAGCGTAGCGATGATCTTATTGATATCCATTACAGGAGGCAATGAAGGATTGTACTTAGGCACTCCTTTTTTGCCGGCCTCTTGCATTTGTTTCTTAAGCTTTTTGGCGAAAGCAACATTGGCTGCGTGCCCAGGTCTGGCGGCTAAGATTTGCGCTTTTAAAGGTCTGCCAGCCAAAGCTAAATCTCCTATAATATCTAACAATTTATGGCGAGCCGGCTCATTGTTATACCGCAGCTCTACATTGTTTAAAATCCCTTCTTTTTTTACTTCTACTTTAGGCTTGTTCAACATCTTGGCAATGTTGTCTAACTCATCGGGTTCAACCACTCTATCTACAATTACGATAGCGTTATTTAAATCTCCCCCTTTAATGAGGTTGTTTTTGTAGAGCATTTCCAACTCGTGCAAAAAGCAAAAAGTTCTGCAAGAAGCTATCTCTTTTTCAAATTGTTGAATGCTGGTGATGGATGCATGTTGGCTTCCGAGCACGGGCGAATTGTAATCCACCATCACAGTTACTCTATAATCATCTAGCGGAAGTGCAGCTATCTCTACATTTCTTGCCACCTCTCGGTAGAAAATAGAATCCTGAACTTCAAAGAAATCGCGCAAAGCGTTTTGGTCTTCCGCCCCTGCTTCTTTTAACACATTTACAAATTGAATGGAGCTACCATCCATAATAGGAGGTTCGGGACCATCAATTTGAATGAGTACGTTGTCAATTTCCAATCCTACCAATGCAGCAAGGGTGTGCTCAATAGTGCTTACCCTTGCGCCACTTTCTTCGATGGTCGTTCCCCTTGAAACATCTACTACGCGGTCGCAGTCGGCCTCGATAATGGGCGAGCCAGGAAGATCAATGCGTTGAAACTTGATACCGTGGTTAGGCTTGGCTGGCACGAAGGTCATATTGGTTTGCACCCCCGTATGAAGGCCAACTCCTGAAATAGTGACCGATTTTTTGATGGTCTGCTGCTTATGATTTAGCATTATTTAAAAAGTGAACAAATTTAACCCAGAATTAATAGATAATCCAAAAAACCATCTTTTTAGAATGAATTAACTTGAAATATAAATGAAATACGCGAATTGAATGCCTTCAAGCATTTAATCAGAACTTTCGGAGTTATTCAACTTCTTTTCTAATTCTCTGAGTCTGTCATTTAGATCTGGCAAGCGTTTAAATACCGCGTACGATCTGAAATACGATTTTACATCAAAGGCTGGATAGCCAATAATTTGTTGTCCCTCTTCTTTTATGGATTTAGAAATTCCTGATTGCGCTCCAATGCCGGTGTTATTGGCAATAACTAAATGACCGGCAATGCCAACTTGCCCCGCTATCATATTGTTTTCTCCCACTTTGGTGGATCCTGAAATTCCTGTTTGTGCGGCAATAACGGTATTCTTACCAATCTCTACATTGTGCGCTATTTGAATCAGGTTATCTAGTTTTACTCCTTGGCGAACTATGGTGGCATCTCCAAAAAGCGTGGCGCAATCAATTACCGTGTTTGCTCCAATTGTAACATCATCTTCAATAATAACATTACCAAGTTGAGGGATTGTTTTATACGTACCATCTGCTTGTGGTGCAAATCCAAAACCATCGCTGCCCAGCACGGTGCCGGCATGGATAACGCATCGGTTTCCTACACGCGTACCATCATACACTTTTACACCTGCGTGGATGATTGAATTATCTCCGATAACAACACTATCACCAATATAAACATGCGGAGAAATTTTTACGTTGTCACCAATTTTTGTATTGCTGCCAATGTAAGAAAATGCTCCTCTGTAAATATGATTGCCAACGGTTGAATTGCTGCCCAAATAACTGGGTTCTTCAACGCCTGTTTTTTGGAAATTAACAAGTTTGTGATATTCTTCTAGCAAAACCGTAAAACTCAGATACGGATCATCTACCAGAATAAGGGTAGTGGAAATTTCTTTCCGGGCTTCAAAATCTTTTTTTACAATAACGGCACTTGCCTGTGTAGTGTAAATGTATTGCTCGTATTTAGGATTTGAAAGAAAGGCAATCTGACCTTTTTTTGCATCCTGTATTTTGGCAAGCATGTCAATTTTCTGAGAAGCATCGCCAGTTACTTTCCCTCCTAACATGCCGGCTATCTGAGCAATCGTAAATTCCATAGGCTTTTTGGATACTAGATAAACGGGCAATCTGATTTAGGTCTGAAAGCCTTTGTTTACAAAGATATATTTTTAGGCCAGCATAAATAATTTTTCTCTACGATTTTACTGATCGCTTTAATAGAGGGAAGGTCAGACGCGTGGGCGATATCTACCATCAAACCACTTTTAGTAAGAATATTGATAGGCTGCCCGTTAGTTACATAGGCTTCATTGCTCACTGTTCCATACGAGAAAAGATAAGTAGCATCCTTCACTAAAATACCAAATGCCTGACGCACTTCTTTTCTTACATTTTCAATTTCTATTTTTTTGATGGGCTCTAGTTGTAAATTAATTTGAAAGAGTTCGCGCATCAACAGTCGATTGCATAAGCCCGATAAAATTTCGTCAGCATTATCTCGCCAACTTTTAATGGCACCCCAAATATCATTATCATCTAATTGACCAAATGCTTCCAGTAGATTTTTGCTTTCTGTAAACTCACTGATAGTATAGTTTCTTTTCAAAAATACTTTTAACGATTCACTCGCGGGTAAGTCTTCTCCGGCATGAAACAAATACTGCGCCCTGCGAATGATATTCACCATCATACGCTCGGCACTTACGGCTGTTTTATGAAGGTATACTTGCCAATACATTAACCTTCGTGCATTCAAAAAACTTTCAATGCTAAAAATTCCTTTTTCTTCCACTACAAGTTGATCATTATGAATGGTAAGCATGGCGATAATGCGGTCAATCCCAATAGTGCCTTCTAAAACTCCGGTATAAAAACTATCTCTTTTTAAATAGTCAAGCCGATCAATATCTAGCTGACTACTAATCAACTGATGAAAGAATTTTCTGGGGTAACTATTTCGGAAAAATTGTAACGTCATCTCTAGCACTCCGCCAAATTGATGATTAAGATCTTTCATGAACAGATAAGAGAGGCTTTCATGATTGACTCCCGCTAAAAGAGTTTCTTCCAGTGTATGTGAAAGTGGTCCATGACCTATGTCGTGCAGCAGAATAGCGATTTGGGCAGCCTCAAATTCCTGGTCGCTTATTTCTATTCTTTTGCTTCTAAAGGTCTCTAGCGTTCTTCCCATCAAGTGCATAGCACCCAGTGCATGATGGAACCTTGTATGTTGTGCCCCCGGATAAACCAAATCACTCAATCCAAGTTGTTTGATATAGCGAAGCCTTTGAAAATACGGATGCTGAATGAGGTCAAAGATCAACTCACTTCTGATGGAGATGAATCCATAAACAGGATCGTTAATGATTTTCTTTTTATTCATATCTTTTGAGGGTTACCGGTTCCTAGTTTCTAGTTCCCCGGTAACGGGAAATTGCCAACGGGGAATCAAATAAGGTTTCAAGTTTCGGAACTAATAATGTAGATTAGAGAAAAATTATTCATGCAAAGATATTCGATTTTGTGGGCCGATGATGAGATTGATTTATTAAAACCACACATCCTTTTTTTACAACAGCGCGGGTATGACATCACTCCCGTCAACAATGGTTCAGAAGCAGTAGAGCTGGCAGATGCAAAGCATTTCGACATTGTTTTCTTAGATGAAAATATGCCAGGTATTTCAGGCTTAGAGGCTTTAAGCAGGATTAAATCCAATAAGCCAAACCAGCCGATTGTAATGATTACCAAGAATGAGGAAGAACGCATTATGGAAGATGCTATAGGCGGTAAGATTGATGATTACCTGATCAAGCCGATTAATCCAAGCCAGATTTTATTGTCGATCAAAAAAATATTGGATAATAAAAGACTGGTGATTGAGAAAACCAACTCTACCTATCAACAAGAGTTCAGAAAAATAAGCATGGCCTTTGAAGACAATATGAATTATGAGCAGTGGGCGGAGCTTTATAAGAAACTCGTCTATTGGGAACTAGAGTTGCAGTCGGATGGTGCTGACAATAAAGATATGGCCGATATCTTGGACTCGCAAAAAATTGAAGCGAACACCAACTTTTGCAAGTTTATTAAACGCAATTATGAAAGTTGGTTGAACAATGCCAATGCAGATCGCCCGTTGTTGTCGCACCAATTATTTAAGAAAAAAGTATTGCCTGAATTAACACCGGAGCTTCCCACATTTTTAATTCTGATCGACAATCTACGCTTTGATCAGTGGAAAGTAATAGAGCCAATCATCACAGAATTTTTTAACGTTACAAAAGAAGAAACGTATTATTCTATTTTACCTACTACTACCGCCTATGCACGCAATGCAATATTCAGCGGCATGCTTCCGTCAGAAATGGTAAAAACACACCCTGATTTGTGGGTGGGAGAAGATGAGGACGAATCGAAAAATAATTTTGAAGATGAGTTTCTGGCAAGACAATTAAAGAAGAATAATATAAACGTTAAATTCTCTTACAATAAAATAAAGAAGTTAGAAGAAGGCAGAGACTTATTAGATACGGTGAATAACCTTTTCAATAATAACCTGAATGTAATCGTCTACAATTTTGTGGATATGCTCTCGCACGCCCGCACCGATATGGCTATGATACGTGAGCTGGCGCCAGATGAAGCAGCTTACCGCTCCATCACTAAATCATGGTTTACACATTCACCATTATTTGACATCCTGAAAAAAATATCAGAGAAGAAAGTTAAAATGATTATCACTACAGATCACGGAACCATTCGCGTAAAGCGAGCCTTTAAAATTATTGGTGATAAGACAGTGAATACCAACCTTCGCTACAAGCAAGGAAAAAACTTGAATTATGAAGGCGAGAAAGTAATGGAATCACTAAAGCCTGAAAAGCTTTTTTTACCCAAAGCAAACATGTCAACCACCTATGTTTTTGCCATAGAAGATCAGTTTTTTGCCTACCCCAACAACTTCAACTACTATGTTAATTTCTATAAAGATACTTTTCAACATGGAGGAGTTAGCCTCGAAGAGATGATCATTCCTGTAATTTCATTAACTTCGAAGAATGCCTGATCTGGAAATAGTATTAAGTGAAATTCAGTTTGGCTTAAAAGACTTGAAGCAAGTAGCAAAACACACGATCAAAGCAGCAGCAGGTTTTACCATTTGGCTTTTGGAAGGAGAAGTAGGTGCCGGAAAAACTACGTTGGTCAAGGCCATTGCAGAAGAGTTGGGTGTAACAGAAACAGTTTCAAGTCCTACATTTTCAATTGTGAATGAATACACCGCAGGTAGTAAACCTATTTATCATTTTGATTTTTATCGATTGAAGAAAGAGGAGGAAGCCTACGATATTGGAGTAGACGAATATCTGGATTCTGGCAACTTATGTTGGATCGAATGGGCAGATAAAATTCCTTTACTACTGCCAGAAAAATATTTCACAATAAAGTTAGAGGTAACCGATCCGCACTCGCGGAGAATACACTATGCCAGGCACTGAAAAAAAGAAGTCAGGATTTGAAGCACTCGCCAAGAGTAGTTTGTATCCGCAAGAAGAAATGTTGAAGGTAAAGAAGGGAAAGAAAGCTTTTTTCATTGGCTTGCCGAAAGAAATATCGCTGCAAGAAAATCGCATCAGCTTAACGCCTGATGCCGTGGCGTTATTGGTAAATCACGGTCATGAGGTTTCGGTAGAAACAAAAGCTGGCGAAGGCTCTAAATTTTCTGACAAGCAATACAGTGAGGCGGGCGCTAAAATTGTCTATTCTCCTCTCGAAGTTTACAAGGCCGATATCATTTTAAAAATTGAGCCGCCTACCGTAGAAGAATTAGAATATTTTCGCCCCGGTCAAACCCTTATCTCGGCTTTGCAAATGGGCTACTTAGGCAGTGAACGCATTAACGCTCTACTGAAAAAAAGGGTAACGGCACTTGCATACGAATTTATTGAAGACAAAGTTGGGGGCATGCCTATTGTGCGGGCAATGAGTGAAATTGCGGGGAGCACTGTAATGCTGATTGCCGCTGAATATTTAAGTACTAATAAAGGTGGCAGAGGAATTATTTTAGGCGGGATCACTGGCGTTCCTCCAACCAGAGTAGTGATTATCGGAGCGGGCACCGTGGCAGAATATGGCGCGCGCGCAGCGCTTAGTTTAGGTGCTGAAATTCAGGTATTCGATAATCATTTGTATAAGCTGAGGAGAATTAAGCATACACTTGGTCATCAATTTTATACCAGCACCATTGACACCGTTACGCTGAGTGAATGCTTGAAAAATGCAGATGTTGTAATTGGCGCGCTTCGAGCAGAAAAGGGAAGAGCAAGGCATGTGGTTTCTGAAGAGATGGTGAGCCAGATGAAACGTGATTCTTTGATCATCGACTTAAGTATCGACCAAGGTGGTTGTGTGGCTACCTCAGAGATTACCTCACATGCCAATCCGGTTTTTAGAAAGTACGATGTCATTCATTACTGTGTACCCAATGTAGCTTCGCGTGTTGCAAACACGGCCACTACTGCGCTTAGTAATATTTTTACACCAACCATTTTACGTGCTTCAGAAGAAGGGGGAGTGGAGGAAATGATTTTTGCGCATAAGTGGTTTATGAAAGGCGTGTATACCTACAAAGGAAATCTTACCAACGAATCGGTGGCTCGTAAATTTGATATGAAATTCAAAAATATTGAACTGCTATTGGCAGCCAGGGTTTAAACTCAATTTTGTCTAACTAAAAAAATAGAAAAGACACAAAAAATAATACTGAATGCCTTACTCAATATAGTGCCGAACTTTGTTTTTTTTATAAGGTTTAGTGAATAATAATATTGCTACTTGCGGTAATTATTATGAATTTTACTGAAAGTTATAATACAGTGAAACATATTCTTCTAACATTATTTCTTTTTCAGTTTTGTGTTATGTCAGCTCAAACAATAAAGCCGATGGAGTATTTAGCGTTAGGCGATTCATATACCATTGGTGAAAGTGTAATGCAGGCAGAAAGATGGCCCAATCAATTATCCGATTCTTTAACTAAGAGAGGATGGCAAATTGAAAAGCCAACCATTATCGCTACAACGGGTTGGCGCACCGATAATCTTAAAAATGCAATTAACATTGCAAATCTTAAACCTGAATATGATTTAGTTTCATTGCTGATTGGCGTTAACAATCAATACCAAGGTAAATCATCTAAAGAGTACGAGGCAGAGTTTGAGCAGCTTTTAAAAATTGCCATACACTTGGCAAAGGGAAAGAAAGAGAATGTGTTCGTAGTTTCAATACCAGATTATGGATACACACCTTTCGGGAAACCCAAGCAAGAAAAAATTTCATCAGCCATCGATGAGTTCAACGAGATCAATGCGAGAATTACGTATAAACATCAAATTCAATATTTTGACATTACTGCAATTTCGAGAGATGGATTAAAAGATACATCATTGGTGGCATCCGATGGACTTCATCCTTCAGGCAAAATGTATTCGTATTGGGTAGAATTAATTGCGAAAGATTTAATTCGCAATTAATTAAATAAGCTTCACTAAAATTGCCCCCAAATTTTTAGCTACTATTTTATGACCTTCTGCATTCGGATGAATGCCATCTGCTTGATTTAATTTTTCAATACCACCCACTTGATCTAATAAGAAAGGCATGAGCGTTGCATTATTCTTTTTAGCTAACTCTGGAAATATATTTTTAAACTCAGCCGCATATTGTTTCCCCATATTCGGGGGCACCATCATACCAGTTAATACAATTTTTACTTTTGGATATTTAGCTTTTACCTTATCAATAATTCCTTGCAGGTTTGCTCTGGTTTGATGGAGCGGCAATCCGCGCAGCCCATCATTCGCGCCAAGTTCCAACACAAAAATATCAGTAGGCTGCTTTAATACCCAATCAATTCTGGCAAGTCCACCAGCAGAAGTTTCGCCACTTAGGCCTGCATTGGTAATTTTTACTTTTATACTTGTTCTATTCAGTTCTTTCTCAATCAAAGATGGGAAGGCCATCTCAGGGTCAAGGCCATAGCCAGCCGTGAGGCTATCTCCAAAGAATAAAATCACCTTGGGAGGAGTGGTGAACTGAAAAAAAGTTAGAACTACAATAAGAAGTATCCGTTTACCGACCATACTTTAAAATGATTTGCTTTTCTTTTAATAAACGCTAACAAATTAGAACAAATAACGATTACTTTAACTTTAGGTTAATCTAACTTTTTAATGAAATGAGTGATATAGTTCTTCAAAGCGAGCATCTGACAAAAACATATCGATCGGGAGATCGCCCTTTAACCGTGCTAGATGATGTTTCCTTTCAGGCTGAGCAAGGCACGAGTCTCGCCATCATTGGTCCATCGGGTAGCGGTAAAACAACTTTATTAGGTTTATGTGCCGGATTAGATGTGCCCACAAGTGGAACAATTTCGTTAATGGGTTTCAAGTTGAATGCCATGAGTGAAGACGATCGCGCTTATGTGCGGAATCAATTTGTTGGCTTTGTGTTTCAAAATTTTCAACTGCTTCCTACTCTTACTGCTTTTGAAAATGTAATGGTTCCACTAGAATTACGAGGCGAAAAAAATATCGCTGCCAAAGCAAAAGATTGGCTGGCGCGTGTGGGCTTGGGCGATCGAATGAATCATTACCCCACACAACTTTCGGGCGGTGAGCAACAACGGGTGGCCATGGCACGGGCATTTATGACTAACCCACGTATTTTATTTGCAGATGAGCCCACCGGAAATCTAGATGAAGAAAATGCAAGCCAGATTACTCAATTACTTTTTGAAATCAATCGCGAAGCAAAAACCACACTAGTACTCGTTACTCATAACCTTGAGTTGGCACAAAAAACAGAACGTATTCTGCAAATGAAAGGTGGAAAACTTGTCTCCGAAAAAATCTTAATCAATAACTAATACCCATTAACGATAAACTAACAACTTTTTTTCTCGGTAATGATAGAATACATAATCAAGATAAAGCGTATTCAGAAAAACATTTTTCAAGACGCATGGGTTTGGAAAATGGCTTGGCGCGATGGTAGACATAATCTTTCGAGGCTATTTCTTTTTTCCGCCTCACTCATCACCGGAATTGCGGCAGTGGTCGCCATTGCATCTTTAAATTATTCGTTGCAAGATGAATTGAATCGGAATGCAAAAGAATTGTTAGGAGCAGATCTAGTCATTAACTCAAACAAAAAATTTACAAACGAAATTTTTTCGGCAATTGATACCGCTAAACAAAAAATTGCTGAAGATGCAGACATGGCTTCGATGGTTATGTTTATGCATACGAAGCAATCGCGCTTGGTAAAACTCACGGCCATCAAAGGTGATTTTCCTTTTTATGGTGAGATGTTGACTCTTCCTATAAATGCATATCAGTTAGTTAAAACTGGCAAATATGCAATGCTGGATGAGTCTCTTGCTACACAATACGAAGTGAGTTCAGAAGATTCTATCAAAGTTGGTAATACTATTTTTAAAGTTGCAGGTGTAGTTACAAAAATTCCGGGTGGTGGAGGATTAACGTCTACGCTGGCACCGGCAGTTTATATTTCTTTAGACGCATTAGACTCCACAGGCCTTGTTCAATTTGGAAGTAGAGTTGGTTATAGTTTGTATATCAAAACGACAACTGAGTCGCAAACTAAATTATTGATTGACCGCGTTAAGCCTCTTTCAAAAAAATTGGGCTTTGGGTACGAAACTGTTGAGGCGAGAAGAGAAGGACTAGGTCAGGGATTTAGATCGGTTTATCAATTTTTTTCTTTGCT
This sequence comes from Cytophagales bacterium, assembly GCA_025359125.1. Taxonomy (GTDB): domain Bacteria; phylum Bacteroidota; class Bacteroidia; order Cytophagales; family Cyclobacteriaceae; genus ELB16-189. Next base: position 47,707 of record JANYHI010000040.1, read on the forward strand.
GGCATTTGTTGCTTTGGTGTTGGGTTGCATTGGAGTAGCCAGCTCGGTTCATATTTACGCGCGCGAAAAGCGAGACGAAGTAGCGGTGCTTCGCTGCGTGGGCTCTTCTGGTTGGCAGGCATTCAATATTTATTTTATTCAAATTTTTATTTTAGGGTTGGCCGGAAGTTTAATGGGTGCCGCATTGGGTGTTGGCATTCATCAAATCATTCCCTATGCATTTAAAGAATATATTCCCTTAAAATTAGAATTCGCTATTTCGATACGCGCCATACTCGAAGGTATTTTCTTGGGTGGAATTGTCTCCATCTTATTCACGTTGCTTCCGCTGATATCGGTTCGTTTTGTTCCGCCACTCACGGTGTTGCGTGCAGATTTCAATGCTGGAAAAATCAGATCAAAATCAAAGAACGCTGCCATTGTTTTGATTGTACTGTTTCCTATTCTGGCGGCAGCCTATCAAACTAAAAGTTTTATATCAGGCGGATTTTTTGCGGTAGGCCTTGGCGTTGCGCTGGCTTGTTTGACAGCAGTGGCTTATGCATTGCTTTTTTTAGTAAGAAGATATTTTCCAACAAATGCTTCATTTATCTGGCGCCATGCCATGTCTAATTTATTCAGGCCTAACAATCAAACTCGCGTGTTAATGGTGGCAATTGGGCTAGGTGCGTTTATCATTGCAACATTAAATATCATTCAAAATAGTTTACTCAATCAAGTTGAGTTTACCGGAAATAAAAATCAATCAAACACCATCTTGTTTGATATTCAACCAAACCAAAAGAAAGGAGTGGTGAAATTGATTAAAGATCAAAAGTTACCGGTCAATCAGGTGGTGCCCATTATTACCTGTCGATTGAAAGAATTAAAAGGTAAAACGATTGAAGAAATTCAAAAAGATACCACTCGCATTCCTGAGTGGGCGCTTACTAGAGAGTATCGCGTTACGTATCGAGATAGTCTCACTTCATCAGAAGAACTGATCAAAGGTGAACTACCCAAGTATGTCCCCGGCAAAAAGGATTCAGTTAGGGTAACCATCTCCGAGGGGATGCACGAGACTCTACAGGTAAAAGTTGGAGACTCTTTGCTGTTTGACTTGCAAGGCGTACCCCTAAAAGTAAAGATCAGCGGTATTAGAAAAGTAAATTGGCCGAAAGATCCACCAAACTTTATTTTTGTTTTCCCTACCGGAATATTAGAAAAAGCCCCGCAGATTTTTGTAGCGGCCACGCGAGTAGATGAACCTACTCAGGCAAGTAAATTTCAGCAAGCCTTGGTTATAAATTTCCCCAATGTTTCGTTGATAGATCTTAGATTGATTCTCAGCACGGTGACCGAACTCTTTGGTAAAATTGGCTTAGTTGTTCGCTTCTTAGCTTTATTTAGCATTGTAACCGGATTGATCGTATTAGCCGGAGCAGTTATCAACAGTAAATTTATTCGGATGAAAGAAAATGTTTTGCTTCGAACATTAGGTGCCCGTACCAGTCAGATCACAAAAATCACATTAATAGAATACGCCTATTTGGGAATTTTTTCTGCCCTTACCGGAATGATTTTGTCTTTGGGTGGCGGCTGGCTACTGACACGTTTCTTTTTTGAAGTAGAGTTTGCTGTTAATACATTCGAGCTGCTGGCCATTAGTGGAGGTGTAATTTTTCTAACTGTGTTTATTGGGTGGTTTAACTCTCGCGAAGTGATTTCTACTCCACCGCTGCAGGTGTTACGAAAAGAAAGTTGATTGTATAGGTTCCTGTCAGATAAGGTTCTTCAATCGTAATACTTCAAAAATAATTTTTTTTTTGCGCTATTGCTGGTGCTCTTGTATCTTACAATGCGATGGCAAAAAAGATAATTAGTGGTATTGCGCTTATTTTTCAGATAACATTATATTCTGTATCTGCCAACCCTCGCCCCGGATTAAAATTTATAGCTAATCAATCTCAGTGGCCTAGTGAAATAAATTTTTCTGTAAAAATACAAGGTGGTAATTTACTTATTGGATCAGGTTCTTTTACCTATTCGTTTTTAGACCAGCGAAGGCTGGAAGAACTACACGACTACCATCAATCAAGGGAGGTGATACCGAATCCTTTGCTCAATGGACAAATCATTAAGTCTTCCTTTTTAGGTAGTAATAAAAATGTTATTCCGAAGACATTTGGCATTCAGCCAGATTACTATAATTATTTTTTAGGCACAGATTCCACTCGCTGGAGTTCGAATGTTCGTGCTTACGAGGGAGCGGTATATAAAAATTTTTATGATGGTATTGATTTGAAAGTGTATTCGGAAGAAAGTAATTTGAAGTACGATTTTATTGTATTGCCCGGTGCTGATTATTCAATAATAAAATTTCAATACGCAGGTGCTGATCAGCTTTTCATAGAGAACGATAACCTGACAGTTAAAACATCGATAGCAACCTTAATTGAAAAAAAGCCTGTCATGTATCAAATCATTAATGGAGAAAAAATATTTGTTAAAGGGCAGTATGAATTACAAAATAATATTGTGTCGTTTTGTTTAGATGAATGGTATGACCCCTGTTATGAATTGGTAATTGATCCGCTACTTATTTTTTCTACTTACTCTGGTTTCTCTGCCGACAATTGGGGGAGTTCTGCTACGCCTGGAGAGAATGGAAAATTATATTCTGCTGGGGTTGTTAATCTGAATAACGCTGGCGGTTCATTTCCAGCAACACCAGGCGCTTTTCAAATTTCGTATGGGGGAATATATGACGTAGCGATTTATAAATATGATTCAACGGGTGGGCAATTATTATATACTTCTTTTTTAGGAGGAAGTGAATCGGAATCTCCGCATAGTTTGGTGATGACAGCTTCAAATGATTTATTGATTTTAGGTACAACTAGTTCGACTGATTTGAAAACTTCTTTAAGCGCCTACGATAGAACTTTTAATGGTGGTACTTTTACTTCTCATGTAGTTAATTATTCTAATGGCTCAGATATTTTTGTAGCTAAGATCAGTTCAGACGGAACACAATTATTAGCCTGCACTTATTTAGGCGGCTCTTTAAACGATGGTTTAAATCCAACCTCAAGTCCTTTGGTAAAGAATTATGGAGATCAGTTGCGTGGAGATATTATTTCGGATGCTTCCGGAAATATTTTTATCAGCACAGTAACTTCCTCTGTTAATTTTCCAGTTACCAATGGTTTTGACTTAACCTACAGCGGTGGCGATACAGATGCGCTAATTTTAAAACTAACTTCCGATTTAAGTCAGATTTCTTGGGCCACTTTTTTGGGAGGCTCATTGGCAGATGCTTCTCATACTATTCAAATTGATAAAACAGGAAATCTATATGTTGGAGGCGGAAGTGCAAGTGTAGATTTTCCTATCACCACAGGCGTTTATCAATCAACAAATAAAGGCAATGGCGATGGGTGGATTGCAAAACTTAGCGCAAATGGTTCATCGCTACTTAACTCCACTTTTACCGGTACCTCACAATTCAATCAGGTTTATTTTTTAGATTTAGATAAGCAAGAAAATGTATATGTATATGGACAAACTGAAGGGACTTTTCCAGTTACTGCTAATGTTTATAATAATCCGAACAGCGGTCAGTTCATTCAGAAGTTTGATAACTCTCTTTCTACTTTATTATTCTCCACCGTGTTTGGTTCGGGCATTGGTATTCCCAACATTTCTCCAACTGCTTTTTTGGTGAATGATTGCAATAATATTTTTTTAGCAGGCTGGGGTGGATTAGTAAATTCTTTAGAAGGCTTTTGGCGCAGCACTACAGATAATATGCCCGTCACGAATGATGCCTTTCAGAAAACCACCAGTGGCTCTGATTTTTATTTGATGGTACTTTCAGAAAACGCGAATGAAATATTGTACGCAACTTATTTAGGAGGAACAACTTCGCGGACGCATTTAGATGGTGGCACTTGTCGTTTTGATAAAGGTGGAGTTGTGTATCATGCGGTTTGCTCAGGCTGTGCAGCCTTTAATGGAGCGGGGCATTCTACTTCAGATTTTCCCTCTACAACCAATGCATGGAGTAGAACGAATGGAAGTGGGAATTGCAATAATGCCGCTTTCAAGTTTGATCTTTCTTCTTTGAAAGCACGAATACAAACTAATTCAACTCTGCTGGATAAACCAGGTCTGAATAAAATTTGTGTAGCTGATACAATTGTCTTTCAAAACCAAAGCATAGGAGGTCAAGTATACTATTGGAATTTTGGGGACGGAACCACGGCTGTTAAATCAAATAAAAATAATATTCCATTCAAATATAAACTACCTGGATTTTACACCGTGAAATTAAAAGCAGTTGATATTGGCACGTGTGTGGGGAAGGATTCTACACAAACGAAAATTTTAGTTTCTACCCCTCAAGGTTTTGCTGGGCCTGATTTGGTGATGTGCTACAACACTACCACTCAACTTAGTGCCGGTGGTGGTATATTGTACAGTTGGAAATCGGCCGATAAATTAGTTACACTTAATGAAGCTAACCCGATTGTTAATCCTAAAATAGATACAAGATACTTTGTGTCGATAACAGATATTAATGGCTGCATACTAAAAGATACTGTAGATGTACGCGTGGTGCCAAATATTGATGTGAAGTTTACATTGGATCGAATCAACTACAATTGCTTTGGAAAACCGTCTATTAATGTAAGCAGTCAAACCGATAAAAGCGAAGCGGTTTTTTTTGATTTTGGAGATGGGTTTACTTCCGATATGCCTAGTCTAGTTCATCAATACGAGAAAGATGGTAATTTCTCTGTAAGATTAATCGGTAAAAAGGAAACATGTATTTATGAAAAGCAAATCACCGTTCCTATTTTTGAATTGAAGGTGCCAAATGTTTTTACGCCAGATCAATCTCCCGGTTTCAATGATACGTTTGAAATTGAATATGGAGGAAAACCCATTTCGCAGGCGGGAATTAATGTTTCGTTGGCGGTGGTAAATAGGTGGGGAGGAATTGTATATGAAGATAAGTTCTATAAAGATAATTGGACAGCTAAAGATGTTCCGGCAGGCGTGTATTTTTATGAGGCAGCTATCGAAGGTAAAACAACTTGCAAGGGATGGGTACAAGTAATTAAATAAAGGGAGAAGTGAAGGGGTTGAGATAATGTAGATAAGGGTTTTTAGAGATGCACTAAATTGATAAATTTAGCTTGGCTTAATTTTTGAACCTTCTAGCATATGAAATTCTTCCTCTCTGTATTTTTGGTTCTACAAATCTTGTTTGCATCTGCCCAAGTGAATGATATTAAAAATTCATCTTCTCAAAACGCAAGTAGCAGAGGAGGAGGTGAGCGGGGCGGAGGGTCATCTGCTGGTGGAGCTTTTTTCGCTCAAGTTTTTATTCAATCGTTGCAAGGCATAGCTACTTGGCAACAATATAAGTTGGATAGGCGCAGTAAGAATGAATACATAGTTTCATTGGATATCCTTGGGCAGGCAGCCATCCAACCTTCTCGCTATTATTTAATGAACCCGCGCATCAGAGGCAACTGGGGTTTATTCTCTACCGATTTTAGAATCAACTATTTATTACAAGAAACGGCAACAGGAACAGAAAGTCTCAGTTCTATTGATTGGCAGATTCTGCAACTCAATTTGGTTACTACCCGAAATGTGATTGGCAGAGTAGGAGGTGGTTTTATGAAAGAAAATTTTGGTGGCAATCTTTCTTTTTTTGAATCTACCTACGGAGTTTTTATTCAATCAACGAATAAGAAACTAGGAGGAACTTTAGAATATAGGTTAGCACAAGACTTCATTATGGGTGCAATACCCAGAAGAGAAATAGGTGCTCAATTTGAATACCGACTTTCTACTAAAGGATATTGGAATACCTATTTAACTTTGGGTGGCGTATATCAACAGTATTACGAATCGATTAACGTGTGGGGAATACAAGCAGGACTTGCTTTCCGCGTTTTCTCACCACCTATCCAAAACTAGTTTAGATACCGTTTCACCAATGGCCAAAGAAGAAGTGGCCGCGGGTGATGGCGCGTTGCAAACATTAATCACTTGCTTCTCTTCTAAAATTAAAAAGTCATCTACCAAACCACCTTGCCGGTCGCACGCTTGTGCGCGCACACCTGCACCCCCCTCTACTAAATCAGCTTCCTGAATTTCAGGAATTAATTTTTGCAATGCTTTGGTGAAAGCTGCTTTAGAAAAGGAACGATACATTTCGCCCATGCCCGTGCGCCAGTATTTGGCAGCTACTTTTTGAAAGCCCGGCCACGCCAATGTTTCACCTAGCTCTGCTAAATTGATTTGAGATTTCTTATAGCCCTCTCGTTGAAATGCCAGCACCGCATTCGGCCCCGCTTCCACACCACCTTTGGCCATGCGTGTAAAGTGTACACCCAGAAAAGGAAAGTTAGGATCAGGCACAGGATAGATAAGATTCTTCACTAGGTACTCCTTCTCTTTCCTTAATTTAAAATATTCTCCTCGAAAGGGAATAATCTTAACATTTAAATCTTTGATCGTCATCTTAGCTACTTTATCAGAATAAAGGCCTGCACAATTCACTACGAGTTTAGCAGTATAGCTTTTTTGGTCGGTTACAACCGTTACCTGATTACTTTCTGTTTTAATGTCAATTACTTTTTCGCCCAGCTTAATTTCAGCACCTTGATGGCGCAGCACCTCTCCGTATTTTTCGGCTACTACTTTATAATCTACAATGCCAGTTTGCGGCACAAAGATTCCTTCGATACCTTTTACATGAGGCTCATGCTCTTTTAATTCTGCTTCCGTGAGTCTCTTTAAATTCTTCAAACCATTTTGTTGACCGCGCACGAAAAGATTATTCAGTAAAGGTTTTTCTGCTTCATCGGTGGCAACAATTATTTTACCGCACAGCTCAAAAGGAATGTTGTTTTGTTTACAGAAATCTAAAAGTAAATGATAGCCTCTGAGGCAGTTGGTAGCTTTTAAACTTCCGGGTTTGTAATAGATGCCAGAGTGGATGACTCCACTATTATTGCCCGTTTGGTGTTTAGCTAATTCATTTTCTTTTTCAAGAAGTAGAATGGAAAGTGAGGAATTTGATTTTTTTATTTGAAGTGCAGTGGCCAAGCCTACAATTCCACCGCCAATAATAATTACATCGTGCTGCACAGATTTTTATTTTCGGCAAAACTATGAAAAATATGAATGCTCAAGAATTTGTTTTGTATTCAGTCTAAAACAACCAAGCCTGTTCGGATGGCAATAACCACCAGCCCTACGCGGCTCTTGGCTTTTAGTTTATCAAACAGCACGTTTCTGTATCCATCAATAGTCTTAGGACTTAAGTTCATCTGTTCAGAAATTTCCTGATAGGTAATATCTTTGCAGGACAGCCGTAGAAATTCTTTCTCGCGTTCACTTAAATCTGAAGCAGAGAGTTGACTTTTCGTTTCATCCCATTGTAGTGAGTGTACTAATATTCCAGTAACAAAGTCGGTATAATAAAATCCTTTGTTGGCTATTGCTTCCAATGCTTGCCCTAGTACTTTGGGTTCTATATCCTTATTTAAGTAGCCCTTCACACCTAGTTTTATCATTTGCACCACGGTTTCCTCGCGATCTACCATGCTTACTACCAATACTTTTATTTCAGGATGATGTTGCTTTAGCCATTGCACGGCAGCAAAGCCATCCATTGTGGGCATATTCACATCCATCAAAATAATATCGGGCAGATTGGCTTTATCTATTTTTTGCTGCATGTCAAAACCATTGTCGGCTTCAAATAGAATGGCATGTTGGGTGCTTACCATATCTATCAGGCTAATCATGCCTTTGCGAAAAAGGGTATGGTCGTCTACCAGCGCGAGTTTAATGGGGGGGTGCGGCAATGACATTATTTACTAAAGGCAGTTGAATACTAATAGCAGTTCCGTTGGGCGAACTTTGTATTGAAAAATCTGCATGAATCAGCTTTGCTCTATTTTGTAAATTAAGCAACCCCGAACCACCACTTGATATTTTTTCTTCCAAATTAAAGCCGATACCATCGTCACTAATGGCCAATGTAAATAATTTTTTGCTAACATTAAGCGAGATAGTTACATGCTTTGCGCCACTGTGCTTTAGTGTATTGTTAAGTATCTCTTGCCCCATGCGAAACAATATGAGTGTGGTGTTAGCGTCTAGGATGGGTATATAGTCTGGCTGCTGCAAGGTGGCCACTATAAGCCCTGTTTTATTGAGTTTTTCAACCTCGCCCTCTAAGGACTTGGCTAGCCCCAGTTGGGTTACCCGATCGCCATTTAGGCTGGTAGATAGTGCTCGTATGTCAACAATCATCTGACGAGCTAATTCCTGCGTGCTTTCAATTTTCTCTCTCGTCTGGAGGGTATCTTCTAATTTTAGCGTGTATAAATTTATTTTAATCAGGCTGGCCACTTGCCCCAGGTTGTCGTGCAGCTCGCGCGCAATATGCTGCATCGTTTGTTCTTTTATTTCTAGCTCAACTTTCTTTACTGTTTTTTCAAAAACAAGTTTCAGTTCTTTTTTCTCCAGTTGCAACTGATTGAATCTTCTGAAATAAAGGATGGTAAAAATTAAAAATCCTACAAAGAAAAGCAGCAGAAATAAAGAGGCCAGCAGTACGGTTAAAATTTGATCTTGAATCTCTTCCATATCAAAGCGCCAAAGAAACCCAAACAAGAAATTGTAAATACCACATTATGTAGCTGCCAAAGATCTCCAATGTACTTCAATTCTTTTTTATTTAAGCCAATGGCCGTTCCTTTATCCATTAACATTTTGAAGAAACCCCAAATTACAAAGCTGGTGCTTGCATAAAACAAAATAGAGGCAATAAACCAGAATTCGAGTTTTCTCCACATCACTATTTCGCCCATGGCAATAAACTCTTGATAATAATAACCCAAGCAATTGACAAGGGTAAAAATTGAAAACATGATGTAATAGGGGCTGCCAAATACTTTGTATTCTAAAATATATTCTTTTCTATAAAAATAGAGAACTACCAGACAGATCAACATCAGCGTGTTGATATTGCGGATAACAGGGTTTATATGAATTATTCTGAAGAAAAAATACAAATTGACAACAAAAAAAAGGGGGATAATATTATAAACTAATAAATTATTATCCCCCAAGTGATCGATGTAATCAGCAGTCAAAAATCCAATGGTACTAATGATAAAAAAGAGGAGCACAAACACTTTGCCCTTTAGCTGGAAAGTTTTGTAACCTGTCAATAGAATCAATAGCGGTACGATGGGCGCAAGGCCATCTAAGTATATCCTCAAAAAACTTTTTATCAATTTACTTACTTGTTTATTTCTGCAAGCTGATTAAAAAATTAAATACCGCTGCCCGGAGGATTTGGTACTGCATCGAATGCTACAGGGTCGCCACCCGATCTGGTTTTTGCATTGCCCGATGATTTGAAAACAGGACTAGCCTTGATCGAAAGCTTACTTTTCGAATCGATGCCGAGAGATAACTTTAAGCCGGTCATTCTATCACCAGCTTTGTCGGTAATCTTTTTTAAATCACTTGCTTTTAAAAAGAAAACGAGTTCTTGCACATGTTTACCCATAATAGTTTGTAGTTAAGTTTAGTAATAAATCAAAACTAACGTTCTATACCTACAAAACTACATACGATTAGCAAATACAGGGTATATCCTGTACAAATACAGGATAAACCCCTGTTAAAATACAGGGTTTTTCCTGTTGACCAGTATTACTTCTTTTAGCAAGCTTTGTTTATACCAAAACGGTGCAGCATAAAACCCAATACTAGGCCAACCAACCACTACTTATGTTACTTCAGCAACTCGCACTCGTTGACCATTCGAAATCACTTCATGCTGCCGACCTTGCGCAGGCTGTGGCAGCATTACAGAAACAAGCTACTCGCGACTTGGGCCCCATCTGGGGTATCAAGGCAACCGTAGATGCTTTCCCCGATATTAAAAATGTACCCGTAGGCTATTGGCCCATCATCATCACCGAAAAAATTGACGACCCTACTGCAGCCGGCTATCATGCCGACAAACACCATCAACCTTATGCCTTCGTGCAACTAGAGAAAGGTTGGCAGCTTACCTGCAGCCATGAAATGTGCGAGATGTTGGTAGACCCTTTTGGCAACCGCCTAATTGCCAGCAATAGTATTAAAAGCGGACAAGGTCGGGTGAAATATTTGGTAGAAGTATGTGATCCGTGCGAAAATGCATCTCATGGTTATTCTGTAAATGGTGTGTTGCTCAGTGATTTTTATACTCCTCATTATTTTGACCCCGTGGCTTCGCCTGCCACACGCTACAGCTTTACTGGTGCGTTGAAAAAGCCACGCGAAATAAAAAAAGGAGGCTACTTAAGTTGGTACGATCCGCAAACTAAAAAATGGTGGCAGGCAACCTACTTCGGCTCAGCCCCCAGCATTGGCGAGTTGAAAGGGATGAAAGACAATGACTCGTCCCTACGCAGTCAGGTAGATCGCCTTACGAAATACCCCGGCAAAGCAAAAGCAATGATGAGTGCCTTTAACGGCAATGCAAAAAACAGGAAGACAAATTTTGAAAGCAATAAAGCAGAGGGCAGCCATTGGGAAGATGTGATGAAGAAACATCTTACGAAGAAGAAATGATTTAGCTAAAAATAGAAACGGAGTATGCCGAAAATCCGAAAACGAGTAGACTAAGAAAAAACGAATCGTTTATGAGTTAGCGTTTGATAGAGGATAAGCACAAGAAAAAGTATAACATGACTTGTCAAAACTTAAACACCCCACACGATAGGAAAGTTTTTTTGAACCTCGTTGAGGCTGGGCTTAACCTTAAAACGAAATCGGTTGAACGAAGTAGTCTATCAAAATCATTTACAGAGTTGCATTCCGAAACAAACCAGAAACCTATTTGACATGAAGAATATGTTGAAGTCCATAGTAGGAATTTTCTTGTGGGGCAATCCTGAAATACTTCCTGTAGAGGACACCACCACTTACCTTATCGAAACGGAAGTAGGAAAATATTGCGGTAAAATCATTTATCAAAACGATGTAGTGATCAAACTTAAAATAGCCAAGCCCAATGCGGTGAAAATATTGAAAACAAACATCAAACATATCACTATTGCACATACAGATAGAGTAC
>JANYHI010000055.1 GCA_025359125.1 Cytophagales bacterium
GGAGGGACTTTGGGCTTCTAACATGTTTGGCGGAATGCCTGCCTACCTGGTTAGCTTAAGATGGAGCGATGGACCTGTTGTGTGGACAAAAAAAATAATGAGCTTTTTCTTACCTCATCCTGTTAATAATATTTTTCTCGCTTTTTTATGCTATTATATTTTGTTGTTGGCTTTTAGGGTACGGCCTTACCTTGCTATAGCAGGTGCTTTGGCTTTTGGGTTATCGTCTTACATAATCATTGGTTTAGGTGCCGGCCATAATGCTCGCATAGGAGCCATTGCTTTTATGCCTTTAGTAGTGGCCGGTATTCATATCGTTTTTTCAGGAAAGCGTATACTCGGTGTTGGCGTTACCGCGATGGCATTTGCATTACACTTGCGCGAGAACCATCTCCAAATAACCTATTATCTTTTGTTGATTGTTATTGCTTATGGATTGGTACAATTCATTTATCATTATAAATCCAAGCAACTGAGTGAGTTTCTTAAATCTGTTGGAGTTTTAATTCCGGCAGCGTTGATTGCAATAGGTACTTTCTTCGGGCAGTTTTGGGCTATTACAGAATATACAAAATATTCTATTCGTGGAGCTTCAGAATTAGTGAAGCCAGCAGCAGAAAGATCAAAAGACACCGAAGGACTATCGCGCGATTATGCGTTTGCCTATAAGTATGGCGTGTGGGAATCTATGGCGTTACTGATTCCCGATTTTTACGGAGGCACCAGCATGAAATCATTTGTGCAAGATCAAGGCAGCGCAACCTATAAGGCACTTGTAAATTCTGGTGATAATGAAACAGCGAATCAGTTAGCTAATTATACAGCAGCTTATTGGGGGCCACAAGGTTCTACCGTTGGTTCTTATTATGGCAGTGCTATTATCATTTTTCTTTTTGTGTGTGGGATTTTATTCGCAGATAAAAAATATGTTTGGTGGTTAGTTCCGATAAGTGCGTTGGGTTTAATGTTGAGTTGGGGCGATAGCTTCTCTACCTTCAACTATTTTATGTTCGATTATTTTCCTGGCTATAATAAATTTCGGTCGGTAAGTTTTGCTTTAGTGATGATTCTTTTTTCAATGCCTTTGTTGGGAATGCTAGGTGTTGAAAAACTTTTGACTGTTGGAATTAATAAAGAGACGAAGAAGAATTTACTGATTGCCTTCGGTGCCACAGGTGGTATTTGCTTACTGCTGATTTTATTTGCGGGAATGGGCAGCTTTATTAAAGATGGCGAAGGTCAGCTACCTATTTGGTTTACAAAAGCCCTCAGTGCCGATAGAAGGAGTTTGTTGCGAGCCGATGCGTTTCGTTCGTTGGCTTTTATTGGTTCAATATTTATTATGCTCTATTTTAACGTAGAGAAGAAAATTTCTTCAATAGGATTCTATGCCTTCCTTACCTTAATGATTACGTTAGATTTGGCTATTGTTAACAGACGCTATTTTTCTAAAGAAAACTTTCAGCGCAAGCGCGATAATACAACTCATGTAAACACACCAGCTGACGAAGAGATTTTGAAAGATAAAAGCTATTACCGCGTCTACAATCTTCAAGGCGCAATGGCGGAAGCAAATACATCTTACAATCATCATTCGTTGGGCGGCTATCATGGAGCTAAACTAAGACGCTATCAAGATTTGTATGACTCTTGCATAGCAAGGGAAACGGATATTTTATATAAGGATGCGCAATCGGGCGAACTCGATTTTAAAAAGCTGCCTGTTTTAAATATGCTCAACACGAAGTATGTTGTGTACGGACAGCAAGCCGGAAATATTATTCCTAATCAAGATGCCAACGGAGCTGCATGGTTTGTGAAAGAAGTGGTGAAGGTAAATTCGCCAACCGAAGAGTTGAAGAAGATTGCCGAGGTAAACACTAAGAGTATGGCGGTACTTGATAATTCAAAATTCAATGTTCAAGATTTTGAGTTTGATAGCTTGTCAACCATTAATTTAATTGATTTTAAACCTGCTTATGTGAAGTACGAATCGCAATCGTCTGTAAATGGCTTTGCCGTGTTCTCAGAAATTTATTACCCGAAGGGATGGCATGCGTTGATGGACGGGAAAGAAGTTCCTATCCTTCGCGCCAATTATGTTTTACGCGCCTTGGAAATCCCGCAAGGAAAGCATGTGATAGAATTTAAGTTTGAGCCTATACCTTATACGGTAGGAAACAAAGTTACTCTTGGTTCTAGTTGGGTTGTTCTTTTAATTCTACTGGGTTGTGTTGGAATGAGCGTTCGTAACGTCTCAGAAGATGTCTTCTAAATTAAACTTCAAAGAGGATAAAGAAGGAGATTGAACTTGTCCGCTTGCAGAGAGGTAAATAAGAGGCACATCAAGTCCTGTTTGAGGTGTGTAGATTTCTAATGTTTTATTTGCTGGATCAACAATCCAGTATTCTTCTATACCAAAATCTAAATAAGCTTTTTTCTTTTGATTGCGATCGGTATAGCTGTTGGAAGGCGAGATAACCTCTATAATAAGGTCAACTGGCCCCTCAATACCACGACCTGTTATAGAGGCTTTATTTTTTTCTGATAGATAAACGAGATCAGGTTGAAATACATTTTTATTGTCAATGTATAAATCGATTGGAGCAAAGAAAATTTCTCCGGGAAGATTAAATTCATAAAAGACTTGAAATAGTTTTCTAAGAATTCGCTGGTGTTCAGTGTTAGGTGCTGGGCTCATAATCAATTCTCCGTTTATTAATTGACAAGGAGTTTTTATTTCACCTAACAGCAGATAGTCTGCTACCCTCCACTCTTTTGTCCTATCAATAGTTAAAGTATTCTTCATAAGTTCTAAACAAAGATATTATATTTTTTTTAACTATTCATCCTTCAATACTTCTACGGGATTGATCAACGCGGCTTTAATAGAATGATAGCTGGTAATTAGTAGTGCAGTAGTGAGCGTACCCACTCCTGCAAAAATGTAAATGAATGGCGAGGGCGTAATGTGATATTCAAAATCTTGCAACCAATTTGTCATTAACCAATACGAGAGTGGAGCGCCAATGATAAAAGCAAGCAATATAAGTCTGGTATAACCTTTTGAGATTAGCACCAGAATATCCATTACAGAAGCTCCTGAAACTTTTCGTATGCCTATTTCTTTTGTGCGTTGCTCTAATGCGTAAACGATCATCCCCAATAGGCCGAGTGATGCAATCAAGATTCCTAAAGTTGCTAGTACCGTAAGTGTTTTTCCAAAATTTTCCTCGCCTTTAAAAATGTTGGCAAACGACTGATCGACAAATGAATATTCAAAAGGAAAATCTCCGGCCTTTTGTTTCCATACAGAGCTTAATCTAGCTATTGTTTTATTCCAGGCCTCTGAGGTTCTGCTATCTATCCGTGCGATCAGATATTTTTTATTACCGCCTCCAAAAAGTTGTTTATTCTTTAAATGGAAAAGACCCATAGGTTCAATCGGATTTCCCAACGTCCAATAATGGTAATCCTTTAATACGCCAACTACCTCAAAGCGAATTTCACTTCCGGGGAGTTGAATCTTTTTACCGATTACTGATTCATTTAAATCCCAGCCAATTTGTGCCACTGCTTTCTCGTTTAAAATCACACGACTTTCATCTCCGGGAATATCTTTAGAGAAGTTTCTTCCAAATTTAAGTTTGATATTTAATGTGGGAATGTAATTCTCGTCAGCTGAATTGAAATTGAGTGGAAAGGATTTGTCGCCCATTCCTTCGGCTGTAAATTTATCTCCTCCAAAAATTGTAGGAGGCACAGAAGTTGTCATCGAAATTTTTGAAATGCCGGGAATGTTTTGAGTAGCGCCAATCATGCTCTCTACATCTTTAATTCGCTCGGCATGACTTAGCACAATCAGGTTTTCTTTATCGAACCCTAAATCTTTTTCGGCCACATATTTTAGCTGCTGAAAAACAACAGCGGTGCAGATTATTAGCGCAATGGATACAGTAAATTGAAAAACCACTAATCCGTTTCTAAAAAACTTTCCTTCTTGTCCGGTTTTTAATTTTCCCTTCAGGGCTTGTATAGGATTGAAGGCGCTTAGAAAGACGGCTGGATAACTGCCAGAGATTAAACTCATCGTCAGGATTAACCCACCAATAGATAATAGTAGAGTGGGATTGCTTAGCCAATTGAATTCCAATTGTCTGCCGACTAATAAATTGAACCCCGGCAATAGCAATTGTAATAGTGCTAGTGAAACAATAAAGGCGATTGTGCAGAACACAAGTGCTTCCATAAAATAACCAAAGCCTAATTCTGTTCTTCCTAAACCTAAAATCTTGCGAACGCTTACCTCTTTCATTCGCTTGGTAAACTGTGCCGTAGATAAGTTCATGAAATTGACGCATGAAAGTAAAATGATGAAGATGGCTGCACCTACCAGCGAGTAAATAATTTTCAGGTTGCCATCGTTAGGCAATCTGTTATAAATTGTTTTTGAAGGCAAATGAATACCTGTTAGTGGCTGTAAAAACAACTCCCACTTTTTGCCCGACTTAACATAGTCAGCATACGACATATTCATAGCGCGCTGCAAAGTTGCCTCCGCATGTTTAGGAGGTATTACTTTCAGCTTTTCTCTCACATTATCAATCGAGGCTGTTTGATCTAGCAATACGTAAGTTTCTAGTTGAGTCCATACCCAGCTCCAGTACAATCTTTTTACCACGGGGTAGCTCGTCATAGAAACCAACATTTCGAATTGCAGGTAAGTATTAGAGGGCAGGTCTTTCAATACTCCGGTAACTTCAAATGCTTGCTGATTTTCCTCTGATCCCATTCGTACCATTTTGCCTATAGGATCTTCGTTTGCAAAATATTTCTTAGCCGTCTTCTCTGTCATCACAATACGGTTAGCTCCATTCAGCGCAGATAGAGAATTCCCTTTTACCAATGGAAAGGAAAACATTTGAAAGAAATTTGAGTCGGCTGCGAGTAGGTTGGTTTGATCGAAAGTGATTACCTCATTTTTACTATTCGTATAGGAAATCAATTGATCGCCAGGAGTGTGCAGGCTAGTTATTAATTTTACTTCAGGCAATTCTTCCTTTACAGCATAAGCGACACCTGGGCCGGTAGAACCAAACTCTGAGTCATTGTTCTCTCCCCAAATAAATGTTTGATTGACTCGGTAAATATTTTCAGCCATTGGGTGGAATCGATCATAGCTAAATTCATGCTTGGCATATAAGTAAATAAACAAAGCGCTAGTAATTCCTGCGGTAAGCCCCAGCAGATTTATGAGCGAGAATAGTTTGTTTCGTTGAAGGCTGCGAGTGAAATGAACAAAATAATACTTCAGCATAAGTTAATTTTCTAACGAGTTTACAAAGCATGTACCAGCTTCCAGATATATTCAAATTCGGTGGAATGATGGTTTCTTAGCTAACCGTTGTTCGGATTTGATTTATACTGTCCGATTTTGGGTTTGATATTTCTGATTGCTATACTTGTAATATGGCTGATGTTGCCCGCTCTATCTTTACTATTTTTCAACAGAAATTTTCAACAGATCCATTGCTGATTCGGGCTCCGGGTAGAATCAACCTTATTGGTGAGCACACCGATTACAACAACGGCTTTGTATTTCCAGCTGCAATTGATCGTGCTATTTATTTTGCGATGACTCCGAGTGGTACTGAGAAATGCAATATTTACTCCGCAGATATGGGCGAAGGTGTTTCGTTTTCTATTCGCGATTTAAATTCGGGTGAAACCTGGGTGAATTATTTGATGGGTGTAGTGGATGGATTCCAACGAATGGGTTTGCCAGTGCATGGCGTAGATTGTGTTTTTGGTGGAGACATTCCGGCAGGAGCGGGCCTTTCTTCTTCGGCTGCTTTGTGTAATGGTTTCGCTTTTGGATTAAATATTCTTTTTAATTGCAAACTCGATCGGCTAGAGTTGGCAAAAATCTCACAGTATGCCGAGCATGAGTTTGTGGGGTTGATGTGCGGCATTATGGATCAGTACGCGAGTTTGTTTGGTGTGAAAGATTCGGCCTTGTTATTGGACTGCCGTGCGTTGAAACACGAAGTGGTGCCTGTTCATTTAAAAGATTATTCGCTGCTGTTAATTGATACGAAGGTGAAACATACGCTTGCTTCTTCGGCTTATAACCAAAGGCGTGCGGCATGCGAAAAGGGTGTTTCCATCTTGCATCAAAAAAATCCAAAGGTATTTTCGTTGCGAGATGTTTCGCGTGCCATGCTCTACGAATTTCAAGATGCGCTAGGCGAAGATATTTTTATGAAGTGCCTTTACATTGTAGACGAAATTAATCGTACGCAGCAGGCTGCTGAACTATTGAAGAAAAATGAGTTGAAAGCATTTGGAGCATTAATGTACGAAACTCATTGGGGATTGAGTCAGTCGTATGAAGTTAGTTGCGAGGAGTCTGATTTTCTGGTAAAGCTGGCAGAAGAAGAGAAAGAAACAGTAGCGGGCGCGCGTATGATGGGTGGTGGCTTTGGCGGATGCACCATCAACCTTATTAAAACAGATTCTGTTAAGGCTTTTCAGGAAAAGGCAATTCATCAATACACTTTCACCTTCGGGATTGAACCGGAATTTTACTTAGTGAAGTTAGTAGATGGGGTGGGAGTAATAGAAAATTAAGGCTTACTTTTTAAGCAGCTTCTATTGATCAATCAGTTGTACCAATTGCTTTATACGATAGATTCCCACAGTTCTATTTTATTTCCTTCATCGTCCAGGGTGTGAATAAATTTTCCATATTCAAATGTTTCCAAGTCATCTAGAATGGTAACACCATTGGCGCGCAGCTTTTCTACGAGGGCTTCTATATTTTGCACGCGGTAGTTAATCATAAATTCTTTTTTTGAAGGCGCAAAATAGTCGCTGCCATTCTTAAAAGGAGTCCATTGAAGTTGATTAATTTCTTCGGGCTTGTTTACATTTCTTGTTTCGAAGGTGGAGCCCCAATCAGTTACTTCTACCCCTAAATTTTTTGCATACCATTCCCTTGTTTCTTTGGGGTTGGCAGCAAAAAAGAATATTCCGCCAATGCCAGTCACTTTAGGTTCTGTATTTGTGGCGGATGCCGCGTTTTGCGTGTTGGTTTTTGAATCTTCCATTTTGCTTTAAGATAAAATTTTATGACCCTATGCAATAGTACTTCTTTTTATTTTTTAACAGTAGTTTTTGCGGTTGTTTAGATAAAAATGATAGAGTGCAAACATTGGTGATAGAGGATTGGATACCATAACAGCAATAATCATTTGTACATATATGGTTCTAAACTGTACACCAATTGCCTTATATTTTCCAGGACTTGCGTCATATATTTTTTCCGGAAAATTTTTGCGAATAACCAATTTAAAGGATATAGAAATATAATTTCCGAATACATTGTATAAGTATATTCTACTAATATTAAATCCTTCTCCAATTCTGTTGTCTTCCATTCTCCAACAAATTTTGAAAACCCTAACATCCAGGACTGAAATTCACTAACCTCAATTTTCCAGTACTGATTTTCTATTCTTTCTACTACCTTGTCTATTGAACTAAATCCACCTTCTTGAGTTAAGGATTTTGAAACATATACTTTTTTAGTTGAGCCAACTTGCCCCCATTTATTGTCATTTGTACAATGCGTAACTTTTGGCATAATACCAAGACCTGTATGGATTTTGGATAGATCGCAAAGTATTGGTGTTTTAAATACTCGCTCGAGTTTGGAATAGTAAATTGCTGTGGTTTTTACTTTTGTTTTCATATTTTTAAATGACATTTACGATAAGTAGAGAGTATTTTAATATTGGAAGTTTACACAGTAGGAGAGGTAACCCATCAAACTGGAATAGTATATAAATTAGACTGAGTGCAAACTCGCTATTCGTTCATTATTTTGATGTGACGGCTTTTCTAATGCGACTGAGACTCTCCGGATAAATGCCCAAGTACTTAGCCAGTTTGCCAACAGGAATTGAATGAATCATCTCGGGGTTATCTTTTAACATTTCTCTGTACCGAAGTTCAGCTGATTTAGTTATTGCGTCTTTTTCTTTTTTGATCCTCAATAAAAAAAGTTGCTCTACTACATGTCTTCCAAATTGATTTGCCAATATTGAATTAGAGTAGGATTTATGAAGTTCATCGTAGGTTATTGCTTCCACTTTACTGTCTAACAGGGCTCGTGCCTCTACATCAGAAGGGCCACGATTAAGAAAGGAAGTAAAGCAGCTAAACCATTGAGCACGGAAGAAAAAATCAATTACTTTATAAGAATTATTTGAGGGGATAGAAATCTGAACCATCCCTTTGTCAATAAAGTAAACTCGATCTTCAACATCTCCGATTCCAGTAATTAATTGATTTCTTGAAAATTGATGCTTTTGAATAACGAAAGGAAGCTCTGTTTCACTTTTTAATTTTAGCCCAAGGTTTTTATTAATATACTGGATAATTGGCATTGATGTTAATTAAAAGATACTATAAATCTATACTAGAAATTTTAAATAAATCTACTGCTTGATTTTTCTATTTTGGAATTGCGTCTTGAATTGATACTCGAAGAATTTCATTAGCTTTTTCTATTGCTTTCTCTTCTTCTGTATGAATGAAATATGGGTAGGGCGGCTTTTGAACTAAGAAAACTCCTTTTACAAACACAGATGCTACCATGGAGTTAGTTATAAAAATGATCCCTTGGTTATACTGCTTGATTATTTCAAAATTTTGCTTGAGAAAATTTCCAAGTTTAATCCTAACCTCACTTGATAAATATTTGATTTTACGTGAATCGTTAATGAAAACCATTTTCTCTTTTGCTGCGTAAAGCGATTTTAATTCGGCCACATGATCATCAATATCTTGAGTAGTAGGCTTATCATTAAGATAAGTAATGACAACCAGTGGAAATTTCTCTTTATTTATTTTAGCGAGTTTCATTTTTATAGTAATTCTATTAGATAGAGTATAGACAGATGAACAAATGGGTTAGCTGAAAAAACATTGATACAAATTAACTTAGGCTAATTATCTGAAAGTTGTAATGATAAAACAGAAAAAAGAGCCTGATTGACGTTATCGAAAAATTCAACGTTACATCCTTTTAGGAAAAGTGGAGCTTCAGCTATCATTATTTTTCCAAAGAGGTGCTCAGGAGCTACAAACGCTTTGTACTTTACCCCATTGTTTAACTGGAGCGGCACATATCTACCAAAGTAAACTGACATATACTCGATAGAGAGCGCAGGAACATCTAATCCATCAAAAATAGAATACTTTAGGTTGGGGTTATCCCTAATCAACTCCCTTATTAATGAATTATAATTTTCACAATCCCTTTCAAAATCAGCTATGCTGTTCTTTACGGCAAACACCTTCGTGTAGATCACATTAATACTTTCATCAACCCATACACGGTAAGTAGAGTCTTCCATTATTTTATTCATTACTTTATAATTAAAAATTGGCTATTGAAAGATTTTGTGAAATAGATCTTTCACTTGGTACTAAATGATTAAGTTTATTTGGAACGTTAACAATGACTGTTGTTCCTTTATTGATTTCAGATTTTAACTCAATATCTCCGGAAAGTTTGTTGATTATTGATTTAACTATATAAAGCCCCATGCCGCTACCATTGCTTAAGGTTGTTCCCCGAAAGAAAACATCAAATACTTTTTTTCTATGCTCTTTTTCGATACCAATACCATTATCGGAAACAGATAATTTTAAGTTATACTTAGTTACTGTTCCGATAATCTTAACAGTAGGATTTTGACTGCTTGGATCTTGATACTTCAAGGCGTTGTCAAGCAGACTTTTAAGAATTAGCCGAATTCGAATTCGGCTAGACCGAAAAGGTATTTTATTTTCTACTTCTGATAGCACCTTAACATGTTTGTATTGTTCTAATTCGGCAAGAACTTCCAGAATTACGGATTGCATATCAATTAGTTCGTGTTCAGCGTCTACAGTATTGTTGTAGGCAAGGGCTACAAAATCTCTTAGTAAATTGGTTAAATGAGTGAGTCTCTGTTGCGCCATTACACAATAGGTTTTTATAAGTTGGCCATTATTACTCTCCATTTTTATTAAAGAAAGCAATCCTTCTACAGATGTAATCGGAGAGCGAAGGTCGTGAGAGGCGTGATAAATAAATCGGTCAAGTTCTTCATTGACTTCTTTCAATTTTAAAATCTCTCTTCTGCGTTCAGTAATGTCGATCACAACACCTTCTACAAATTGTTTAATAGCGTATAGTTTACATGATATTGATAGCCATCTTTCAGACTCGCTGTTAGATCTAAATTCAAAATTCTCAACTTTTGAATGCTGCTGTAATAATGCCATGATGGCTACATAATCCGCAGAATCAAAAAATATACTTCTGAATGATCTTTTATCAAGTTCATCGCGCGAGTTATTATCAAAATACGCTTCGCATTTTTTATTGAGTTTTGTGATTGATCCGGTCTGATAGTTAAACTTGAGAATGGCAATAAACGAATTATTGAATAGATTAAGATATTCATCGCGCACCTGCAAAATTGCCAGCTTATACATCGCTTTGTGAGTAGTATCTTGTATTGTGAAAATGTATTTTGGGCTAGAGTCGTTAAATGGCTTTATAGCAGTAATTTTTATGGTGGCCCAGAAATGCTGCCCCCTTTTTTTGAGCTTCATGCCAGACATTGTTACCAGACCTTTTTCATCTGCTTTGAATAAATCGTTATTTAATTTTCCAGCTATTATATCTACCTCCGTATACAGAATTGAGATGTGTTTTCCCATTATTTCCCACTCATCGTATCCTGTTATTGTTACTGCTTCTAGGTTGCTGCTAATAATTATCCCTTTTTGATCCAGCCAATATTCTTCATATCCTAATAATATCTTTTGAAGTGCTTCATATTTAACACCCTTGATTTCCTCCGTATTGTCCTCATTGTTAAAGGGTACTTTCTTTTCACTATTTTCTAACATCGAATAGTCTTTAATATGATCAGGTGATTATAAAAGCGGCTGCAAGATATGGGGTAACTTACTTTTGATTGAATATGGTTGCACTTATGTGTCTATTATATAACATAGGTTAAGTCTACGATGATTAAGTCACCAAGATTGCTATGCAGTGGCCTTTGCGTGAGGGATTGTAACGGAAAGCCCGCAGTGAGCGGCAGCGAAACGAGGACTTGCAGTGAAAAGCCCGACCGAGGCCGCCTCGGCTGGGGGCACGCCCAAAACTTTTACACCAACGATTTTGAACTAACAACTTTAAAGCCTAAACTTAACTTTTAGAAATCTAAACGAATTGCGCATGCAAAAACTTCAGCTCGTAGATTACATTGTTTTTCTGGTATACTTTGTAATTGTTTCTTCTTATGGCTACTGGATTTACTCTCGCAAAAAAAGAGCGGAGATAGATTCTAAAGATTTCTTTTTGGCAGAAGGCTCGCTTACGTGGTGGGCAATTGGGGCCTCTTTAATTGCTTCTAATATTTCGGCCGAGCAATTTGTGGGCATGTCAGGCTCTGGTTTTGCCATGGGCCTTGCCATTGCTTCTTACGAATGGATGGCGGCCATTACGTTGATTGTTGTTGCGGCTTTCTTCTTGCCTATTTATCTCAAGAATAAAATTTACACCATGCCACAGTTTTTGTCGCAGCGCTATAGTCCGCTGGTGGCAACCATCATGGCGGTGTTCTGGTTGCTCATGTACATATTCGTGAACCTCACTTCTATTCTATACTTAGGTGCTTTAGCGGTGAGTACCATTACAGGTATAGATTCCTACACTTGTATTGTCTGTCTTTCGGTGTTTGCTGTTTTTATTACCCTTGGAGGGATGAAGGTGATTGGCTACACCGATGTTATTCAAGTAATTGTATTGGTACTGGGCGGCTTGGCTACCACTTACCTAGCATTAGATTTAGTTGCCGAAAAGATTAGCGGAGGCAATGTGTGGACTGCTCTTAGCTATATAAAGGCAAATGCAACAGATCACTTCCATATGATTTTGGATAAAGGCGATGTGATGATGCCCGATGGAAAAGGAGGGACAGAAGATGCATATCAAAAATTGCCAGGCATGGCGGTGTTAATTGGTGGACTTTGGATTGCTAACCTCGGTTATTGGGGATGTAACCAGTACATTACACAAAGAGCTTTAGGCGCAGATCTTCCTACCGCTCGTAAAGGTTTGCTGTTCGCATCGTTCTTAAAATTGTTGATGCCCGTAATTGTTGTGTTGCCCGGCATCGCAGCGTTTGTTTTGTACAAGAATGGATTTTTTCAAACCGAAATGTTAGAGAGTGTAACCATCGATGGCATTACAAAAGAAGTAGTAAAGTCTGATAAAGCATATCCGGTATTGTTAAACTTATTACCCACCGGATTGAAGGGTTTGTCTTTCGCTGCACTAACAGCCGCGATTGTTGCTTCCTTAGCGGGAAAGGCAAATAGTATATCAACTATTTTTACGCTCGATATCTATCAAAAATTTTTCAAGAAGAATGCTTCAGAAAGAAGTTTAGTAAATGTGGGAAAAGGTGCGATAGTGGGGTCGATGATCATCGCCATTTTTATGGCACCACAGTTAAGCCGCTTCGATCAGGCTTTTCAATTTATTCAAGAGTTTAGCGGATTGATTTCTCCTGGCGTAGTAGCCATCTTTTTAATGGGTATGTTTTGGAAACGGGCTAATGGAGTAGCAGCTTTAGTAGCGGCACTTGCTACACTGCCTTTAGGAATTAGTTTTAATGAATGGTTTCCTGCAATTCCTTTTTTACATCGCATGACTATAGTTTTTGGATCATTGATGGTAATTATTTTTGTAGTAAGTATGATTTATCCTTACAAAGAAAATAAAGGAATTGAAGTTACACGAGAGATGTTTACGTTAGAGAAATCTTTTGCGGTGGGGGCATTGATTCTTATGGGCGTTATTGCCGCGTTATATATTGCCTTTTGGTAGTAAGTTTTGAAAGTAAGTATGAAAGTCTGTAGGTCGGTAGCTTCTTCGGACTTCCTGACTTCCCGACTTTCTAGCTTTCCGACTTAATGACATCCCAGTTTTTAAATAAATCAAAGTGACTCAAGCTGTTTCCCACACCGACAAAAAAAAACTCTGGTCCGTCATCACTGCCTCTTCAGTCGGTACACTTATCGAGTGGTATGACTTCTTCATCTTCGGAAGTTTAGCTACCATTTTATCAGAACAATTTTTCCCGAAGGCAAATCCTACCGCAGCATTTCTTTCTACGCTCGCAACATTTGCAGTGGGTTTTATAGTACGCCCATTTGGTGCGTTGGTGTTTGGCAGATTAGGAGATAAAGTAGGGCGCAAGTACACCTTTTTAGTTACGCTTGTGTTAATGGGTGGCTCCACGTTTGCCATGGGGCTAGTGCCTAATTATGAGACCATCGGAATTTTTGCGCCACTGATTGTTTTATTCTTGCGCATTGTGCAAGGTCTTGCGCTCGGTGGAGAATATGGCGGAGCCGCTACGTATGTAGCAGAACATGCACCTGCCAACCGAAAAGGATTTTATACCAGCTTCATTCAAATTACAGCAACACTAGGTTTGTTTGTTTCGCTTGGCGTAATACTTATGGTGAGGCAGTCAATAGGGGTAGAAGCTTTCGCGAGTTGGGGATGGAGAATTCCTTTTCTGTTGTCAGTTTTCTTAGTCGGTATTTCCATTTACATCCGCTTGCGCATGAGCGAATCTCCATTATTCGCAAAAATTAAATCCGAAGGAAAAATAGCTGCTAATCCTATCAAAGAAAGTTTTGGAAAAAAAGAAAATCTTAAACTTGTTTTGATAGCACTATTTGGTGCAACAGCAGGGCAGGGGGTAGTGTTTTATACGAGCCAATTTTATGCGCTTTCGTTTTTGCAGAAGACTTGTCAGTTAGAGTACGTGCAGGCAAACTTTATTATGGCTATTGCATTGGTACTAGGCACTCCGCTTTTTATTTTCTTCGGTGCTTGGTCAGATAAAGTAGGGCGTAAGTTTATCATGCTCACAGGCATGGCTCTGGCTGTAATTTTATACCGACCAATTTATAAGCAAATGTATTCACTCACAGATACTACTGCTAAAATAGAAATCAAAGAACAAGAAAGTATTCAACGATCTTCTTCTATCCAAGAAGGCGATACCTTACGAACATCAACCCGCACACATGTTTTTACAGATCAAACTTCTTTGGCTGAAATCACTAAAGAGAAAAATGGATCTAAAACAGAAACGAAGAAACAAGTTTCTCTTGCAGGAAAAAATTATTGGCTCATGGTGGGGCTTATCTTTATACAAATCGTTTTAGTGACAATGGTATACGGACCTATCGCAGCATTTTTGGTTGAGTTATTCCCTACAAGAATTCGCTACACCTCAATGTCATTGCCTTATCATATTGGCAACGGAGTTTTTGGTGGACTCACCCCATTCATTGCAACATGGATGGCCAGCTATAGCACCGATCCATTCGTTGGACTTTGGTATCCGATTATTGTAGCAGGAATTTGTTTTGTGATTGGAATGATTTTTTTGAGTAATAAAAAACGAGTAGAGGTTGGAGAGTAAGGGTTTGAGTGTCTTGTTAAAATCAGAATGAAAGGATAGATATAGATGGAAATAGATTTTATTCATTGGAATATAAACCCTGAGATCGTTAACATAATGGGTTTCCCTTTAAGATATTATGGAATTCTATTTGCTGGAGGAATAGTACTCTGCCTTTTTGTTTTAAAATGGATTTTTAAAAATGAAAATATTCCATCAGACAAATTAGACACTTTAACTTTATATGGTGTAGCCGGAGTTCTAATAGGAGCGAGATTAGGTCATTGTCTGTTTTATGAGCCTTCTTATTATTTATCACATCCGATGGAGATGGTTTTACCAATAACTTTCTCTCCAGATGGAGGAATACAGTTTGTAGGATATCAAGGGTTAGCAAGTCATGGTGGAGTGCTAGGATTATTGATTGGGTTATTTTTTTATTCTCGAAAAACTATGCAACCGATGATTGACACTATTGATTTGATTGCTATTGTTGCAGGATTGAGCTTTGGGTTTATCAGACTTGGAAACTTTATGAATTCTGAAATAATAGGGTCTTCAACAACGCGACCGTGGGGAGTAATTTTTGAGCAAGTTGATAACTTACCCAGACACCCTGCTCAATTGTACGAAGCCATTTCTTATTTTTTCATTTTTGGAATGATGATAATTCTATACAAAAAAATTAGATATAGAATTAATAACGGTTTCCTTTTTGGCCTTGCAACAGTCTTATTTTTCACGGCTAGATTCATACTTGAATTTTGGAAGGAAGACCAAGTTGGATTCGAGGAGGGAATGCTCCTCAATATGGGACAACTTTTGAGCATCCCTTACATTTTGGTTGGAATTGGATTTATAATTTATGGACTTAGGGGAGTTGAAATGAAAATAAAAATCTAAAAATGAAAAATATACCCTCTCTAATTTTTTTACTGACTCTACCCATATTCTCTTCGTACTCCCAAAATTATTTTCCCGACACAGTTTGGCAAACCAAAAAGGCAGCCGAGGTAAAAATGAACCAACAGCTTTTAGATAGTGCGGTTTCATTTGCCATCCGAAATGAAAATACGGCAGACTACGATTTACGAATAGCCACGTTGAAAGCATACGTGCGTGAGCCATACTACAAGCTAATGGGACCCTACAAAGAGAGAGGCAAGCCTGCCGGCATTATTTTAAAGAACGGATACATTGTGGCGCAATGGGGCGATATAAAAAGAGTAGAAATGACATTTAGCGTGACGAAAAGTTATTTGTCTACCGTGGCGGGAGTGGCAGTAGATAGTCACTTGATAAGAAGCATCGATGATCGCGTGAATGAATACGTCTGGGACGAAAAATTTGACGGTGCGCATAATAGTAAAATCACCTGGAGGCATTTGCTCACACAATCTTCTGATTGGTCGGGCTGCTTATTTGACCTATGCGATTGGGCAGATCGTCCGCCAAAAGAAGGAGGTATTGATGATTGGAAGAATAGAAAGCTAGTTGAGCCGGGCACTCAGTTTGAATATAACGATACGCGTGTAAACTTACTTGCCTATTCACTCTTGCAAGTCTGGCGAAAGCCATTGCCAGTGGTGCTCAAAGAAAAATTGATGGATCCAATAGGTGCATCCACAACTTGGCGTTGGTATGGATACGATAATTCATTTGTAAATATGGATGGGCAGATGGTTCAGTCTGTAAGCGGTGGCGGACACTTCGGAGGTGGGCTATTTATTAACACGCTCGATCATGCTCGCTTTGGTTTGCTCTTCGCCCGAAAGGGAAAATGGAAAAATCAGCAGTTGATTTCTGAACGCTGGGTTAAATCAGTTAACCAATCTTCTGGTGCTAACAAATCGTATGGCTTAATGTGGTGGACAAATCAAACCAACAGCCTTGGCGATATTTCTAAAAATATTTACTATGCCGATGGCTTCGGTGGCAACTACATAGTGGTAGACCAAGAACATGATTTGGTAATTGTTACCCGTTGGTTAGATTCTTCAAAAATCGGGGAGCTAACCAAGTTGGTAATAAATGCGATAGAAAAGTAGGACGATCTTCTACTCTAAAAATGCATCCATGGCCACGGTAGGTTTGCCAGTAGCATCGAAGCAACCTAGCTCGTAACCTTGCCACCTGTTATAACTCTGGGGTTCCCAATAGAAAACGCCTTGCCCTTTGCTGTTGGCAATGCTTTTTGTTTTGGCAATAATATCCGACAAAAATGCTTTTGCTTTTTCGGGTTGATTAGCGGGCATGCCTACTTCTACCACCATTACCGGAGTGTTATAGCGGGCAACCATATCATTCATATTGGCGAGACAGTTTGTATTTACCACAGCCCAGCCGTCAACACCCTCTGGTGCCCAAGTAGGGTAAAGCGACATGCCAATGATATCCCAACTGGCACCATTCGCTTTCAGGCCATCAAACATCCATCTAAATAATTTATTGTCATATCCGTTAGACAAATGAACAATCACTTGCGTACTGTTGCTCACTTCTTTTACGGCCGTGTAGCCGGCTTTGATAAAACCTGCAAAGTTTGCGATCGATTTAGAAGCCCGACCTACTTCCCATAGCATTCCATCATTATTTTCATTTCCAACTTGTACCCACTCTGGCGTGACAGAGTTTTCTTTTAGCGTATCCATTACATGCTTGGTATAGTTGTACAAAGTCGTTTTCATTTCATCATATGATAGCTTCGCCCATGCAGCAGGAATAGGTTGCTTGCCCGGATCGGCCCAATCATCACTATAATGAAAATCAACCATCAACTTCATGCCTAACGCTTTTGTGCGTTTGGCTTTTACCACTAAATCTTTTGTGCTGTTCCAACCTTTTGCAGGATTCACCCACGCTCTCAAGCGAATCGAATTTATGCCTTTGTCTTTAAGAAGTTGCATACATTCTTGTTGCACCCCATTGCTGTTAAAAAACTTTACATTGGCCGCTTCCATCTCGGTAAGCCATCCCACATCGGCTCCTTTTGCAAAGAATGAATCTATAGAGGTGGCTGAGTCAGAACTTGGAGGATTATTTCCGCAGCCAAAGAGTGAAATAAAAATAATGAACAAGGCGGTTGCACAAATGGGTTTCTTCATATCAAAAAATTAGAACGAAAAGATAAGATGAAAAAGGAAGGGTATGCAAACCAATGGTGTAATTCTTTGTGCAAGACTTTTAATATATTGAATCGGTTAACTTGTACTTGTCATGTCTAAGAAGTCGCAATGGGTAACAATAGGAAAGCGCACGGTTGAATTAAGCAATCTTGACAAAGTTTTATTTCCAGAGGATAATATTTCGAAGGCGGAAATAATTGAATACTACCTCAATATTGCGCCCACTCTTTTGAACCACGTAAAAGGAAGAGCACTTACCCTCATTCGCTTTCCAGATGGCATACATGGCGAGATGTTCTATCAGAAAAACAAACCCGAGTGGTCGCCCGATTGGTTAGAGTTTGCTCACTTAGGAAAAGAAGAAAAGAAAGATTACATCATTGCCACCGAGCCGGCCTCTTTAGTGTGGCTGGCTAACCTCGCCTCGTTAGAACTGCATCAACTGCATAGTCGCAAGCCAAACTTTGATTTCCCCGATTACCTCGTGTTTGACCTCGATCCACCAGAAGGATATACCTTTAAAAATGTGGTGGCCATTGGTTTTGAATTAAAGCTCGTTTTAGAAACATTTGGCTATACCCCTTTTGTAAAAACTACCGGAGGCAAGGGCATTCATATCTGCTGCCCCATCGAACCTAAAAATGATTTTCATACGGTGTTTGAAGCAGCTCAATTAATCGCCCAACCTTTTGTAGAGAAAAATGCGAATACAACTTTGCATATAAAAAAAGAAGCAAGAAAAGGCAGAGTGCTGATTGATATTTACCGCATTCGCTCCGGCCAAAGTATTGTATCGCCCTATAGTTTAAGAGGAAGGGTAGGCGCACCCGTTTCTATGCCGCTTACTTGGGAAGAATTAGTAAAAGTAAAAGATCCCAAAGAATATAACTTACGAAATGCATTTGAGAAGGTAACGCGCGATGGAGATGCGTGGGAAGGCATGGATGCGTATTCCGTTTCTATCCATACACACCGAAAAAAAATGATTGCGAAAGAATTGCCGCCCTCCAAAAAGAGAAAGACGCCTGCGCAATTAGAATCGTACGAAAAGAAGCGCGACTTTACAAAAACAGCGGAGCCGCCCGCTAACATTGATACCACCGGAGGAAATAACTTTGTCGTTCACCGCCATCATGCTTCGCATCTTCACTATGACCTTCGCTTGGAAAAAGATGGTGTATTAAAATCATGGGCTGTGCCTAAAGGATTGCCGCCCTATCCAGGAGTGAAGCGATTGGCTGTGCAAACAGAAGATCACCCCATGAAGTATTTAACTTTTGATGGCACAATTCCGAAAGGTCAGTATGGAGGAGGAGAGATGTGGATATATGCTTCGGGCAAATATCAAATCACAAAAGATAAGAAAGATGGATTTTACTTTCGCCTTACGGGAAAGGAGGTAAATGGTGAGTATCGCATTTACAATATCAAAGGTAAAGAATGGTTATTCGAGCGAGTAGATACTCCTCAAATAAATTACTTACATGATTTAATTGAGCCGATGCTCTCCGATAGCGTTTCAAAAATCCCGATAAAAGATTCGTATAACTATGAAGTAAAATGGGATGGCATTCGGGCGCTTATCTATTTAGAAGATGGTCAGGTAAAATTAGTTAGTCGTAATAAAAATGAAATCACAAAGCAGTTTCCCGAGTTGCTTTCTGGCGATAAAGCCTTTCGAGCAACGTGTGGTTTGTTTGATGCCGAGATTGTTTGCCTTGATAAAGATGGAAAGCCCGACTTTAAAAATGTTATTAAACGATTGATGTGCAATGGGGAAATGGCTATTCAAAAATTATCTAAAACCAACCCTGCTTACTGTTATATTTTTGATTGTTTGTATCTGGACGGAAGAAGTTTGTTAAATGAGCCGCTGCATAAAAGACAAGAGTGGCTCAAAGATGCTGTGCGAACAGATACTCCCTATCGAATTAGCGAGCGTGTGGAAGATGGAGAAAATTTATTAGAAGCTGCACGTGAGTTGGGGCTTGAGGGGATCATGGCAAAAGATAAAAACGGAAAATATCTTCCTGGAAGGCGATCTGACTCGTGGCTGAAGATCAAAATTAGAAATACAAGTGAATGTGTAATTGTGGGATATAATCCGGGCAAAGGCGAAAGAGCCTTAACATTTGGTGGACTTCATATTGCTGAAAAAATTGATGGCGAATTAGTTTATCGCGGAAAAGTAGGAACCGGTTTTGATGATGCTACATTAAAAGAAATTTTCAATCAATTGAAGAAGCTACAACAAGCAAAGAAACCTATCGCAAATAAAGTGATGGATGAAAAAAGTAGTAAGTGGATTACGCCAACACTAATCGCTGAAATTAGTTTTGCTTCCTTCACTGCTGATAAGATGTTTAGAGAGCCAGTTTTTGTTAGGCTGCGTCCAGATCTATCCGTATAAAACCTGTATTTTTGAATTCTAATTAGTTTATATGGCCGCAGACGCATCGCTTTATCTTAAAAATCTTTGGTATTTAGCTTTTCATAGTTCTTTCTTAAAAAAAGGAAAGTTAGTAGTTAAAGAAATGCTTGGTGAGAAAATTGTTTTTGGGCGAGATGCAACTGGAAAACCTTTTGCGTTGCGCGATAATTGTCCGCACAGAGGTGTACCACTCTCTAATGGTTGGTTTAAAGATGATACCATTCAATGCTGCTACCATGGTTGGATGTTCAATACTAGCGGAGTATGCACGAGTATACCCGCCATGCCACCCGATGCAACTTTTGATCCTTCTAAGATTAAAGTTTTCCAATATCTGATTGCGGAAATTAACGATACCGTTTGGGTTTACATTCCTGAAAAGAAATTACCCAACACAATCCCTAATGAGCCCCCTCCAAATTTAGTGCTGACGGTAGATCAAAAGTTTAAGCATGTAGAAACGGTGATTATGCCCGCGGACATAGACCATTCTGTTATTGGGTTAATCGATCCCGCTCACGTTACCTTCGTACATCAGTCGTGGTATTGGAGATCGGCAAGCAAACTGAAATTAAAGGAGAAGAAATTTGAACCTACTGCACGCGGATTTAAAATGGTTAGACATAAACCTTCTGGTAACTCAAAAGGGTATGGAATTTTAAAAGGAGGAACGAGCACTGAAATTACATTTGAAATACCAGGCATCCGCACTGAACATATTCAGGTAGGTGAGAAAAATCAAATTGTATCCATAACGATTCTCACTCCATTAAACGAAAATCAAACAGAGCTTACGCATATTTTCTATACAGATATTGCTATCGCCAATTTTCTCTGGCTTCCACTAAAGCGGTTAGGTAAACAATTTATCGGGCAAGATTTAGGGGTGTTTAATAAACTGAACGAAGGCTTGAAATCGAAGCCAACACTTTCTCTTATTGGCGAGCCAGACTTGCAAGCCCGCTGGTATTACGAAATTAAAAGACTATGGGCTATCTCCCAACAAAATAACGAGCAGTTTGTAAATCCAGTGCAGCCACAAACACTTCATTGGGTTACTTAGCCTTTAACACCCGTAAAAATACCAGCTCTGTTTGCGTTCATAAAATTAGTATTACCAGATAAAAGTGGATACACATTTACCCATTACCGTTGCCTCAAAGATATTTTTTCCTTCTTTCACCTTAATTTTTTTGGCAGCGCTACTTTTGTTAAAAATGATCAGCACTTTTTTTCCTTGTGGTGTACTAAATGCAACATTGGGAAAATCAATCAATTCACTTGAGAAGACTCTGACAGATCCTGGCAGTACAAACTTAGAAGCCTGCGCAATAATATAGTACGAAACATTTCGCTTTACTTCTTTGCCAATTGTTAATGCTCCTTGGCATAGCGTGCAGCCCCCATCGGGCGTATGCGGATTGAAATTTTCATCTGCTGCTAAGTTCCATTCTAAAACTACCTTACTCCAATTTCGGGTGGCACCTATGATAATATTCTCAATATGCCATTCCAGATCATTGCCAAAATCACCTTTGCCTGAAGTCCATTGTTCAGTGAAGTAAATATTTTTGGTTGAATGAGCATTATGCACTTTTGATAGTGCCGTTATTTCTCCCAGATACAAATGAAATGCAGTTCCATCAATAAACGTGTTGGCTATTGAATCATTTAAAATGGAAATCGGATATGCTGGATGATCGGCATTATGATCGAAAATGATGATTTTGGTTTCGATTTTTTCTTTTTGAAGTAAGGGGCCAAGGTGATTCTTTATAAAATCTTTTTGTTCTACGGCTGTCATCAATAAGCTTGGAGTATTGTTAGGATTTCCTGGTTCGTTTTGAATGGTAATCGCATCAATAATTATTTTCTCGTTTTCCATTTCTTTAACATATTGCATTATGTAGTTAGCGTAAGCCTCATTGTATTCAGGTTTAAGAGAACCACCTTTGGCTGCTTGGTTTGTTTTCATCCACAGCGGTGGAGACCACGGACTCGCCATTATCTTTAGAGAGGGATTTATTATTAGGATTTCTTTTAGCAATGGAATCAAATGAAGGGTATCATAATTGAGATTGAATTTTTTCAATTCAGGATCAGTATCTCCTTTTTCTAAATCATCGTAAGAGAAAACATGATCATCTAAATCAGAAGCGCCAATACTTATTCTTAAATAACTAATACCAATTCCTTTTTTAGTCCCGAATAATTCCTGGATAAGTTGATTTCGCTTTACTGAATCTAACTGATGAAGTAACATGGCACTGCCACCGGTTAATGCAAATCCAAATCCATCCATTGCTTGGTATTGGATTGTGGTATCTATTTCAATCAAAGGAAGTACCTCATTTGATTTCGAAAATTTTATAAAAGTTGAATCTAATAGCTTGCCTTTATCTGCTGAAGTAGTCCACATCTGTGCTCCTCCAATTGCTTTGTTCTTGTAAGAATTACAAGCGGATACTGCAATGAGAATTAATCCTAAGTAAATTGAAAGTCTCATTGTTTTAATTTTTACAGATTGATGCCATGATTTTAGGTTCAATTTGGGTGCGGAGTTTTTGAGCTTGTAATAAATCTGCACAAGCTTCTTTTAATTTACCCATCTTGTGATGCGCCAACGCTCTGTTGTAAAAAGCTAAACCATAGTCGGGGTAATAGGTAATGGCTAATGAGTAATCTTCCAGTGCCTCTTTTATGCGATTCAACTTTACCAACAAGTTGCCTCTGTTAAGCCACGCGCGTTCATAATCAATTTTTAATTTAATGGCTTGTGTATAATCGGTCATGGCCCCATTAAAATCTTTTAATTTTTCTTTTGTAATTCCTCGGTTAAGCCAATTGTCAGGCTCAGCAGGCGCGAGTAGAATGGCATCATTAAAATCCGTTAATGCACCTTTCCAATTTTTAGATTTCATTCTTAAGTAGCCGCGTTCTTCATACGAGTAAGATAGCTTCGGATTTTTCTCAATCGCCTCCGTTAAAAGTTTTTCAGCTTCTTTTTGGTCTCCTTGAAAACCGGAAAGCACCGCCAGATTGTGCGAGGCTATGGGATGTTCCATATCTAAAGCTAGCGCACTCTTATAATCTTGAACTGCTCCTGCGGTATCACGCGAAGATTGCTTTACCAATCCTCTGTTGATCCAGAAATCAGCTTCTTTCGGATTATCTTTTATTGCCGAGTCGAGGTATTTAATGGCTGACTTGTAGTTATTCATCTTCCAATCAATCAATCCCAAATAGTTTAAGTAATTGGCCTTCATGTTGCCTTGTACAGTAATCATTTTGTTGGTATTTCCTGTTTGATCTGTTTGGTAGAACACTGTGTTGGTTTCTCCACTTTTTGTTTTAAGGAGCTTGATAAAATCTTCTTTAGCTACTGCCCACTGGCCGTAGTTATACCTGAGTATAGCTCTTGTAAACAGTGCCTCCATATTTTCGGGCTTCGATTGAATGAAAATATTGTAGTCGGTGAGCGCCCCTTTGGTATCGCCTAATTTCTCTTTTGTGAATGCACGTGAATGGTAGGCATCCCAAAAATAGGGATCTAATCGAAGGCATTCGTTGTAGTGAGCCAAAGCTGTTTTGTATGCCTTTTTTTCTATAGCCAGTTCGCCCAAATCAAACAACTGTTGTGGCTTTAGTTTGTTGTCAGAAATTTGCGCGCAGGCTAATGTTAAGGTGGCAATTATCAGGATTAGAACAGTCAGTATTTTGCTTTTCATTCAGTTCGTAAAAGTAATTTAAAAATGATTGCTTCAAGCCCAACCTTTTTTCAGATTTTATGTTCTAAAGCTATGGAAGCTACAAAAAAATCAAAATCCAGAAAATCTACTGGAGTCAATTCTGAAGCAATTCAAAAATCTTACCGCGAGTATTTGCTCACTGAGGGAAAACAGCCTGCCTCTGTCTTTAAGTTTTGCAAAGATAATGGTATGACCGAATCTGAATTTTATGAGCATTTTGCCTCTTTTAGCGCTATTGAAAAATCTATTTGGCAAAGCTATGTTATCAATACCAAACATCGACTTGAGTCGGATGAGGCTTTTGTCCAATTTACCTCTCGCGAAAAAATACTTACGTTTTACTTTTCATTAGCAGAATTGCTGAAGGCCGACAGAAGCTTTGTCTTGCATCAATTGAAATCTATCAAGACTTCCACTGCTACCCCTATTTTTTTAAAAAGTTTCAAATCAAGTTTTGAAGAATGGATAAGCGGAGTTTTGAATGAAGGAAAAGGCACAGGTGAGATAGCTAAGCGACCCTTCTTAGACGAACGATATTCAACTTTATTTTGGATGCACTTGATATTTATCTTAAAATTCTGGAGTCATGATGAAAGTCTGAATTTTGAAAAGACCGATGCAGCCATCGAAAAATCAGTTGCTCTTGCCTTTGATTTAATCGGAAAGGGAATTCTTGATAATGCCATCGACTTCGGAAAATTTCTATATCAGAATTCAAAGAATTAAAAAATTATAATGACCAAGGTAAAAGAGCATGAGAGTATACCTGTAACTAAAGTACAACGAGCTACAAAGTTTATCACTACAGGTGCAAAGATTGGAGGTAACTACCTGAAGCACTATAGCAAAAAACTGGTAAACCCTGAGCTGACTAAAGATCAACTTCATGAGGACAACGCAACCGATATTTATAAATCGCTAAGTCAGTTAAAAGGCAGCGCATTAAAGATTGCACAAATGTTGAGCATGGACAAGAATTTGCTGCCCACGGCTTATCAAAATCAATTTGCTATGGCACAGTACAGTGCACCTCCATTGTCTTATCCACTAGTGGTGCGCACGTTCGAAAAATATTTTAAAAAACGGCCTAATCAAATCTTCGATACCTTCTCGCAATCTGCTAGAAATGCAGCATCGATGGGGCAAGTACATGAAGCAACTTTAAACGGAAAGAAATTAGCCGTTAAGATTCAATATCCGGGAGTAGGAGATAGCATTAAGAGTGACTTGGCAATGGTTAAACCAATTGCCTTGCGCATGTTTAATCTCAATCCTACTGAGTATGATGAGTACATTCAAGAAGTGCAATCGCGAATGATGGAAGAGGCAGATTACGCGCTTGAACTCGACCGCTCGATGGATCTTTCTGTTAAATGTAAAGATATAGACAATCTTGTTTTCCCGGTTTATTATCCAGAATTCTCTAACGACAAAATTTTGACAATGGATTGGTTGGAGGGCAAACCATTAGGGGAGTTTTTAAAACTGGAAAAGCTTACCAAAACAGAGGCAAATCAGATTGGCCAAGCCATGTGGGATTTTTATCATTTTCAAATTCACCAACTGAAAGAATTGCATGCTGATCCACACCCAGGAAATTTCATTATCACAGATGATAGAAAGCTCGGTATTATAGACTTTGGTTGCGTGAAAGTAATTCCTCCCGATTTTTATCCACAATATTTCCAATTGTTGGAAAAAGATATCCTGCAAGACAGGGCTCGATTAGAAAAAGCTTTCTATGAATTGCGTTTTATTTATGAAGATGACTCTGCCAAAGAGAAGAAATTCTTCATTGATATTTTTACTCAGTTAGTAGAACTTTTGGGAAGACCTTTCCGCACAAAAGAATTTGATTTTGATGATAAGGCATACTTTGAATCTATTTATTTTTTTGGAGAGCGATTAGCAAGTATGAAAGAGTTGCGCGAGTCAAAAAAGGCGAGAGGAGTAAAGCACGCCATCTACATTAATCGCACTTACTTTGGGCTCTATAATCTACTTCACGACCTGAAAGCAAAGATCAATACTTCTTCTTGGGTTCCTTTTTAAGGATCAGAAAATTCTTACCTATTTTGAAGCTGCTTTACGGCACCAACTCCCATTAAAATTAAGGGAACCTGATGGGCATATATTTTATCCATTCAAAATTTCATTTTGAAAA
Organism: Cytophagales bacterium; assembly: GCA_025359125.1. GTDB lineage: Bacteria > Bacteroidota > Bacteroidia > Cytophagales > Cyclobacteriaceae > ELB16-189. Next base: position 26,025 of record JANYHI010000055.1, read on the forward strand.
ACAATTCATTATCAATACTTTAGTAGCCTTTATCTCATTTTTTAAACTAACTTCAATTCGCTATGAGATCTATTTGGAAAGGACATATTCAATTTTCATTGGTAACAATTCCCATTAGGCTTTACAATGCCATTGACACAGGGCAAACCATCGGGTTTAACCTCTTGACAAAAGAAGGGCATCATCCGGTTGGGTACGAGAAAAAAGATAAAGTAACAGGCCAGCCTTTGCGCAACGAAGACATAGTGAAAGGGTATGAATATGAGCCAGGGCAGTTTGTGATTGTAGAGCAAGAAGACCTTAATAAAGTAAAACTGAAAAGTGAAAAAGTAATTGAGATTGAAGGTTTTGTAGATACCGCAGAAGTTCATCCAACCTTATTTGAAGCTCCGTATTTCATTGGTCCCGATGGCGATGTTGCCGCCAAGACATATGGGTTACTTTGTGCCACCCTAAAGGACTCAGGTAAAGTGGGAATAGGTAAAGTTGTTTTGCGCGATCGAGAGACACCCGTATTGATAACGCCACACGAAAATGGAATGCTGCTTTATAGACTCCGCTATCCGAGTGAAGTAAAAAACATTAACGAAGTTCCGAGTTTATTAGAAGTAAAAGCCGATAAAGAACAACTTAAACTAGCTAAGACATTGGTTGATTCGATGACCACTCATTTCGCTAAAATTGAAATGAAAGATCATTACTATGATGCCATGAAATCAATCATCGATGCGAAAGTTGCCGGCAAAGAAATAGTGATGATGACCGAAGAAGAACCTAAAGTAGTTGATATTATGACAGCGCTGAAGGCCAGCATTGAAGCGAAGAAGAAGCCGATGGAAAAAGCGATAGGAGTAGTGGCGAAGCAAAAAAAGGTAGAGGCCAAGAAGCAAAAAAAGAAAGTAGGTTAATAATCGCAATGCCACAACAACTCACTAAATTGAGTATTAGTATTTTTACATGTTGCGTTTTGCTTTAATTTCTGTTTTTATTTTTTTTAGCATTGCTCTATTTGGGCAAAAGAGATATTTAGATTCGCTATCAAGGGCTCAATATGTAGAACGCTTTCCTGATTATTTCTTTATCTGGCCAGTTGTTAGGCAACGTGCGTCTTCATTTGTTTTGCAAAGTGCAAGTAATTCTAATGACCAGTTAACTTTTAGTCCTAATATCCGCTATCATGCGGGGCTTGGTTTTTATCTTTTTGAGATCGGCTTTCAATTCATAGTTGCGATACCACCTTCTCAATCAAGCATCAATGAATATGGCAAATCAAACTCTTTAGATTTACAAACCAATTTAATTGGTAAGAATTGGTTAGTAGAAGGATTTACGGAAAGTTATAAAGGTTATTACATTGAAGATTCCAATAAACCCATCCCAAGTGGGGAGCCAAAATTTCAGCGGAGAGATATTGAGACTACTAATCTTGGAATTACGGGCATGTACTTTTTTAATAAGAGAAAGTATTCCGTTCGATCTTCATTTAATTTTTATGAGCGCCAATTAAGAAGTGCAGGATCGATCAGTATTCAAACAAGCTACAACCGCTTTTCGCTAAAGGCAGATTCCCTCATTTACAACCTTTCTCAATATCCATCTTTTGGCGATGCAGGCAATTTCAATCAGATGAGCTACAATATTATCTCGCTAGCACCTGGCTATGGATACAATTATGTTTTTCATAAAAACTTTTTCTTGAGTTCATCAGTAAATGTGGGGTCTTCATTTCAGTTTTTTAACTATGAAATTGGAGCTAAAGGAAATAGAATAGTAGAGGTAAAACCGTACCTTAATTGGAGAGTGGGTGTTGGTTTTAATAGCGAGAGATTTTTTGCAGGAGCTAACTACTCTTATCAAACCTTAGAAGTTGATTATGAGAACATTCGATTTACAAGTCGCAATGGTACGTTTCGTTTTGTTTTTGGATATCGATTCCGAGAGGTGGGAGCTCTTCGGAAACGCGCTTCAGAAATGATTAAGCCTAAAGGCAGATAAGTTTTTAATAGTAAATTATTTTTGGATAAATCAAACGCAGGGTTATCTTTACGCCTCGTTTAACGAAGGGTCTGGTAGTTCAGCAGGTTAGAATGTCCCGATTGGGGCGAGAAGGTCTCGGGAACTATTATGAATATTGTGAAAGTTAAAAAGTATTGGTCTGGTAGTTCAGCTGGTTAGAATGTCCCGCTTGGGGCGGGAAGGTCGCGGGGAACTATTAGGAATATAGTGAAAGTTAAAAAGTATTGGTCTGGTAGTTCAGCTGGTTAGAATGTCCCGCTTGGGGCGGGAAGGTCGGGGTGGAACTATTAGGAATATAGTGAAAGTTAAAAAGTATTGGTCTGGTAGTTCAGCTGGTTAGAATGCCTGCCTGTCACGCAGGAGGTCGCGGGTTCGAGTCCCGTCCAGACCGCTTAAAAGCCTTATTTTTAATTAAATAAGGCTTTTTTTATTGAATTGGTCAAGGTTTGGGCGGTCTTATTTGGTTTTAATGAGTCGACATTTGAAAAACAATTTTCAACTAACCCAAATCAAAAAACTGATTACCTACAAAGAGAATGAGAGTACACTGTTTACTCGCTACAAAGCGCGGACTCCGCAATAAGTAAAAGATAGAATTATCTGGCACCTCAAGGAAGCTTCATATGGCAATAGTCAAAATGTACTTGATCAGTTGGCCAAGGTTAATGCGGATTTCATGGAAGCTGAAACGTTGGAAAATTCTTGAATAGTACTGTAAAATCAAAAAAATTTTTTGCTTTTGGACTTTTTGACACCACATTAATTAGCAGCGATAATATTTGGGTTATCTTCTCCAGTGATTCGGTCATCCACCTGCGGTCGCGTGCAGAGGTAGAAAAAAATGTATTTGTTGCAAAAAGATAAAAGAGAAGTTATTTTTTAATAAAATTTTGAAATTAATTAAGGACTCGTATTGGATTAAATCTGGCATCTATAGTTTGCTACAAAATTTTTTTAGCCTTCTTTTCGGTTTTGGCGGATTTTATCTTTTAGTAAGACTTTTGGACAAGTCACACATGGGCAGTTATACTCTCTTTGTTACCGTAACTTCCATCTTAGAAGTAGCTCGGGTAGGGTTTATCAAGTACGGCTTTATCAAGTTTAGGGCAGAGGTAGACGAGGCTGAACACGGCAAGCTTTTTACCGCGGCTTTTTTTTTAAATGTCGTATTTGCTGCCCTTATTTCTATCGGCATGTTATTGCTGGGTAAATGGCTTTCGGTAGTTTGGAAATCGCATGAACTCCAAAACATGTTTTACCTGTATGCTATCACTTCAATAGTATTGGTTCCGTTCTTTCAGTTTGAATATCTTCAGCATGCTTTGTTAGATTTTAAACGAGTATTCCTCGCTTATTTTATTCGAAGTGGTGTTCTGTTTTTCGCCATACTTTTCTCTTATTTAGGCTTTTATCCACTAGATATTTTCCGGTTGGTCTTGTTTAACTTGCTAGGTGCATTTGTCGCTTCGTTATTCTCATTTATAATTACCAATAAGCCACTTTGTTTTTCTAGTTCAGTTGATTGGGTGTGGATAAAGAAGCTAGTTCAATTTGGCAAATTTGTAGTAGGCACTAACTTGGGCTCTATGCTCTACTCTGCCGTAGATCAATTTATGTTAGGCTCACTTTTATCTACCGCTTCGGTGGCAGTTTACAATGTGGGAGGGCGTATTACCAATTTGGTGAATTTACCGTCAGTGTCACTATCAGCTATTGTATTTCCACACAGCGCCAAGTTAATTAAATCAGAAGGCAAAGATGCCGTCAGGGATTTGTATGAGCAATCGGTGGGTGCAATATTATGTATTGCTCTACCAGCAGTAGTTTTTACGCTGATTTTTCCGCACTGGATAATAGCTGTTATAGCTCCTGGCTACTCGGATACGGTGCCAATTTTGCAAGTTACCATTTTTATGAGTTTGTTCCTGCCGTTTGCATATCAGTTTGGTGTTACATTAGATTCGATGGGTTATCCTCACCGGAATTTTTATGTAACGGCTACTTTTTTCATTATTAACTTAATCTTAAATTACTTTTGGATTTCGAATTTTGGTGTGATGGGGGCTGCATACGGAACGCTTTCTACAACCATTATAGGTTTTGTTGTAATGCAGATTATTTTACACAAGATGATTGGAGTAAATGTGTTGAAGGTATTTAAAAATACAATCCATTTTTATGGGCGTTTATTTTATACGGCTCATGAATTTGTATTAAAAAAGAGATAGCAAATGAAATCAACAGGCAGTTCCGAAAATAAGATTCTCAGAAACCTTGTGATTTCTTTTTTGTTCTTAGTTTTTGTAATGATTTTTCTTAAAGTCCTATTTTTTTAACAGCTATGTTTAAAACAATAGCTGGTTCACTCAATTCACAAAATTTAAAAACACCTGCTTTATTTTTTACTCTGCTGGGTGGTGCGGTTTTAATTGCTTTTTTAGTGGGCTCGCAAGGCTATGTAGTAGGTGCTCTTATTTTTGCATTATTAGTCGGACTGCCCATCATTTACAAATCTGTTATAGATGTCCATTTCGGATTTTATTTTCTCACCTGGTATTCGTACTTCCTATTTTTGATTGCGCGATTGCTTCCCGTGCGTTTGCCAATGGGCGTGGGCGTTGAACTTCTGGAATTGGTATTACTAATTGGAATATTAGTTGCGGAGTCAAGGCAAAAGAAAAAAATTGATTGGGGTAATTTCAACAATCCAGTTACTTATATTTTTATTTTTTTGCAGACCTATAATGTGTTGCAAGTATTTAATCCCAGTGCAATATCATTAGCGGGATGGTTCGCATCCACCAGAGGAATTATTTTCGATATTTTAATATGCTTTATTCTAGTGAAGCTTTTTACTAGCCTGCAAGTAGTGATCAACTTTACAAAGGTATGGCTCTTTCTTTCGCTGCTGGCTGCCTTGTATGGAATCTATCAAGAAATATTTGGTTATGCCGATTTTGAGTGGCGAGATATCTACAGTGCACCAGGAACTATTTTCTTGATTCAAAACTGGGGTATCTTGCGCAAATTCTCATTTTTGTCAGACGTAGCAGCATTCGGCATCTGCATGGCATATAGTGCCATCTTTTGTGCCGTGTTAGCTATGTCCAATCATCTCGGTTGGCAAAAGCGAGTCATCTTAATGATTAGTGCTTTGTTAATGTTGGTCGCGATGAGTTTTTCTGGGACACGAACAGCAACCGCAATGATACCAGCAGGTGCTTGCATGTATATCATCATGAACATAAACAACAGACGCACGCTCATTATACTTTTTTGCCTGATCATTGGTTTTTTGGCAATTCTTTATGGTCCATTTTACGGCACCAGTATTTCAAGAATACGGACTACTTTCCAGTCGAAGCAAGATGAATCGATGAATGTTAGGGAATATAACAGGGCAAGAGCCCAGCCCCTTATTCGCAATCATCCGATAGGATGGGGGGTAAACACCACAGACTCAGAGGGAGAGGCGTTATCTCCTGGGCATTTGTTTGCAGGATTTCCAACGGATAGTGGATATTTAAAGATCGCCATCACAATTGGCTGGATCGGTTTGATGATTGTAATGACTCTGTACTTTACGGTGATAGCTACAGGTGTTAAAAATTTTTATGCTACTACTGACCCATTAATAAAGTCATTGTATGGGGCTTACATTGCTGCATTCTTTTCATTGATTGTTGCTAACTTTGCCCAGTCGGCTTTGTGGCAAAAGCCAACGGGTCTATTGGTTTTTTCCATATTTGTATTGATGCCGAACCTAATTAAATTAGAACGTAAGGTTTGACAACAATTATTTATCAGGCACAAAAGCTTCCTTTCTTCTATATTTGTATTCAATATTGAAAGCCCTCTATATGTTCAACAAAGCTCTCGTGTTCATCCTTTTTTTTCCTTCCTTATTAGCAGCCCAGCGAATTGATTACAACAAAATTATTTTGCCTGACGATGCTAAGGATATTCAATTTGTAGAAAAGCTTGTTAGGTTAGCATGGGCAAACAATCCAACTAATGAGGGTCTGCGTCATCAGGTAATGGCTGCCCAATTTAGCGAGAAAGTAGCCAAGCGAAATTTTTTAAATCAGGTAGCTGCAACTGGTAACTTGAATGAGTTCAATGTAAACCCGCCTACTACCAATTCACAGCCTATCTTTTTTCCAAGGTACAATTTCGGTGCCTCCCTAAACCTAGGTAATATCTTCATTGATCCTATTAAGGTAAAACGGGCAAAAGAAGAAACGGCAATTGCTGTGGCAAATGTCAATAGCAGAAAACTGACGTTACGCGCGGAGGTGTTACGCAGATATCAATTTTATTTGACTAACAAAGAGTTATTGAAAGTACAAGTTGAAGCGCTTGAAGATGCGTCTAATTTATTTTCAACCTCAGAGCAAAAATTTAAGAATGGCGAAGCTACTATTGTTGATTACAATAATGCATTGGAAATATTAAATTCTCGCAAGACTCAAAAAATTACATCAGAAAGAGAATTCAACATCTCAAAAATTGACATTGAAGAATTGATTGGTGTTAAGTTAGAAGATGTTATCTAGCGCTGACGGTACACCTCAATAAATGCACCGGATTTTTCACGAGGTGCGATAAAGGAATTCACTTTTAGATAATGCTCTTGCAACGTCTTCCTCACTTTTTCAGGATAGAATTGATTTAGGTAAGGGATTTCCTCAAAGAGAACCAGATCGTATTCATTGTTAATAATCCGCTGACAGATTTCATCAATCTGTTTGTCAAAAATTGAAACGTTTCGGTGAAACCACATCGGGTGGTTTTTCAGGGGTTCAAATTTCATCTCATAGGCGAGAGGTGTTAGCTCTGACATATTTAATACTTTAAGATTATCTTTCTTTAAAACATCCATTTCCATAAGCGAATCTATTCCCGCAATGGTTTCTTCCGGCAGCAAAACGTTTTTAAATGTTTTGTATTTAGAAAGCCTCCACTTGATCTCCTTTTCTCGGGTCGCAGAATCTGGCAACAGCCAGGTATATTTTGAGATTTTGTCTGCGCTTTTGATTATCGATTGATCACTTGGCCAAACTCGATTAATAAGCCGTTTACCATATCTCCAATAATCGGCCGACCACCAAAACATGATCAACATTATATAAATACTAATAACCCAATTGCTTTGAAGACGTGAAGTTATTAAGTGATATGCTAAAAATGCAAATGCAATGCTATGAAAATAGATGTTCACGTTATGTGGGATGTAACTTGTAACCTGCACAAGCATGGCTTGTACTAAAATGCTGAGTGTGAAAAGCGCTAACAACATCTCCTTCCTATTAAAAAGATAGTTTTTTGAAGATGCTAATTTTTGAATGAGAATAGTAATTACAGCGAACAAGTAGAACTTTATCCATTGCGAGCCTTCAAATACATCGATGAGAATATCGCTTAGACTGGTACGTGCATTGTGTGGAGCCTGACCATAATTAAACCAATAAGAAAAATTATATGGTAAAAACGGAATGATAAAAAGACAGAGAAAAATAGCGTAGAACCCTGTATAATAGATCAACCATTTTATTTTTTTTGTTACAATAGCATCGTACAGGAGCAATGAAGACGCTGATAAAATTGCTAGCCCTCCACCATCTTGTTTAGTAAACAATGAAAGTGTCAGAAAAAAAGTGGCGATTCCTAAGTAACCCGTTTTCTTTTTGTTGCTTTCAGATTGAATATGGGTCAGTAAAAAATTTGTTGCCACCAATTGGAAAGTGAAAGCGCTATTGTTGTACCAAGGCCAAAAATTGACAAACACAAATGAAACACAGAATACAACAAGAGAGAGCAATACAATGGTAGGATGGAGTCCAAGTTTTTTTAAAATGCTTCGGAACGAAAGTGCCCCCACAGCATTGATGAATGACTGAGCGATAACGAGTGAATAGAGTGATGGCCCAAATACTTTAAAAAAAAGTGAAGGTATAATCCAAAAACCAAACCCCATTGGCAGTGAAAAATCTCTGAACGGAATTTGCCCGATGGATAATCGATACGCTCCTTCCCAAGCTAGAAAAAGATTTATTTTAAAAGGAAGTTGCACAAATAATGGTATGGCAGAAAAAACCAATAAGATGCCCACTTGCAAACGGTTTAAATTTTTATTGCTTACATCTTGAGAGATAAATGACATGGCTTAAAATAATCGGTTTGCAAATTAATCACTATAAAGTATCTTTAAAGTTACTAAACCCCAATAGTTATGAAAAGAATTTTATCCGTTACTATTTTCCTGTTAGCAGCGGTGTCTTTAATTCAACTTCAAAGTTGTTCAAAGTCAGACCCAGCCCCAGCAGCAGTCGCTATTTTTCCAGATGTGAAATCATATTTTGATGCTGCGTATGTAGCCCCACAAAGTTTTCAAGATAATGGAATGACCAACGCCATCGTAGATGGAACATCTGCTCTCGTTATTAAAGATTTAGTTGGTGATAATCATCTTATTTGGTCAAACGACCGAGTGGTTCCTTCGCCTATGTGGCCCAATCCACCTGTTTACCACGTAGATGGTAGTATTGGGTACATCTTGGTTCCTAATGTTGATAAATCTCGTTGGGTTAGCAAGTTATTCGCAAAAAAAGCACAGCCATTTGATTTGTATGTAGCATTGCGGGATTTGGAAGCAGTATCATTCGAAGGATATTTTGCTGTTACATTAGGTATGAGAAATAGAGGTGATCATGTAGAAATTAGTTTGACGGATGGGGCAAATACGGTTAGCCCTCAGATGAATCCGCCATTATTAGAGTTTAATAAAATTTCAATTGTTAGAATTAGATTTGATGGAGCTAATTCTAAACTCTTTATTAACAACGTTCAAGTTCAACCCAATACAGTTGATGTTGGCACAGGTGGAATCAATCAAATAGGCTATGGAACGGTATCGCACGTTGCTCAGCATGATTTCTTTGGTATGTGGGTTAAGTTTGGCACTATATCAGATACTGACCATGCTACTATCTATAAGACACTTTCTGATTTTTATAAGCCAGGAACATTTCCTGATAAACCTTTGGCAACTAATATAAAGGCAACTTGGAATACAACCTCTAAAGCATGGGAGGCAAAATATACATATCAGGGTACTAATCCTGAGGACAAAACAAAAACAGAGTACCGCTGGGGCTATCATGATAGATCACAAGATCTCAATACGGCAAACTTATTGACTACTAGTCAAGCATCTGCCTCGAGCTTGATACGGGCTAGCTTTAATACCATTTGGACACAGCCAGGACTGAATAAAGTAGATGTTTTTTGTTCGGTAAAGGTTTATGATAACAAAGGTAATTCATGGGATCACTTTGTCCGATCTCCGCCTACACCTGACAATGTTCCTTAATAATCATTTAAAAATTTCTATGCTTGCCTTTCTGAATTTAATTTGAAAAAGTAAGGCAAGCATAGTATTCCAAAATAAATTTGGGTGCCAGCTACAGCAATCCAACTAGTGTAGGGGATATCAAATTCGCTTCGTATAATGTAGTTGTTCAAATTTCTGACTATCTCTAAACTAGCACCTGCAATTACTACAAATGCCAGTATTGCAAGGCAGGCAAACAATTTACTACCAACATATTCTTGAATAAGGGTTTTATTTCCTTTGTAGTAAAGTATTACAGCGTATATCACCCACGGTGCAAGCAAATAAATAATCCTGATTTCGTTAAAAATGCCACCTAAAAAAGTGGTAATCATTACCAAAAAGAAAACTGATAACGATGAGTTGTGAAGGATGTCGCTATCTATTTTATTTTTTTTAAAATCAATTATGTGTAAAAGAAAAGGCATCCAAAGTATTCCAAACGAAATATAAGTGAACCCAATCACCTGAAGTAAATGAGTTCTGTTCCAATTAAAACCTTCCCAATGGTTATAGTCCGTGGGCTCGATGTAAAACCTAATTCCAAAAAATAGTGCGAAGCAAAGTCCTGCAATGGCAGTACGGATTACTAGTTTTTGCTGCTGGTTAAAGAAAAGATTTACAAATGGCAAGAGCAATAGTGTTTCACGACAAAAAACGCCTAGCACAAAAAAGAGCAATATTAGTTGTATGTTATTTTTCATGATTGCCACCAGTCCAAGAAGTAAAATCGAATAGGCCAATGTGTCTTCTCGGGTATGCACAGGTACATTATATGCCAATGACATAGCGGGTAGCAGAGCGAAGATTATCGCACCCGCTAATGCATAAATTTTGAGTTTTGTTTGACTTAAAAAATAGTAAAAAAGACAAATGGCTAAATAGTGAAAAATAAATGCCATAATTCGATAGGTATTAAAGAAGAGCTCATTGTCGTATCGGTTACTAGATAGAATTTGGTAAACGCCAACAACAATAGCGCGATGCAAAACCCGATACTTGAACGGAGCTTCTTGAGAAATTTTCCACTGATACAATGAATCAGCAGATGATTTTAGTTCACCGCCTAAATTGAGCTTATGGTTGAGTGAACCATTGATTAATACATTACTCACAAAAAAAGTTATGCTGGCTATTGCTAGCAGAATTATTAAGTGCTTAGGGTATTTCAAGCCAACAGTGTTTTAACAAAAATATTCTTTTTAAAGCCTTCAATGGTGTATTTTTAGCTTTAAATTAATGGCTTCAATATCGGCTAAAATGATCAGTCTGCGAAATGTATTTAATCTGCTTAGAATAGAACACTGGATCAAAAATCTGTTCCTTTTTATTCCCATTTTTTTCGCTGGTGAATTTTTGAATGCAGATAAGTTAGGTCAAGTTGCCATCGCTTTTTTTGGTTTTTGTTGCACGGCTAGCGCTATTTATATTTTAAATGATTTGATGGATGTAAAATCGGATCGTCTTCATCCCGAAAAGTCAAAACGGCCAATCCCTTTAGGGCTAGTAAGCGTCTCAACTGCATGGGTGATTTTTACTATTTTAATATTGGTAGGAGTTTTAGTTTCTTTTCAGTTTACTCGCCAGTCTTTTATAATTTTACTAGGCAGTTACTTCTTTTTAAATGTTGGTTATTCGTTGGGATTAAAGCGCGTTCCCATTCTTGAAATACTGATTGTTTCCTCGGGCTTTGTCTTACGTGCAGTGGGGGGTGGTCTGGTTGCAGATGTAGATGTGTCGCAATGGATGTTGATGATGATTTTTTTGTTAGCGCTCTTTTTGGCTTTGGCAAAAAGGCGAGACGACTTATTGTTATTCGGCAAGTCCAGTAAGTCTGTTCGTGTAGCGTCCGAGCACTATAATTTGGAATATATCAATTCTTTATTAATTATGGTATCTGGTATCATCATCGTTGCTTATTTGATGTATGTGATTTCCCCCGAGGTCATCAACCGATTTCATTCAAAGTATTTATACATTACTTCAATTTTTGTGATTGCAGGAATGATGCGGTACTTGCAAATTACATTGGTGGAAAACAAGTCTGGTTCCCCTACTAAAATTTTGTATCGCGATAATTTTATTCGCATCGTGGTGATGCTTTGGGTAATTACGTTTTACTTTATTATTTATTTATAAAAAAATGCCCACCACTACTTCCATATCGAACTGGGGCAACTATCCAAAACTGGAAGCGATCGTAAATAGCTTTAAATCTATTAAAGAGCTAAAGTATTTGTTGAAAACCAATAACAACTTTATTGCTCGTGGCAACGGAAGGTGCTATGGTGATTCAAGTCTTCACAGCCATATTCTATCTACTACTAAGTACAATAATATCTTAGCATTTGACTCAACTAAGGGTTTGATTACATGCCAAGCCGGTGTCTCGTTCGATGAATTGATTCATTTTTTAGTACCCAAAGGTTTTTTTCTGCCCGTTACGCCTGGCACTAAATTTATTACGGTAGGGGGGGCGGTGGCTTCCGATATTCATGGTAAGAATCATCACCAGGATGGATCTTTTGGAAGGCATATTGTAGTAATGGATGTTTTGATTGCGGCTGGTGAAGTAGTTACATGTAGTAATCAAATAAATTCTGAATTGTTTAATGCTACATGCGGTGGCATGGGTCTCACCGGTATTATTTTACAAGTTACTTTTTCTCTAAAACGAATTTCGAGTTACGAGATTGACCAAGTATCAATAAAGGCGCACAATCTTGAAGAGGTTTTTAAGTTGTTTGAAGAATATAAAAACGCTACTTATTCGGTGGCATGGATCGATTGTTTACAAAGCGGTGAATCGCTTGGTAGAAGTATATTAATGGTAGGCGAGCATTCAGATAATATTCAACGTAATAAATTTAGGTCAGAACGAAAATTCTCAATTCCATTTAACTTTCCGAGTTGGGTGTTGAATAAATGGAGCATCAAAATTTTTAATTTTTTGTTTTACCATAAACTGATTAAGAAGAAAGTAAGATCAAGAGTAAGCCTCGATCAATTTTTTTATCCACTTGACTTTATTGGTAGATGGAATAAAATGTATGGCAAAAATGGATTTGTCCAATATCAATTTGTATTGCCACTGGTTCAAAGCAAAGAAGGATTAAAAAAAATCCTGACAGCGATTGGTAACAGTGGTTCTGGATCTTTTTTAGCTGTCCTTAAATTATTTGGTGAACAAGACAGCGGATTGATCTCGTTTCCTATGAAAGGCTATACATTGGCATTGGACTTTCCGATGAGAAAAGGATTGTTTGAATTTTTGGACAAGCTGGATGCTCTGGTGTTAGAACACGGAGGACGAATCTACCTCACCAAAGACGCGCGAATGAAAAAAGAGATTTTTTGGGATTCATACCAGCGAGCAAAAGAATTTGAAAAAGTAGTGCTTCATTATAATCCCAATCTTAATTTTCGATCATCTCAATCAGATCGGCTAGCCATCACTAAACTATGACCGCCTTATTATTTGGAGCTACCTCCGATATTGCCATTGCATTGGCCAAGTGTCTAGCTAAAAATAAATACAACTTGCAATTGGCTGGGCGCGATATGGAAGTGATGACTGGCCTTAAAAGCAACATTGAGATTCAACAACAGGTTAGAGTATCCATTTACGAATTTGATGCAGAAAAATTTGATGGGCATGCCGCTTGGTATGATCAATTGCTACCTAAACCTGATATCGTAATTTTGGTTTTTGGTTATTTAGGTAATCATCAAAAAGCACTTGAGGATTGGAAGGAAAGCAAACGAATTTTAGATACCAATTATGTGGGTGCTGTTTCTATTTTAAATATTGTAGCTAATGATTTTGCGAATCGAAAGCAAGGTGTTATTGTAGGTATTAGTTCGGTAGCAGGCAATAGGGGTAGAATGTCTAATTATTTGTATGGTAGTGCGAAAGCAGGCCTAACCGCATATTTATCTGGCTTGCGCAACCGTTTGTATCATTCGGGAGTTCACGTGCTCACTGTTATGCCTGGCTTTGTTCGCACACAGATGACCGAGGGTTTAAAGTTGCCACCCTTGGTTACGGCAGAGCCTGATCAAGTTGCTCAAAAAATTGTGAATGCCATAGCAGGCAAACGAAACACTTTATACGTCTTGCCAATTTGGCGTTTGATTATGTTGGTTATTCGCAATATTCCAGAATTCATTTTTAAGAAATTGAAACTGTGAAACGCGGTTTAGCTCTTTTTGATTTTGATGGCACCATCACAAAACACGATACCCTTTTTGAATTTATAATTTTCCACAAAGGACTGCTGACTTTTTTAGTTGGAATGATCTGGCTTTCACCTAGTCTTACTTTGTTTAAACTTAAGATGGTTAGTGGCAGCGTAGTTAAAGAAAAAGTGTTTAGGTATTTTTTCAAGGGCATGAGTTTCTCTAGTTTCGAAATACTTTGCGCAGATTTTACTCAATTACAACTACCAAAATTGATTCGACCAAAAGCTTTAGATAAAATCAAACAGCATAAAAACAACGGAGACCGTGTTGTGGTGGTGAGTGCTTCGATCCAAAGTTGGATACAGGGTTGGTGCAATGCGCAAGACATTGAGTTAATTGCCACCCAAATTGAAATTTCCAATAATACCATTACTGGTAAACTTAGTTCACCGAATTGCAACAGATTGGAAAAGGTGACTCGAATCAAAAATTACTTGACTTTATCTGACTACAATCCAATTTATGCCTATGGTAATAGTTCAGGTGATAAGCCCATGCTGGATTTAGCAACTCATCGTTTTTATAAAGAGTTTTAGCTGCCGATTACTAACCTACTTCGATCTTTAAATATTTTTTTGATTATCCAAACAGCAGCAACGGATATCCCAATTATTGAAGCTGTGAAGACCAAATAAGCTATTCCATTTTGCAATCGAGACAAATTCAGATAATCCGTTATTCTTTCGGTCGCATTGATGAAATAAATATGAATGAAATATATTCCAAAACTGTAGTTTCCCAGCCGTGTTAACCATTCAATTTTCTGTTCTTTGATACGATAAAATACTACCAATAGAATAACTGCTAACGTCATCTCCTTCAGCTTGCTCAAGTTGAAGATTGTAGTGAAGTAATGCGGTCTCTCTTCAAAGAAATTCAAGTGTTGCGGATGAATGATCTGAGATACTTCTAAGCACAATACTAGAAAATAGAATAGGGTAAGGCTTGCGAGAATCCAATTATTAATGATTAGTAGTTTCTCTTTATGATAGCTTGCCCACATTCCAAAAACGTAAACAGGTAGGAAGTATAGCAACGACTCGCCAATATTACCATAGTAGCCATATGCATATGTGAATAATCCAGATAGTGCAATCAAGCCTCCTGCCCAAGCAAAAAGTTTGGCTTTTTGAAATCGAAATAGGAGTGGGGCCATGCAATAGATTACCGCAATCATAGGAATAAAATAAAATGGCCCAGAATGTTTACCCGTTGCTAATAAGTAAACGGCCTGAAAGGGTATTGACAAACTTTTGTAAAAGGGTGACATCCAATATGCGTCTGTTTCAAAAAATAGTTTATCAACAACTGCGGGTATGGATATTAATACATAGGGGAGAATCACGTACGTACCTTTCTTGAATATGTATTCATTGAATCGGAAAGAGTTTGCGTTTAAATGTTGGAATAGAAATCCGGCAATGAATACAAACAGAATAGTGGAGGAATCCAGGAAATGGGTCAAAAACTTATTAATTATCGAATCATTTGGCCAATGGAGTGACGTGCGACAATGAACACTTACTATCAACACGATGGCTAGCCCTCGGAAGGTGTGTATGAACTGAAGGAATTTGTTGTTCACAAAGAAGGGGTAGTCAATAATTTGAAATGCAAGTAAGCATTTATTGGGCTTAGATTAAATTTATCAAAGACTTTCGATACGCAAAGGTTGACTCATAATTATCAAAATAAATGAACCCGTTTTTAGTGAGCCGCTTTATTTTTGTTAGGATTGGCATAGATCCGTTTCGAGTACTAGTACTTGTAAATAATTACTTAACTATCAATTTTTGATAAACTACCTTATCACCTTGTTTAACTTTCACTATATAAATTCCCGAAGATATTTTTTGTTGAAGTTGCACGCCCTTGGTATAATCTTCTATAGATAGGGGCAATGTGGCCAAGTCTCGGCCTATCATATCGATTACATTCACCTGCAAAGACTCTAACGAAGAGCTATTTCCGCTTACAGTAAAATGCCCTGATTCAGAAGGGTTAGGAAACACCGTCAAAATAAAAGGTCGATTGCCACTGTCTTCAATAGCGGTCACTAGGTACGGAGCAGAGACTCTTGCACAATAAGTATTTTTTGCTTGCACAGAGTAGCTGCCCGATAACGTTGGTTGCAACTCTATCATATTGGCACCAGCAATCGGAGTACCGTCTAACAACCATTGCAATGATTGAATCGCATTGGTCTTAAGTATGCCTTCAGTCATGGAAATGGTAGGCAAATCCAACGAATCGGCTCTTACCAAAATAATGGTCGGTGCTCCTTTACAGCCACTAGCATTGATTGCCGTTACTTGATATGCATTGATCGGATTAATTACTGAGATCCGTAATGTTCCTCCGGTTTCGCGTAGTACTTGACCAGAGCTTGCATTTTCCCATTGGTATTTTGTTCCCGTGCCACTGGCAGTCAAATCAAATGGGCTTCCCAAGCAGGCACTTACAGATGACTGAGTAGTTACGGTAGGTAATTCTGAAATTGAAATTGTTTTTGTGTTAACAAGCAGGGTAGATGAACATCCTGGAAAAGAAGATCGCACACGAAGGGTGTTTTGATTGGCTGCTAAATCTTTGACCGGCACCATCAAGTAGATGGTCTCTCCGTTTCCCATCACTTGTGAAGACAAGATAGAATTACTCGTACTCAAGGCTTCGTAAGCAACACCTGATTGACTGTTGCGAACTTCCACCATCACACTTTCTTCTGAACGACAGAAAATATCTTTTTGAGTAGCCACAATATTATTAGAAATAATACTTGGTCGTGTCAATTGAAGCGATAACCTGTTTTGGTAAGAGGCAGCATCTGTAGTAACGGTAATTGTATATTGTGGATTGCTGCTAGTAATATTCGTAGTCGTATTGGTGTAAGAATCTACCAACTTCACATTTGCTAAACTAAAATTATCAAGATTCTCAAATTGCAAGATGTATGTACCTGAATTGATAGTGGCTAAGTTGATAGGGATGATCTTATCGCAGAAAGAATTTTCTAAGTCATTCACAGCTAAGTCTACTCCATCAGCAGACAAGGTTGACAAATTAAAAAACGAATTTCTATTTTTAAAACCATCCCTGATTTTGTCGTAATTATCAGTGCCTCCATCTGTCAACTTCACATACGCATAATCTTGATAGGTGCCGTTGTTGATGGATATCGAAAATAAGTAGTTGGGGGCATCGTTTCCTGTTCTGTAGAAGTTTGTATTGCTAGACGCTGGCTGAGCAGTTTTCGCAGCCTCGGTAACTTGCAATGAAGGATTTGTAGTGCTTGTCTGTACCCAGAATGCTTGGCCTGCTGGGATTTGACCATTTGTTAATGTCCCGCTGTTGCTCTGACGATCCCACGTTCTCCATTGAATTCCACCACCTACTAGGTTTTCCCTTACGTAAACTACATTGCTCACTCCACTAGATGTCCATCCGTTGTTTGACCAGATAATATCTGAGGGGTATGGATTACCCAATAAGTTCCATCCCGTGGTGGAAGAAGGACTGTTAGTTCCTGTGAGAGAAAGATTAATGTTTCCTTGATTGGGAACACCTGTATTAGTCCAAGTAATGGGATTTGTTCCTTCTCGTATATATGCAGCATACCCTTTACCCACTTGAATGGGTTCCGTATTAGCAGACACTGGATAGGCTAAATAACCAGCAGTTCCTATTCCCCTAGTTTCATTATAATCAAACATAGAAGAATTGCTGCTTAGGCCAGTGCCTGTACTAGCACCGGAAAAACTTCCCGTTATCGGAAAATTATTTTGCCAATTTGCTACGGTAAGGCTAGCCACCGGAGTTGAGATGTATCGGTAAACACGTTTGGGGTCAACATATCTTTCTACGATCACGTTTCCGGTAATACTTCCCCCACCTGCAATTTGTTGAATGGAAGCACTGGCAGTAACTGTAGATTTTATCGTAACGTTTCCATTAGCAGCTAATGTGCCACTATTGATTTTCAGCCCATTGTAAATCTCCATCATGCTGCGGATTTGAATAATACCGATGCCGGTCTCTTGCATGGTGAAGTTTGTCACTTTGTTGTTGGTAGCGTCAAAGTAGAAATTCGCATTGGTGGTGGCAGTAGTAGTGATTTGAATATTTCCATTATTGATGGATAGTTTCCCTGTTGTATTTGTTGGGTTCACTGCTGCCTTATCTGTCAATGTAAGTGTGTTGTTTCCGATTACTAATGAACTCCCGCTTGCCAGATCCAGTCCACCCCCATTGGGCGAACCAAGGCTGAGTGTTTGAGCAGAGCTAGTGTTAAGCGTGATAACATCCGTTGAACCAGTTGTAATCTTGTAAAAAGATAAGTTGCTATTTGCGGTAAGGTTGTGTGAACTGTTATTTGCAAACAAAAGATTTACACGGTTGTCAGCAGAGACGGTAGCTACACTCGACCCAGTAATCAAATGGCTACCAATTTTTACGGTAGTGCTGTTCGATGATCCACCGTTTATTCCAACGCCATTTGTAAGCGTCAAATCTCCCTGAACTTCCAGTGTTCCAGAAGTTACGTTCTTCAACCCACTTCCATTCAAAACCAGATTTCCATAAGTGGCAATTGGTATTGAACTATAGGTATTATAGTTGACAGTTGAGGTGGGTGAAATCGTTTCAAAGGTGGGTTGAAAATCATAGTTAACATTTAGAGAAGCGGAACCATTAAGTTTGAGAATTCCTGTAATAGATTGATTGAGGGTAAGTGATACTCCATCATTTACAAATATCCGTGATACCGCTCCTCCTATACCTAAAGTAGAATTAAGTGTTTGTGAATTTTGGATAACAAAATATTGGCCGTCATAGTTAAAGCTTGTTGGAATAGTACCTGTGCCCCCTACATTATCTGTCCATGAAGTAAGTTGAGTTAAATCTACTGATGCAGCTTTAGAATAGAAAGTTAAAGGAGCATTAGTTGCAAAGCTAGCTAGGCTTGAAGACTGTGCTGATTCATTGCCAGCTATATCATATGCACTTACTGTTAAGTTATAAAAAGTACCTGGCAATAAATTAGTTGTATAAAATGTATTGGAAGTAGATGAGCCTAACAGCGTAGTTCCATTATTATAAATTTTGTAACCAGCAACACCCACGTTGTCAGTTGATGAATCCCATTTAATTCCAGCATTGGTGTAGTTGCTGGAAAGCAACAAAACATTCGAAGGGGGTGTTGGGGCTTGTGTATCTGGGGCAGTGGTTGCAGGGGTCGCTGTTGCGGTTAAAGATGAGCTTCCATTCGTATTAGATATGCTTTTTAACTTGTAATTATAAGTGGTGCTTGGCAAAAGACCAGTATCAGTGAAGGGAGTTGTGGCCACCGTTCCAATAATTGAATAAGTGTTGGAACTTCCAACAGAGCGATAGATTTCGTATGAATTTGCTCCGGACGCAGCGGTCCATGTTAAATTTATAGAAGTCATTCCACCTTGTGTAGCCACTACGTTGGTAGGAGCAGTCGGTGGAGTTAGATTGGGAGCCGACCCACTGTTTAGTACTGAGTTTGGAATTGTAACCCAGCCATTAGTGTCTGGACCTATATACTCCACCGTAAGACTTTGCCCCCCAGTCTGTTCAAAGAAGATTGCAGTAATTTGTTGTGCTGTATTAGATGGAAGTGAAATGTTTCCAGATGTTACAGGTGTATTCCCGTGCAATCCGTCATTGTTTACGATCCGATAAGTAGTGAAATCTGGATTTGGATTTAAGAAAGGTCCTTGTAAGAATAGCATGCTACCATCGTCCGAAGTTGTCTTGAATTGGTAAGTACCACCTAATGTTATATAGATGTAACCACTGAAATTGAAATTGAAGAAGTCATCTTGCAGACGAAGAGAGATGTCAAAGTTTGCGACAGTTCCTGTACGCTCTGGAGTTGTCCAGTTATTTCCTGCATCCGTTAGTGAATTAACATTAACTGCCGAGTAAGTATAGTTTAATCCAGAAAAAGTAGTACTGGCCGTTAGCTGATTGCTGGCCGCAGAAAGATTAGCTGCTAAGTCAATGGCTTTTACAGTAATCAGGTAATTTGAATTTCCTGATAGTCCAGTTAATGTAAAAGTGGTGGCAGTGCTGTTAGTAGGCACGGTTGTCGAGCCGTAATAAATGTTATACCCGCTGATTCCTGTATTGTCGGTCGAGGCAGTCCAGCTAAGTGTAATTGAGCTTAGTGTTCTATTGGTGAATATTAGATTTTGAGGCGCAGTGGGAGGCTGTGTGTCGATCGTTGTTGTTCCTGAAATAGGAGCATAAGTGGAGACGGATGTATTATTGACTGCCCTGATTTGATAGTAATAAGTGGTTCCGGGTGTTAGCCCTGTATCTGTAAATGATGTTGCCCCCTGATTTAGAAGCTTGAAAAAATTGTACGATCCAGCTAGGCCAGTTGACGATCTAAAAATCTCAAACCCCATTTCATCGGGAGTATTGTCAGTCCAAAACAATTGAATGCTACCTGAATTTAGAACAACCAATTGAGGATTGACTGGAGCAATTAGGCTAACAGGAGTTGCCATTGTTACGTAAATTGAATTAGATTCTAAACTCGAGCAGGTATTTAATGGAATAGTTTTTAAGCTCACCCGGCCGGCCGTAGTTCGCAAAGTATAATTGGAGGTATCTTTATTATTAAGCGTAGGAAAATTGGTGTTAGTAGTATTTACGACTCCATCTACCAACCAATTCTTAGTCAGGTCTTTGGTGGTGGGACCATTAATGCGAATGATGTTACCATTATTTACATCGGGCAAATGAGAAGTACCAATTGCCGTAATGGTAGGAGTAATTGCTGGAGTTTGGCGGATTATAACGGGTTTCGACCATTTATTCCATTGTGCCTCGCTTGGCGTTGCCGAAATTCTGCTGAACCTTGCGCGGTAGGTGCCGGGTTGAGTTACAGTTATAGTAGAAGTAGTAAAGCCAGAACCCATAATCGCTCCATCTTGTTCCCATTGATAGGCTAAGAAACCTGTACCTAGGGCAAGCTTCACTCCACTATTATCAGTTGCACAAAGAGTAGAATCACCGAACAATATTTGGATGTCTGTTTTGTTTTTCTTCAGCATCCAAGAAAAAAAATCAGGTTCATTGTAGGCTGCGCCCCATGTTCCATGTCCTGTGGTTGGATAAATATAGTAGCGAGGGGTTCCACCAAAAGCTTTCAGCCTAGCAACCAACTGATTAGTTTCAGGCAAA
This sequence comes from Cytophagales bacterium, assembly GCA_025359125.1. GTDB lineage: Bacteria > Bacteroidota > Bacteroidia > Cytophagales > Cyclobacteriaceae > ELB16-189. The sequence continues at coordinate 46,891 of JANYHI010000055.1, forward strand.
GAACTCAATGGAGTGGTATCCGTTCCGCCTTGAAAAATCCAAGAAGGAATTGTCACTGTACTTGCAATATTTGCATTAAAAACAGGGGATGATCCGTAGCTAATAGTAGCAGACATGGGCAATATCCCCGCAAATAAATCAGGTCTCGTATTCAGCACTTCCCAAGCAGCAGACCCACCATTGGATAATCCATGTATATAGATACGATCTGGGTCGATATTATAATAGGCAACCAGAAGATCGATACTTTTCACTACTTGATCATATTGACCGCTACCAGACCATCCATCTTGGTTTTGTGGAATAAATACAAACCCTGGCCAGCCCCGAGTAGGCAAAGTTGGGTCTTCTGCTTTTTTTCCGTTAGAACCAGTAGAGGCATTATAGATTGCTTCCAAATGGACTTGGCCTCCATGAGTTAAATTCAAATCATTGTTTCGATATTGATTATCTGTTCCATAGCCATAGGTGAATGTTTTATTGGTGACGCTCGTGGCAGCATTATTATTTAATGTTACATGAGTCGCATTTGTATATGTTGTAATAGTCCCAAAATAAGTTCCTCCGCTTGAGCCAGCCCCAGGAATTTGAATGTCTTTGTTTACATCACTTGCTGAAAAAGTGCCAGATGTTCTCGTAAGTGTATTTGTACCAGCTGATATGCTTGCACCATTTGTAATGCTCGTAATGCCGGAATTATAGAAACAACTTCCATTCCAACAGTTAGCCCTTTCACCTGCTCCATGTAAGAAAACTATTAGCGGATATTTATAATTTTCCACTTGACTATAATTTGCTGGAAAAAGTAGTCGATAGTTCATTTCAAAATTGCCATTAGAGTAGGTAGTGTAGTGCCCTTCTGTGTAAGCTGGCTTGGTGGCATCGCCCACGTGGAGAATTACTTTAGTCACCGTTGTAGATGCAGGCGTAGAAATAGTTACTTGAGTGGACGAAGTATAGGTACTTATTGTAGCGGTTAATAAACCACCTGCTGGGCCTGCGCCAATAATCTCAACTGTTTTGCCAGCATCAGAGCTTGCAAAAAAACTAGCACTAGTGGTAAGAGTGGTGCTACCTGAGGAAATTGAGCCACCGGTGGTTGATGAACCTGCAAGTGTTTTTCCACCATAAAATCTACTATTCCAACCCGAAATCATTGGGTGATAAGTCCATGTCCTCGGATCAATGTTATTGTTAACGCCATTGGTAGTTCTATTGCTATAGCTCCCCTGACGCAAAGACCTCTGTGTACCACTAGCTGTAGATTCGTAAATAATAGGTTGATTAGACTGACTGAGAGCTGATAGATAAGGAAGAAATCCAATAGCGATTAAGCCAAAGATTTTGACATATTTCATTAAAGCGAACTTTTAGATGTTTTGACTACCACGTGCATACATAGACAATGCCAGCAGTAACCTTGCAAAGATAATTTGTTTTAGCTGATTTTTATTACATGGACCTTACTCAAAAACCTTGCAAACGATGCAAAAGCGAAGTTTATTTTAAATTGAGGTTAAATGCGAAGTTGCTCGTAAAATGAGCTGGTAATAGGTGGTATTTAACCTCTACCAATTGGGGAGTTTTATTCCCAGATTGAGAACCAATTACCTGGTTTTAAAAACTATGCCCCCTTATAGCACAATCAAAGAAATTTGCTGTAGGAGAGGAATTTTAGACCTTTGGGATAATTCAAACTTAGCAATAGATGAAGCGAAGACAAGCCATATTGAGTATTTCAGGATTAATCGGTGGTGCGTTGCTATCGTATACTGGCTATCGGTGGTTTAGGCTAACCTCGTCTCCCGATTTTCAATACCTGCTTTCCAACAAGAAGCTGGTCGCAACTCTCACAGATATCATTATCCCAAAAACTGATTCTCCCTCCGCTAGCGAAAGTCATGTGCATGAATTTGTTATTAAGATGATCATGGAATGTTCAGATTCAAAAACCCAAAATAATTTTCTTGATGGCTTGGCAAACGTTGAAAAAGAAAGTCAGTTAATGTTCAATAAGTCGCTGCAGGATTGTTCGATAGACGAAAAGCATGTATTGATACAACGCTTGGCTGATCAAGATAAATATTCAAGCGTATTAATAGGTAAAATTAATAAGAGGATTTTTGGTAAATCATTTTTCATGTCACTCAAAGAATATACAGTAATAGGTTACTTCACTTCTGAGCAAGGCGCCACACAAGCATTACGTTATTCTTTGGTACCCTCAGCGTATGAAACATGTAAATCCTATCAACCAAACGAAAAGGCATGGGCTACTTTTTAAGATTGCCATGAATGCATCTCGCAGATTTATGTTGACAGGAATCTTGCATCAAAATTCACCAATTAAATATTTCTCATCTTGAACTTAAACGTAAAGTCCAAACAAGAGCATACCTACGATGCAATAGTCGTTGGCTCGGGAATTAGTGGTGGGTGGGCTGCTAAAGAACTTACAGAACGTGGACTTAAAACACTAGTACTAGAACGTGGCCGAAATGTAGAGCACATAAAAGATTATGAAACCGCGATGAGCAATCCATGGGATTTTGCTCTTCGTCTTCATTCCCGAGAAAAAGATTCGATTGAAGATCCGGTGCAAAGTACGGCATACGATGAAGGTAACAAACACTTCTATGTTCGAGATCATGAACATCCCTATATTCAAGAGACACCTTTTCGCTGGATACGTGGCTATCAGGTAGGGGGAAGGTCGCTTACGTGGGGAAGGCAATGTTACAGACTAAGCGATTTAGATTTTGAAGCTAATGCAAAAGACGGCATTGCTGTAGATTGGCCCATTCGATACAAGGATATTGAGCCGTGGTATGGTTATGTCGAAAAATTTATTGGACTCAGCGGAAAAGCAGAGAACTTATCTCACTTGCCAGATGGGGACTTTCTGCCACCCATTGAAATGAATTGCTTAGAAAAATATTTTGAGGAAAGCATTCGCGAAAAATTCTCAGATCGATTAGTTACTCCTGCCCGAATTGCAAATTTAACCCAACAACATAACGGCAGGGGACCCTGCCAATATCGTAATTTGTGTAGTAGGGGTTGCCCATTCGGTGCTTATTTCAGCAGCAATGCAGCAACATTACCGGCAGCTAATGCAACAGACAATATGACGTTACGCCCTTTTTCCATCGTGCAAGAAGTATTATATGACAAAGAAAAAAAACGTGCAATTGGCGTGAGAATAATAGATACCATTACCAAGGAGGTAATAGAGTATTATGCTAAAATCATTTTTTTAAATGCTTCAACCATTGCAACAGCTTCTATACTGTTAAACTCAACATCAGATGCATTCCCAATTGGTTTAGGCAATTCAAGCGGTGAAGTAGGGCATAATTTAATGGATCATTTCATCGGCACTGGTGCTGAAGGTGATTTTGATGGGTTGAAAGATCAATATTATTCTGGTCGCACGCCTGGTTCATTTTATGTGCCTCGATTTAGAAATGTAAATGAGGCTACAACCCAAAAAGAATTTTTACGCGGCTATGGTTTTCAAGGTCGCGCTTACCGCGAAAATTGGGAAGATCAACTTTACTCCGTCCAGGGTTTTGGTGAAAAATTTAAGGAACAATTGACACAACCCGGCAACTGGAAAATTTGGATGGGGGCGTGGGCCGAGACGTTACCGTATTTTGATAATAGAATAGCATTGGATACTTCAAAAAAAGATAAGTGGGGTTTGCCTCTGGTAAAAATTCACTTCCAGTATCATGATAATGAGACTGCGATGAAAAAGGACATTCAGGCTAGCGCTGAGGAGATGTTATCAAAGGCAGGGTTTACAAACATTCACGGCTTTAGTTACGATACTCCTGGAGGCTCGGCCGTTCATGAGATGGGCACTGCGCGTATGGGAAGAGATCCAAAAACATCTGTGATAAATGCCTTTAATCAAATGCACGATGTTCAAAATGTCTTTATCACGGATGGAAGTTGTATGACCTCTTCTGCTACCCAGAATCCCTCTCTTACTTACATGGCATTAACAGCAAGGGCGTGTATGTTTGCTTTAGGAGAGTTGAAGAATGGAAATCTCTAATCTATTTACCCAGCCCTATATTCTTTTTTATTGCCTTTATATTTTCGTTGAAGTCGGCTGAACTATTAGGTGAAGTCTTAGTATCGTGGTCTGCGTGTTTACTAAAAAGCGAGCCTAGATTTGCAAACGCCATCGCGACTCTATTTTTAAATGCATTCGAAAGAGAGCCATCCATACTAATCGTTCGTGTTCCAGTCCAAACTCTCGATCGGTTAGACATCACACTTTTTATTTTTCCATACTTCATCAAATCAAACGCAAGTCGGCCATCTTCTCCCCGAATATGACTGTCTACATATCCGATTTTTAGAGCATATTCCTTTACGTAGCCCATCGTCATTCCATAGGCATTTAAAAAAGGGCGTTTAAAAGCTTTGACAAAGACCAATAGATCACTGAATGTTTCGTATAGAGTAAGTTTCCATCGCGGAGTAATCTCATCGCTGATAAAAGAATAACGTCCGTACACACCGGATATTCCTGGTTTGGATAATTGGTTCAGCATTTCATTCACCCATTGGGGCGGGTAGAGTGTATCGGCATCCCCCGTAAGGATGTATTTTCCTTTTGCATGTTCCATACCAAGTTGCCTAGATATTCCACAACCTTGTATCTTTTGAAATACATAGCGCACGTTTAACTTTTTTAGTTGTTCCGCGGTTTTGTCTGAAGAATTATTGTCAACAAAAATAATTTCAAAAGGATACTTCGTTTCACATTTTGATAAGGAGTCAATACACCGAATTACATTTCCCTGTTCATTGTAAGCGATAAAGACGAGAGACACTATTGGTTCATTAGATTGAATACGGTCTAACCGCTGATTGATCTCCTCAAAAAGTTCTTGTGGAAATTCATCCTCTTTATTTTTATTTAGTAACTGAAGATTAATCCACGAGGGGTTTTTAAGACGCAACATTGTGCAATTTTTGCAAAGTTTGAATAAACTAATTGGTTTACCAAATGATTCAATACTTCCTTTTGAGACCTGCCGGTAATGCTTTGGGTTTGATGGATTTTTTTTTCGCAATTTTTTCTTTTCTTAATAAAAGGGTCAACCTAAACTCATGCGTATTGAAATTGAATTGCGACACATCATTTGTTGGGAATTCGTATGAATACCCAAACTGAAATACCTTATTAACCTGAAATCCAGCATGGGCATCAGCTCCAAAATTTTGTCGATATAAACCACCGAACCACACTGTTTCCTTTACGTAAAATGTTCCGTAAACCTCCCATTGCGATGTGGTCTGATTTGTTTTGAACAATAAAATAGGCTCGAAGCTGAGTGATGATCCTAAATTGAATTTGACGCGAATGCTCGATATACTAGCATTAAATGGGTTGATATTAATTGTTTGTAAACTTTGAACATCTACTAACATTCGATCAAAAAACTGTGGCAGCGAAAAGCCGATCACCAGATTTTTGTGTTGAAAGTTAAATCCAGCTTGACCTTCAAAATAATAGCTATTGTTAAGGATGCGTGCAATGACCGGGTCGTTCATGTCTACTTGGTTCATATCCAATGTATTTCTGCCAACGCCTGCCGCAATTCCGAAAGCGAGGCTTGTGTTGGTTGAAAAAGGTACTTTATAACTAAAAGCTATTTGAGCTGATGAAGTAGTAATTAATCCGCGAGTAGTATTGTGAATGGACATACCAAATCCCAATCTGTTAAGCGAGGTAGTCAAAGTAAGATTCGTGAATTTTGGAGCACCCTCTAAACCCGTCCACTGTTGACGATACAGTATCGTCAGCTCAGATTGTTTTTTTGATCCTGCAAATGAAGGATTATAAAAAAAAGGGTTATTGTAAAAGTTATTGTAAAGAGGAACATCCTGAGCGATGCATATGAACCTCAAAAAAATAAACGGAACGATGAAAATAATTTTCTTCATCGAATGATAGTGATGCTGCCTGTTTCTTTTTTACTTCCGCAATCACAAAGGTAGTAATAGACATCTTGCGGTAAAGAGCGTCCATCATGTGTGCCATCCCAATCGTTTTGGTAGCCTATTATCTCGAAAATTTTTTGACCCGCGTTGGACAGTATGATCAATTTGCAAAATTCGTATCGAGTAATATCTGGATCAAGAACCCATTTGTCGTTGGAGTTATCGCCATTAGGCGTAATGAACTTTTTCCGCGTAAACGGAGGTTGATTATCATCTGCTAGTACAGTAACGTTTATGTCGGCATGTTCCGTAGCATCACTGTTATCCGTTGCGCTAAAGCGAAAGGTATACGTACCTTGCAATAAATCCATAACCGTCAGATCATTTTCATTTGTTGTCATCGTGGCTTTCCTTCCACTGACTTGCGACCATGCGCTAGATTTTATCGTACCGTCACTATCCGTTGCAGTTCCCTTAATCGTCACCTGATTTTTTGGTAGTTTAATCATTAAGTCAGCTCCAGCTGAAACAAATGGAGGAGTATTTGCTTTAGGCTTTACAATTAATGTCATCGTGTTAAGTCCGATAGCGTCATCATTATCTTGTACTAACAATCTAAATTGATAAATGCCTTCAACCAAATTACTAATTGTAGGAGTTAGGGTGGATTCGCCCTTGATACTAAAAGATGCTGGCCCAGCAATTTTCGACCAAACAATTGATGCAATCGTACCATCAGCATCATTGGCTGATCCATTGGGTGTAAGGCTATTCGTTGGTAATGTGATGGTCAAATTTCCGCCAGCGTTTGCGATTGGTGGATTGTTCAATCGAACGTCAAAAGTTATAGGAGTTCCTTCACATGTTCCTGCTTTCGGTGTAATAGTGTAACGAACACTTCCGCTGGTGGAAATTTTAGTCAGCGCTTGATTAATGTTTGTTCCTGTTCCTGAAGCGTAACCATTAACACTTCCTGAAAGAATACTGGAAGCCCAAGAGAAAGTAGTACCGGTTACATTGTTGGGATTTTGAATGATAATATTTGTTGTGCATCCGTTGCAAATTACCGAAGTGCTTGCCAAGGTGTTAATAGATGCGGTTGGAACAGGAGCTACTTGCACGTCAGTTGTAATGGATGCGCTTGTGCAATTGCCAATATTAGAAATAGCCTGAACAGTGTACCGTATCACACCTCCCATGTTGTCCGTTGTTGGTGATTGTACGATAGGGCTACCATTTCCCCCACTAAAACCTGATACATTTCCATTAATAGCACTTGCACTCCAATTAAAAATGGAAGGAACTGAGTTGAAAGTAGAGAGTTGAATGTTAGTGGCTGAAGCACTGCAAACAGCAGAATTTAATGGCGAAACAGTTAAAACAGGCTGGTCGTATCTAGTAGTAGACACTTCAGCAACATTAGAACAATTATTCGAGTCAGTCCCTTTGATGTAGAAAGTTCCAGAAGTATTTACCGTAGATGCATTTGCAAGTTGAGTGGTTGCCAATGAATTCGTCCAATAAGAAAATATAAGTCCACTTGAAGAGCCAGAGGTTATTGCCGGAGACGTTAGATCAATTGCTGCTGGAAAACAAACGGCAGATGGATTTTTGATTACTAAGGTTGGCAAAGGGTTTACGGTAACACTAACAGGTTTAATATCGAAACAATCTCCTGCGTTTGTGCCTTTGATGTAGTAAATTCCTGCGGTTAGAGATGTAGGAGTTGCAAGTGGTATAGTTGCAATTGAGTTTGCCCAATAAGTATAAGTTAAACTGGCTGGTGAAGATCCACTTGTGATTGAAGTTATTGTCAAGTCAACAGTTCCTGGTGAGCAAATCGCTGCTGGGTTGGTAATGGTTACGATAGGAGTGGGTGTGATGGATACAACTACGGGTTTAGTAGTAGAGCAAGAGTTAGCATTTGTTGCTTTGATATAATAAGTGCCTACGGTTGCAGTAGTTGGCGTTGCATATGAACTTGATGCATTTGAATCTAACCAATAAGTAAACACCAAACTAGGGGAAGAGCCAGCCGTGATAGCAGTCGCAGTTAAATCAATTGTTGCTGGAGTGCATACCGCAGATGGATTGATAATAGTTAAAGCGGGAGCAATAAATTGACTTACTGTAATAGGTTTGACATCAAAACATCCAAATGAATTAGTTCCCTTAATATAATATATGCCCGTGCCTACTGCGGTAGGTGTTGAGAGTGCAGTAGTAGCCGTTGAGTTTGTCCAATAAGAAAATGTAAGACCTGTTATAGAGCCAGCAGTAATAGAAGCAGCTGTAATATTTGTATTGATAGAGGGACAAACCGAAGGAGGATTTGTAATCGCAACAGTTGGTACGGGATTGGCTGAAACAATTATTGGTTTAATATCATAGCATCCTGTTGTCGCTATTCCTTTTATAAAATAGGTTCCAATACTGGCAGCACTTGGTGTAGAGTATGATATGGTAGCATTCGAATCTGTCCAAAAGGTAAAGATTAAATTAGATGACGATCCTGCCGTAATGCTAGCCGTTGTAAGATTAGCTGTTCCAGATGGGCAAATAGCAGCTGGGTTTGTGATGTTAACAGTTGGTTTTGAATTTACAATAACTGTTATGGGTTTAATATCAATTGCTGCACCTAGCGTTCCTTTAATATAATAAGTGCCAGTGGTAGCCATAGCGGGTGTTGTGTATGAATTGGATGCCGCTACGTCTGTCCAATAGGTAAATGTCATTCCTGAAGTTGAGCCAGCTGTTATACTCGATGCAGTAAGATCTACCGTTGCGGGCGAGCAAACTGGTGGAGGATTGTTGACAACGAGGCTTGGTAAATTATTTTTTGATTTAGATAAAAACCATTGATATAGGTTTGGATTATGGAGGGTATTGTCTGTTCGGTAGGCAAAATTTTCCCAAATATCATGGCCTTGGCCTGGGTAGCTTGTCCATTTTAATTCTGCGGTGGGTACTGGAGTAGTGCACCAACCAATCCTACTAAATTCGGTTAAGCCCGTACCGTAAGGAATAGTTCCATCGTTTTCCCCATGAAAACCCCATGCTGGCAGCTTTCGCGCGGAAATGGAGCAACCATTTCCATTACCAAATCCTGATACTGGAGCAATAGCAGCAAAAATGTCTGCTACTGCTGGGTCACCTCCTCCAATATAAACTCCCCAGCCACCGAGGCTCAGCCCAGTTAGGTAAACTCGATTCAGGTCTATTCTATAGTTTTGCGGCCCACTTAGCACATAATTAAATACATCGTTCAGTATACTTGGCCACCAACCACCTTGGTTACCGAGTTGAGGTGAAATAACAATAAAGCATTCATCTACCCCATTCACGTTGAAGCACATGTTGTGACCGCCTTCAATTATTTTAGGAATTCCATGTGCCTTAACCTTATTTAAATCAGATGGTGATCCATTTCCAGTTTCACCAGAGCCATGTAAGAAAAAAATAACAGGATACTTTCGGGTAGAATTGGTTACATAATCGGGTGGAAGCTTTTCCAAATAGCCCGTTCCACCACTAGTCATTTTAGCTGTCTGCTGAGCTTCCCCATCGAAGGAAAACCCAAGCACGCATGTCAATAGAGTAAAAAGAAAATATACTCGAATCATGCAAATGTGTAATCTAGGTTATAGGTCAGATTGCAAAAATAGACGATTTGCCCATAAAGAAAAGCTAACCTATTTTATGATTTTATGAAAGCTGCCAAAACTCACTTGGGTACCGTTATTCGGTATAATTTACCGCCTAAAATCTTTTCGAAAAATTCGTCTGCCACAAAAATGTCACCTTTAGTATCAAAGCAGATGGCCTCTTTTTGAGAAAAGTGATTTAGTTTTAAAACGTGTAGTTTACCTTTAAAGAAATGACTGCCCTCAAAGGTTTCAAACACCCAAATCTTGTCGTGGCTTAACATCGCCAATTTTTTCCCGTCATTTGAAATATCTGCGCCAGTAACCCAAGAGTTCAACATGTTTTTTCCGCCAAGCAGAATACTGTCTGAGAGTATTGCATGGTACTTCCCTGGTTTGGCGGGTAATTTGTACATGCGCAGATATCCATCATATGGTTGGGTTCTGTTTTTGCTAAAAATAAAAATTGAATCATTAAAAAAGATCATCGCTTCTGCATCGTATTTTAGTTGACTCGCTTTAGGGGGAAAATCTTTTTGATCTGGGTAATCGAATTCGATTTTTTCAGATTCTATTCGGAGGCTTTCGGTAGCTAATGGTTTACTTATTTTGTAAATCTGAAGTTCGCGCCTATTATTATTATTGTTGCCGATGTCTCCAACAAAAAGATTACCTGCTGGGTCTATTGCCATGTCTTCCCAATCGTAATTAGGTGCATTTGTTATTTTTTTAATTGATTTGATTGTGCCATCATTTTGGAGCAGCATAATAAATGGACCGTTATCGCCATCGTTGTGTACCCAAAGTCCATCTTTGGTATAGGCCATTCCAGATATCTCAGTTAATGATTTTGGTAAGGTCGCAATTGTTTCGATTTTGCATTGAATTGTATCCACTCGTTGGACTTGCGCAAATGAAGATGAGCAATAAAATAAAGCTATAATTAGGTAATACTTTGGATTCATTTGACTGCTATTTCGGAATAAACTTTTACTAGTTGCTGTGCCGTCTTTATCCAACTAAAATCTTTTGCTCTGGCATATCCTTTTTCAATCAATTCGTCTTTTAGTTTTTGATTGGATAATATTATTGAAATTCCATTCGCAATGGAGATATGATCATTAGGATCAATTAAGTGGGCAGCACTCCGTGCTACCTCTGGCATGGAGGAAGTGATGGAAGTAATAACAGGAGTTCCGCACGCCATTGACTCGAGGATGGGTAATCCAAAACTTTCTCGTTTAGATGTATACAAAAATAGACTTGCTAAATTGTAGATGGCTGGTTGTTCCTGAAAGGGGATATAGCCGATGAGAAGGATGTGCGATTTTATTTCTTGTGGCAGGTTGATCAGTTTTAATTGCTGGTTGAGGTAATCTTGAAATGCGCCAGCCACTACCAGGGGTAATCTATTTTCATCTGAAGATTGAAAATAATGCACATAACCTCTCAATGTCTCGTATGTATTTTTCTTTTCGGCAGTATTGCCGAAGAATAGAATGAATTGATCGGGTAAATGATATTTTTCTCGAATCGAAGCCAGCTGCGAACCATCCATTTTCTTGAACGAATCGTTTACTGCATTGTAGATTACATTTACTTTATCGGAGCTCAACCGCAGCTTTTCGATAATTTGTGTTTGTTCCCAATTGGAAACAGTAAGCACTCTTTTTATTTTTCCGGCAACGCTCTTTACAATTAATCGTCTGTAAATATTACCTAAGTTTTGATAGTAGTTTCCTCTCAGCTTTGTACTTTCCATAAAAATAATGTCATGCAAAGTGAGCACCATGGGGACAGAAGTAAAGAGTGGAGCCGTGTTAGCAGTGCAATGCAACAGGTCAAGTTTTTCTTCTTTGATTGCCAACGGCAATTTTACTTGCTCCCATTCGGGAAAGGATCCAGCTTCTATTTCTCGTATTTTAAAATTTGATGTTTCTGTGATACAGGCATTGTCTACATCTTTGCGCACAAAAACAACGTATTGATTTTCTTTATCCACCACTTGCAGATGCCGAATGACCTCCAATGCGACAATCTCAAGTCCATGTTTTTTCTCGCGAAATAATCGCTGCGCCTCAATGCCAATCCTCAACGGTCTAGAAATAGAAATGGATTTTTTAGCTATAGAGGAATAGATTTTTTCTATATCATGCACCATTCGCTTTACCTCGAAGCGCTCTTCAATTGTTTTGCGCGCATTGGTCCCCAAATCGTGAAGCTGATTTTTGTTTTCGTGCAAATAGATAATTGCCTCTGCTAATTCTATTGGCGATTGGTGCGAGATCAAAATACCTGAGAGTTTATCTTGAATAGCCTCCTTGGTGCCGTCTACGGGTGTAGCCACAATAGCTTTACGCATCGCCATTGCTTCTAGCAATCCAATGGGCAATCCTTCCCACAAACTTGGCAAACAATAGATGTCAATCCCCGCAAGAACGTTGGGTGTATCTTGCCGGAAGTTTTGAAAAATTATATTGCTCTCTATACCCAATGTTTTAGCTAATGCTACGGTGCTCTCTTTCAGATCACCATCGCCAATAATTAAGAATTTTATTTTATTGGTTATTTTCAAAACTTCCGCAATGGCATGTATAAGTGTGTGCGGATCTTTTTGAATAGTAATGCGAGCCATGTAACCTACTAGCGTTTCGTCTTCAGCAATGCCCAGTTCCTTCTTCAGGTTATTGTATTTTTTATTGGGATCAAATTTATCAAGATCAATTCCATAGTTGACGATGGTAGATTGTGTTAGACCAACTCGCTCTTGGCCATCTTTCAAGTTGCTTTTTGAAACACAAATGGTAAGCTTCGAGCGTTTAATTAAAAAACGTTCGCCTGCTTCTCGCATGGTGCGCACAAAAAAATTCTGATCTTGATGAAAAGACCAACCATGTACAGTATAAATAATTGGTAATTTTAAGCGATTGGCTGCCCAAAATACATTAGAATTAGCGCGCGTTCCGTGAGCATGTACTAGTTCAATGCGTTGATCTTTCAGAAACCTTTCAACCTTTCTCCATAAGAAAAAATTGAACGGTTTTTCGGTATAGATGACATGCGTTTTTATGCCCCACTCTTGCAGGGTATTGATCATTGGTCCTTCTGTAAAGGCAAGAACAATGGGCTCGTAAAGGTTACGATCTAGGTGTTTGATTAAATCCAGTACGTGCGATTCTCCACCACCGATCTTTCCTTGCCGAATGGTAATCAAAATTCTGCTTGCCGAGCTCATGATTCTATTTCTTTTTCCACACCATTAAATAGCCACCAGTAAATGATGTGGGCAAAACATCTGCAAACTTGCTGTCCATTTTTTGCAATACCACTGATCGCTTGGTAAGGAGAGAAATAGGGAATATGTCGTCTACAAAATTTGAACTCTGAATAGCATCAATAACGAATCCGTTTTCTAGTGATAAACTTCTAAGCTGCTTTCGGGTAAAAAACTGAATATGATCAAGATTATCATTATCTGATTGAATGGTAGTTCCAGAGTATCCAAGTGATTTTTTTAGTCGCACCACAGACCTCCAAACCCAATTATTTTTTTTGCGAAGTCTTAAAAACGGCTTTGTTACAAGAGATTCACGCGGACCTTTGCCATTGGGTACTGTTACCAAAAGAATGCCGTTTTCGTCAAGGATTTCATGCAATTGTGTCACTAATCCTGCTGGCTGATGAAGATGCTCGAGCACCTCTGAACATACAATGGCGTTGTACCGCTGACCTGATGCCCGAAGGGTTTCGGCATCCACTACGCTAAAAGTTACGTTGCTAAATGGGTTTTTGCGTTTTGCGTTTTCAATCGACTTGTCGCTCATATCGATACCATGCACTTGATAGCCTTGCATGCCTAGTTGCAAACTAATAATTCCATTGCCACAACCCACATCAAGTACTGTTCCGTTTACAGGAATGAATTGTGCGAGCTTGGTCTTTATAAACTCTAACCGCTTAATGTCAGCGTATCGGGTGTAATTGGGTATTTCTGTTTGATTCATACTCTCAAGATTGAGTAAAGGTAGTTGTTAGTTCATCCATTTGTTATACCATAGCTGGAAGAGTAAGATATTCCAGATTTTTTGATGGCTAATACCGGCTCCAGCTAAGTACTGATCTCTCCATTTAATTACTTCCTTAGCCTGAAATATATTTTGTTTTTGAAGTGATGCTTCATTTAGATGTTCGTGCAGCAAATCTTTCATTTCATTTTTGAACCAAACCGTAAGCGGAGCAATGAAGGGCATCTTTGGTCGATCCATCAGTTTCGGATCGATATACTTATGTACAATTGTTTTTAAAAGAGCTTTCGTTACTCCATTTCTTATTTTGTAATCGGACGGTAGCTGGGCTACAAACTCAATAACCCGTTGATCTAGAAAAGGCTCGCGTCCCTCAAGCCCAACTGACATAGCAGCACGGTCTATTTTTACCAAGTTATTATCCATCAAAAATGTTTTGTAATCGATGGCCAACAGCTTATTGAGTGCATTGTTGCCTGAGTTTAATAAACCTTCATCATCAAAGTAAGTATGTTGATTCGCAAAATCTACGTTGAGAATTTTTTTTGTCTCTTGTTGAGTAATATAATGACTGATCGCTTTTAGTGCAACAAATGGGCTATGCGATTGCCAGATGTCATGCATCTTTTCGTAGCGACTGCTGAAGTTATGAGTGTTTGAAAAATAAGGAATGGTATTTGGGTTAACCAACTCCATACCTTTGGCCAATAAGGTTTGTACTGCTTTTGGAAATTGACTTGTATAACCGATTGATTGACTAAATTTATTATAGCCAGCGAAAATCTCATCTCCACCATCTCCCGAAAGGGCAACCGTAACGGACTTACGTGCTAATTGACTTACTAGGATTGTGGGCACAACCGAGTTGTCAGCAAAGGGTTCATCGTACACAAAAGGCAATTGATGAAAAACGTTAATTGCATCTTGAGCAGTGCAATAATATTCAGTGTGATCAGTTCCCAAGTATTCAGCTATTTTTTTTGCCTCGGTTGCTTCATTGAATTTTGCTTCGTGAAAACCAATAGTAAATGTTTTTATTTTCTCTGTTCTGTTTTTTTGAAGAATAGACGTTACAGCTGAACTGTCATAGCCTCCACTTAGGAAAACACCAACAGGTACATCGGCCACCATCCGATAATTGAAAGCGGAAGTCAATAATCGATCAGTTTCTTCCACTGCTTCCTCAAAAGTGATGGAAAGTTTGGGGAGATTATAGGCATCGTTCACATCCCAATACTTTATGTCTTCAAAAGATTTCTTAGCCAGATTAAATTTTAGGTAGTGACCCGGCCTGATCTTATGTGTGTTCTTAAAAATGCAATAGGGAGTAGGTATATAACTATATTGAAGATACAAAGCCAGTGCATCGTAGTCAATTTCTTTTTTGAAGGCTGGATTTTGGTGGAAAGCCTTTAACTCTGAAGCGAATAAGAAGGTCTGATTATCGAAGTAGTAATAGAGGGGTTTAACCCCAACACGATCTTTAACAAGAAATAATGCGGAGAGTGCTGGGTCATATAACGCATAAGCAAACATGCCAATGAATTTTTTGATCGAATCCATCCCCCAAGCTTTGTATGCGGCAATAATGACTTCTGTATCCGTATCTGTGTCGAATGTATAGCCTATTTGGATTAGTTCTTGACGGATTTCTTTGAAGTTGTAGATTTCTCCATTGAATATAATGGAGATGCCATGCCTCACAAAGGGCTGATTGCCTTTTTCTGAGAGATCAAGAATAGAAAGTCTTCTGTGACCCAATCCTAGCCGGAAATTACTTTCGTTTATCACTTTATATCCTTCCGAATCTGGTCCGCGATGCGCTAACGTGCGCGTCATGTTGCTGAGTACTTCCTCTGAAAGAGTATTCTTAAAATCACAAAATCCGGCTATGCCACACATGCACTATTTTTGAATTAAGTCTAATGAAACTTGATCTAAAGTTGTATAAAATGGTACTCTTCTGTAAATGAAAATATTTTTGATGTTCCAGATTAACGCGCTAATAAATGCACGCAGATGGTCAAACTGTCGAGTTACTAAGAAAGTAAAGATGTTTTTAGGGATAGTTAGTAAAGTTAAGTACACCAAAAAGCAAGTGAGTTCAAATCCATTTGTATTTCTGCGCATAAACATAATGCGGTTACGATTATTGTAGTACACTTTTAAAGGAGAAGTCTTGCCTATGGACATCGACTCTTTGTGCAGCAGATAAACTTCACTTTGATAGTAAATATTGAAGCCGTGTTTAATGGTTTGTGCAGACCAATCTAATTCCTCGTAGCACAGAAAAAAATGATCAGTAAACACACCCACCTTTTCTAGTACTTCTTTTTTTACCATCATGGCAGCTCCATTGGCATAATGAGTGTAGCCAGATGTATCATATTGGCCTAGGTCTTCTTCTCGATCGCCCACTTGGCTATTACGTCCAGTTAAAGAATTGATCTTGTTATATCCTGCAAACTGAATAATGTTGGAGTGATAGAAATACCTAATTTTTGGACTTACCATACCAATGCTTGGGAATTGATAAAAAGGCTCAATCAATTTTTCAATCAGGTTTGTATCCGCGATTTCAGTATCGTTGTTTACGATGAAATAAAAATCCCCCTTTGCTAATTTCAACCCTAGATTATTTCCGCCTGTAAAACCTAAATTTATCTTCGTTCTATAAAATCTAACAGAGGGAAACTCTTTGGTGATTGCCTCAGTCGGGTTTTCAAATGAATCGTTGTCGATTACAATCACTTCGTAGTTTGTGTAGCTCAATTTTTTAAGTGAACGCAAGAACTCTAACGTAATCGTAAGCTGATTATAGTTGATGGTAATAAACGAAACAAATGGTGTTGGCTGAGGCACTTTTGCTAGTACTGTTTATGCGGTGTGTGAATGAATTTTTTGTTAGCGCCTTTTAGCTTGAAATGAAGCGCGAAAATAGTGATGAATACCTTTGGTGCTGTAAGCAAGGCTATGAAGAAAGATTTGTTGAAATAAGATGATGGAATTGCCAGTATAAAGCTTAGTGCATATACGAATAATAACAGAGACCAATACCAAAATGGCAAAGCCAAAAAATTTCTAGCCAGTATTGCCAATGTCGCAACGATTGTAAGAAGACCCAAGTTCATCATTCGTGGCAACTGAATATTGTAAAGTATTGCAATGTTAAATATGGAAAGGTTTCCTTTAAAAAGATTGATGATACCTTTTGTAAAGAATTTCTTAAAATAAATGTAATGACTTGACATCCAGCGCTTGCGCTGATTTTCAAATACTTCTGGGTTATCTACCTTTTCGTCTAAAATAATGGCATCTTTTGCATAATAGATCTTAGTGCCACTTTCTAGTATTTTTAATTGAAGTTCTTTATCGAATCCACCAACGGAGTCTATGGTGTTCAATGTATTCTTAAGCAATGTATAGTCGAAGGCCATGCCTGATCCAATAATCGGACTGGATAGACCTAAGGCTATTGAGCCTTGTCGGTTGATGTGGTTGGCTATTGCTTCACTAATACCATCCAAAACCGCAAAAGAAGTGTTTCTGTTTTTTGCCGTGCGTTGCCCTTGAATGGCCTTCCAGCCATCATTAAAATACGAGTTTATTTTTATCAAAAACGCTGGATCCATCACGTTATCAGCATCTAGAATAACAGCAATATCATAGGTAGAATATGTATTTAGCACACTTTGCAGAGACTTTACTTTTGTACTTTTGGCAAAATGAACTTCGTGAACGACAATGTCTAGTTCACGTAACTTTTTTAAAGTTTCGGTTTGTAGAGAATCTGCAATGACAATCACATCGTAATTTAATTTTGAATAAGATTGCTGTAAGGCTTGCTTTGCAACGCCAACAATTACACTATCTTCTTTATAGGATGGTATTAATACAGCAATCTTGGAATGGTGTGATGTGGCTTTAAAGATCCGTGTTTGATAGAAAATTCCAGCAACTGAAAAAAGAAGGCTGTAAGAAGCTACAAATAAAAAATAAAAGAAAATAAATAGCTCAATCCAAACCCACATGGTGCTCACTAATTTATACAGAAACCTCTTGCGCAAGCGCGGGCAATGTTTTCATTACGATATTAATATCGTTTTTTAGGCTATGATTATTCGCATACTCAATATCCAATTCAATTCGTTCTTCTTCAGACAAATCTTTTTTCCCCCGCTTGGTCACTTGCCATAGACCGGTAATTCCTGCGGGGGCGAGAAATCTCTTAGCCGCACGATCTTTGGTAAGCATTTGTGCCTCATAAAGTGGCAGCGGTCTGTTGCCTACAATAGACATATCGCCTTTTAATACATTCAGCAATTGAGGTAGTTCATCTAGACTTGTATTGCGTAAGAAGTTGCCTAATCGTGTAACACGCGGATCATTTTTTAATTTAAAAAATACTGAGCTGCCATCGTTATTTTCATATTGATTCATGTGTTTCATCTTTATTAGTTCAGCATCGGCACCTACATACATGGATCTGAACTTTAGAAAATCAAAAACTTTGTAACCGCTACCTGCTCGCTTTGATGAATAAATTACTGGCCCCTTTGATTCTGACTTAATTGCAATAGCAATTATTAGCATGACAGGACTCAATAAAACCAAAGTAATTGAGGAGGCAACGACATCGAAGGCTCTTTTGGTTAAGGGTATCTTGTATTCTTCTTTCTCTATTTTAGTGGGATTCTTTAAGGCTATTTCTTTGGAAAGCCTCAAGAAATCTATCCATCGATCAAATCCATCATGATTTGTATTGATGTTGATGCAATCATCTGCTCCATGGCTTAGTAAAATTCTTTTATCCTGTAAACTGAAGTCATTACCAATTACCATTAAAGGAATTGGAGTTCCTTCCAGCAAGGCTTTTACGCTGCGAAGCTCCTTAATTGTGGAAACAGGAATTTCATTAGCAAAAACCACTACCCCGTAAGGTAGTACCTCACCGATCTTCAAACCTTTGAATTCTTGAAAAGACAAAAATTTTAAATCTATATTAGGAAGCCATTGTTTAAGCACTGTCATTTCTACAGGATCGCCAATGCATGCAAGATATTGTCTTGAACTTGGCACTATCTGATTTAGTAGACTATGCATAAGTTTCATCTGACTTTAACACTTTTGAAATAGATTCTATTAATTCACTTGGATCGAACGGTTTTCCTAAAAACTCACTCGCACCGGCAGCCAAGCATTGGTCAATAACCTTTTTGTCAGAAGTGCCAGAAAGCATTACTAGTGGTATCTGACTATATACACCACTTTGCTTTATGTTTTGAATAAAGTCAAGTCCATTTACACCAGGTAAATCAAAATCACAAAGAATAAGATTAGGTAAATTTCCTAGCGAAAGCCATCCCATTGCAGAAATAGGATCATTTTGAATGTCCACATCAAACCTACTTCTCAGTATCCGTCCTAAGAGGTAGCAAAGTGGGGCGTCATCTTCAATAACCAGTATCTTGTATTTCATGCTTACGACAAAGTCACATTTGGTACCAAAGTATGTTTTTGTCGGATGCGGTGAAAATAAAGAGCCAATAACGATTGAACGAGTAGTGAAACTCTCAATCGTTAATTTTACTTTACCAACTTATCGACAATGCCAAAAATACTACATTATTACTTTAAAATCCATTAAAAAACGGATTAATAAATTATTAAACCTGATGTAACCGTTTGCATCATTTTGAATTTATTTCCCTCAATTGATATCACTAATCTTTTATAACTAGGGATGTAATATTTATTTTTATTGTATAAAATTTTTTAATGTTTTCGCATTATTGTCCCGTAATGGGTAAAAAATTCCCATTTTTAGAATCTTTTTACCTGTTCCAATCCAACAAGTTTGAATACTGCCTACTTTAATTGCTTTTATACATGCCTTTACGTGATTTTGTAATTATAGCATCACAGCGCTGGAATTTTGAAATAGGCAGCAACGCCAGAAATATAGCTCTTGAGATATCTAAAAAATATCGAGTCGTGTATGTCAATCCACCCGAAGATCTTATTAGTTTGATTAAAAAATTTGGAAGAAGATTAAAAAAATCTCGAGTAACTAAAGAAAAGGAAAATCTATGGGTGCTAGCACCCCATTCTGTTGTTGCTTCCATTAATTGGATTAATTCGAAACTGATTTATAAAAAACTAAACTTTTTAAATAATAAGAAGTTTGCTCGCGACATCTCGAATGAATTACAGCAATTGGGTATTATGGAATTCGTTATTTTAAATGACAATTACATGTTTAATGGGTTGTACCTAAAAGAACTTTTACGACCTATACATTATTTATATTATATAAGAGATTACCTAACCATCCAAACCTATTTCAAAAGGCATGGCGAATTGGTTGAGCCTGAGTTGATGAAAAAAGCTGATGCCGTTGTTGCTAACTCGACTTACTTAAAGGAGTATGCAGAAAGGCATAATGCTAAGTCTTATTATGTTGGCCAAGGTTGTGAAGTGGAGATGTTTGATGACGAGTTAGTTATGGAAATCCCCAGTGACTTGCAAAGGATTTTAAAGCCCATTGTTGGCTATGTCGGTTTTCTAACTGCCATGAGGTTGGATATTGACCTTCTAATTTTATTTGCAAAGCAGAAACCAAATTTAAGTTTGGTATTAGTTGGGCCTGAAGATGAAGCATTTAAGAGATCGGAATTGCACCAATTGTCCAATGTCTATTTTTTGGGTAGGAGAGACCCTGATCAATTACCAGGGTATATGAAGGGCTTTGATGTTTGCATCAATCCGCAAGTTATTAATCAGTTGACCGTTGGAAATTATCCACGCAAAGTAGATGAATACTTGGCAATGGGTAAGCCTACTGTTGCTACAGCTACCAAAGCCATGGAAGTGTTTCAAGAATACACCTATCTTGCTTCGAACTCGGAACAATTTTTAGATTTGGTTGATAAAGCGTTGCATGATAAGAATGAAGAATTGAAAGAGAAGCGAATTGCATTTGCTCGGTCGCACACCTGGAAGAATTCGGTAAGTGAAATCTATAGCGTTATTGATGAACTTGATAAGGAAATCAACTAGACCTCTTGGACGTGCGACTTGCGTAGCGCTTTTTCCCACACTTGCGTTTGTTTTTTTTGCATCAGCATCAACAGACCTTGATATACTGATACATTCATAAACAAGAAGTAATACGGTACGAACAAGAGGCCAGAGCGCGTTTTGCTGTTGCGCAGCAGATAGCCAACTAACGCAACTAAATAGAAGATGAATTGAAGAACAGCAAACTCAATGAAAAGAAACGATCCGTTAAAACATAAATAAATAGATGAGATAAAAACTATGAGAAGGCAAAGAGGTGCAAGGGTCCACCGCAACATTCGGTGCGAAACATATTGAAAGCTTAACCACCCGTACTTGAAAACATTTAGTAGATGTGTAAAATGAATAACTTCTATCAATCCGCCTGCCGATATTCTTACTTTCCTTTTGTTTTCTTCCTCCATAGATAGCGAACTGGTTTCCATTGCATAAGCTTCTGGCTCGTAGACAACCCTCAATCCCTTTTCAACAATTTCCATTGAGAGACGAAAATCTTCAATCAATACACCTGTTGGCACTTCTTCATAAAGATTAGTCCGGATTGAAAAAAGTTCTCCTGCCGCACCTACCACCGTTTTCAGTTCAGAATCCCATGCTTTTAATTTTGATTCGTACTTCCAATAGGCTCCTTCTCCAGAGCCCGCGGCATTTTCTTCGTTACTTTGAATAACTCTCTTCTCGCCAGCTACTGCACCTACGTGAATATCTTTGAAATGTCTCACTAGCATCTTTAGTGCTTGTTGGTTTAAGAATGTATTAGCATCAGAAAATACTACTATCGATGTTTCAACATATTTCATTACTCTGTTAACTGCAGCATTTTTGCCTTTTCGTTCATTTAGATGAAACAACTTGATATTTGGGTATTGGTAAATAATTTCCGCACTATTATCTGTTGATCCATCAGTTACAAAATAAATCTTAAGCTTATCTAGGGGGTAATCGAGTTGAAGAGTGTTTTCGATTTTATCTTTTAGTATTTCAGCTTCATTAAAGCAGGCTACTAGAAACGTGATTGAGGGCAATTCATCATTTTTAAAATACACTTTGGAACTGGGTGCTATTTTTCTTTTGATAGAAACAATTAGAAATAACAGAATAGGGTAACCCAAATAAGTGTAAATGATCACAACCAATCCAATCCAAAAAATTACTTCCATATGGACGTTCAAAATTTCAGTAAAAATATTCGTTAGATTAGTAACTTTGACACTTCAAAGAGATTTTCTTTTTGTCAACTAGTAGGCATGGCTAAGTTAGGATTTAATCTAAGGCATTCAGTTTGGATTGTAGCATTACTACTATCTCAATTTTCTTTAGCACAGACTAGCTTTACTAGCTTACCTGTTAGTGCAGCAACATATGGATCTGCTTACACGTACAATATTACCTCTTCAGGAATAAACGCTCGCAATATTTTGCTGACAACTGGTGTTTTGCCCTCTGGCCTTACTTTAGTTGATAACACAAACGGTACAGCTACAATTTCAGGAACTATTTCGCAAACAGGAAGTTTTCCGATCGAATTAACCGTAAGTGAAATTTCTAATAGCTCTCAGTTTGATATTCAGACTTTTACTTTAGTGATTTCAAAAGCAACAGCCACGATTAACCTTGCAGACCTAAGTCAAGTCTATGATGTAAGCCAAAAAGTTGTAAGTGCTACTTCAGTTCCAGCGGGTCTTTTGGTAGATATTACTTATGATGGAATTTCTAATGCACCGACAAATGCGAATAGTTATTCAGTGATAGCTACCATAAATGACATTAATTATCAAGGTTCTTCATCGGCAACCCTTGTAGTATCAAAAGCAATATTAACGGCTACTGCAGACAATAAAACAAGACAATATGGTCTGGCTGATCCTTTATTAACCTTATCGTACATTGGTTTTCTCGGTTCAGATAATTCTTCATCTATTAATCAACCAACTGCAAGTACTACAGCTTCAATGAATAGTAATGTTGGATCATACCCTATTCAATTAGTAGGAGGCAGTGCGGTTAACTATTCTATCAGTTTGGTTGATGGTACTCTTTCAATAACCAAAGCAACACTTACTGCTACTGCCTATGACAAGTCAAGATTGTATGGCTCAGTCAATCCGTCTTTTACCATTTCTTATGCTGGCTTTTTGAATGGTGACAGCGCGAGTTCGATCACAGAACCAGCGTCTTCTACCACTGCGGTGTTAACTAGCAATGTTGGAACTTATCCGATTACACTTTCAGGCGGGGTAGCCATTAATTATAATTTGACATTGGTAGACGGAAATCTTTCTGTTACCAAAGCAACTCTTACAGCTACAGCAGATGATAAATCAAGGGCTTATGGATTAGTGAATCCACTTTTTTCAATTTCCTATTCTGGCTTTTTGAATGGAGACAATTCATCTTCGATTACCGAGCCAGCGATATCTACAACTGCGTTGGTTACAAGTAGCGTTGGAAGTTATCCAGTATCTTTGACAGGAGGAGTTTCCGCTAATTATAATATTGTTTCGGTCAGCGGAACACTAAGTGTTACGAAAGCAGCACTTAGTGCAGTGGCCGATGATAAATCGCGGAATTACGGAGCATCAAATCCTGCATTGACTATTTCATATTCTGGTTTTTTAAACGGAGATAACGCATCATCTATCACAGCACCAACAATTTCAACAAGTGCTGGCTTACCAAGTAATGTTGGCAGTTATCCTATTTCGTTGTCGGGCGGCATATCTTCTAATTATGCTTTTGTTTTAGTGAATGGAACTTTAAGTATTTTGAAGG
>JANYHI010000059.1 GCA_025359125.1 Cytophagales bacterium
GATGTGGAGAAGGTAACTCTCCCGTACCTCCTCCAAATGTTATATTATATCATGCATATTATAAAAATCAATTTGGTGCTGATTTATTGGATACACAAATTTTAGGATCATATAGTGAAAAGAATTTGAAGGTCATTAGCATGATTGAGAGAGATGGAGTGATTAAGGAATATAATTTTGATAATAATGGAATTACCATTGAATACGATGATAGTAAACGAAAAAATTACTTTGGAACTTGGATACCTACCAATAGTAGTGAAAAGCCAATTGTAACATATGTTTACTTGAGCGCTTCAGATGTTGATACTATTACTTATAGCTTTTCACCTACTAGCAAATTTCCATTCATGCCAGATAGTCTTTTTTATAATAAGAAATTAGTTTGGCTTCAGGCAGATATTCACCCAAATGCATTTCAGAGTTTTACTATAACAAAGTAGGTTATATACGTTTAGACATTGTTAGTAGCGTGTACTTCCCCACCTGCTTTTCACCCGCTTCTGTTCTATAGCCCAGATCGCCATAAAACTTTTCTAAATAGGCATGAGGACTAAGGCTTAACATTTTCACTTTCTTTTCGATAGCAATTTTCTCTAATTATTTTACCACCTCTTGTCCTAATTTTAATCCTCTGAAAGATTGGTTAACCGCAATTCTTGATAAAATGCCTTTATCAGAATTAATAGTAAGCCTACCACTCGCCATTGCCTCATTTGTCAACGAATCAACAGCAAGAATATGAATGCTACGCTCGTCATCTCCATCGTTATCTAACTCAGCTGGAATGCCCTGCTCTTCAATAAATATTTCGTACCGCATTTTGTGCACGCAATCAAGTTCTTGTTGTGTGGTGGCAATCTTAAAAATTACGTTATTCATTTTCCAACATTAGATTCAGCTGATTTACTAGTGATCCAAAATTTTCATGTGTATTGTTGCAAAGCACAATAATCGTTTTGTTTTCATCTAGATGTCGGATAATTTCAGTTTTATATCCGGGGTTATCTCCAGTATGAAAAACTATCTTCTCTTTGGGACTTGTTTTAATTTCCCATCCAAAACCATAATAAGAAAGCGAATCGTTTTTTAGTTTGGCTGGTGAGAAGGCTTCCGCTAACGTTTCTTGCTTTAATATTTGATTTGTGTAAAGTGCTTGATCCCATTTCAATAAATCGGAAGTGGTTGAGCTAATGCGACCTGGCCCTTTTCTATTGCCTAACCAAATAGTGTAGTTAGAAGAGGGAAATGAATCTGCTCGAACATATTTATTTTTCTCTTTCACAAAAATATGACCCAACGCAAAATTTTCAATGGCCGATTTTTCTTCCAATGTTCGGATATCAGTATAGCTCATTTTTAAAGGTTTAAAAATTCGCTCGCGGCACATCTCAATAAAATCTTTTCCTGAAGCTATTTCGGCAATGCTTGCGAGCAATACATAACCCGTGTTGCTATACTCGTATTTTTCTCCGGGCTCAAATGATTTAGTTGGATGGTATTTTTTTAAGTATTCGAGAATATCATTGTTGTTGGCGACTTTGCTCTTATCCCAATGACTGTCCATAATTGTTTGGTAATCGGGTAATCCAGAAGTGTGATTGAGTAGCTGGCGAATAGTAATACTTGGATATGGAAGAGTAGGTAAATATTTTTCTACGAGATCATCATAAGAAAGTTTATTTTCTTCTTTTAATAGCATGATGATTGCTGCCGTAAATTGTTTTGATACCGATGCTAACTCAAAAATACTGCTGCTGTCTGTGGGCACTTTAGTTTCAAAATTTTGATAGCCAAATGTCCGATGATAAATGGTTTTGCCTTTGGATGCAACGAGCACTACTCCACTAAAATCAGGAACTGTGCTAAACAAAGAATCTACTTTGTTGGAAAAGGTTTTTGTAACTTCTTGTTTGGCTGGCCTGCAAGAAATTACAATGACAATCGACACCAAAAGAAACATTAGTTTTAGAGAGGCTTTCATTTTAATTTTGATTTTTGGCTTACAGACAAATAACCATAAATGTACCAGAGATGCAAGATGCTTCTATCATTTTCAGATACTTTCCTGATTTAACAGATCATCAAAAGAATCAATTCACCCAATTAGGAGATTTGTATCGTGAGTGGAATGAGAAGATCAATGTCGTATCGCGAAAAGATGTTGAGAATTTATACGTGAATCATATTTTACATTCATTAGGGATAGCGAAAGTGATCTCATTTAAGTCGGGAACCTCGATCTTAGATGTTGGCACAGGTGGAGGGTTTCCGGGTATTCCGTTGGCAATACTTTTCCCTGAAGTGAACTTCCATTTAGTAGATTCAATCGGTAAAAAAATTACTGTTGTAAATGCTGTTGCCGATGCTATTGGATTAAAAAATGTAAGAGCAGAACAAGTAAGAGCAGAGCAATTAAAAGCTACGTATGATTTTGTGGTAAGCCGTGCCGTAACGCGAATGAAAGAATTTTATGGCTGGGTGAATAATAAAATTAAGAGTGAATCGGTACATACCTTGGATAACGGGATTTTATATTTGAAGGGTGGCGACTTAGAAGAAGAAATGAATGAGCTGAAGAAGCGCTATAGTCAGTATGACTTAACTGAATTTTTTAAAGAAGATTTTTTTGAAACGAAAAAAGTAATTTACCTGCCAGTCTTCAACTAATATTTTCTCCTAGGTATAATCCTGCAAAGGTAACTGCTAGGCACGCCACTAAACTGGTAATTATATAAAGCACGCCCGATAGGTGAAATCCTGTTTGGAGTAGTGCAACTGTTTCGGAACTAAAAGTAGAGAAGGTGCTAAAGCCACCACAAAAACCGACTGTCCAAAATACGCGTGAATGTGCAGAGATGATTTGTTTGTGATCGGCCATGCCAATCAGTAATCCTAGGACGAAACAGGCAATTATATTTACCCCTAAAGTGCCGTAAGGAAAATGGTGGGTATGAAGAGATGAAATCCATTTCCCTAAAGAAAACCTGGTAACGCTGCCCAATCCACCGCCTACAAAAATTAAAATCAACTCGCGCATCTTAAATTTATTTTTTGATAAAGCGCTTAGTAAACAAATCTGTTTTTAATAAATAAATCCCAGATGGTAATTCACTAACTAGAATGGCACGAGAAGTTGGCGATAAGATTCCGTTGGTAATAATTCTTCCCGTTAAATCCAGTATTGAAAATGTTGTAGCCTCTTCACTTGTTACTGTTATTTGTGATTCGGCCGGTTGCGGATAAATGGTAATTTCAGAAGTGGGCTCTTCTACACCGGTTATAGTAGTGGTAAAAAGTTGGCTCTGCGGAATAATTTGTTTGGGTGTTTTATCACTGCTCCATAATAGTTTTGCAACAGCTTCACCTGTTAATTCAAAATATTCTATTTTAATAGGATAGCGATTTCCGGCTACTAAATTTATAGATCCGCTCCATTCAGTTTGAGCTTGAGGAATCCATTTGTCTACTAAAAGAATGTCATTTATCCATAATCTAATTCCATCATCCGATACCGTGTAAAATTTATAGGTCTCAGTAAATTGAGGTAAAATTTCTCCAACCCATCTAACAGTATAATAATCATTATTAACAGAAGGAGCTGGCGAGCCGCCTGCCCAATTGAAATCAATTTTAGCATCTATTCTTGATAGCGCAATATTTCTAGAGAAACTGCCATTTACAGTTGTTGTTTGATCTACTGTGTTTCTATACTCTCCTCGCAAACCATCTCCATTACCAATTGGGGCGCTAATGAAACTTGCTGCATAACTTTTATTTTGATCAGGCGTATCAAAAGTAAACATCCGATTTGATGATGGTAACCAAGATGAAAAAACCTGAAGTGTGTTTCCGGATATTTGCGAGATAGGAGCTTCGAGAGAGCGAGTGATTCCAATAATACTTTTAAAAGTCAAAGGTGTTTGTACAGTTTGGCCATCTAATAGAAGTGTGAGATTGGGTGGCGATGTTATTAAGGTGATATCGATTTTTTGAGGAAAAATATCTTGATAAACCGATTTAGTTAACCCTTGGCTATCGGTGGCAGTAAGAACTACTCTATACCAAACATCATCGTCTGTCTCACCAATTTTAGGAATCACATAACTGCCTGATAAAATCCCCGAAGTTGGTGCCAGACCTGGATGAATGTGCCCTTCGTGATGAAAGTCAATTTTCCAAGTAAGCGATATAGCCGGAAGAACTCCATCCTCTGCATCGGTAGCACTTCCATTGAATGTAATAGCTTCACCAGCCCGATAGAGACTGGCACTATTGGGCAAGGTTGCTGTTAATTGAGGGGTAGGTCTGGTGTTTGCGGTCACAGTTAAGATAGCAGCGGCCGTGGTAATATTTCCGAAAGAGTTTGAAACCTGACAAGTAAATGACTTGCCATTATCACTTAACTGAGTAACTGTAAACGAATAAGCAGCCGAGGTTGCTCCAGATACCGGAACGCCATCAATCATCCACTGATACGTTAATGGCTGAGTACCGGAGGCTGAAATAATAAAATCTACTACATCGCCAATCGCTGCTGTAGTGCTTTGTGGAGGCACTGCGATAAATGGAACACCGCTACCTGTATAGGTTACTTTCCAAAGAGTACCATTGGTGGTACTGGTGTTATCCGATTCAGATCCGCCCCCCAACCCTGATCGGGCTAAGTAATAAAGCGTTCCATCAGGCGCGACAAGTATTGAAAGCGGGCGATTAATGCCGGTAGCAAATGTTTGAACAACTCCTGTGGAGGGATCAATGTTTTTAATATATCCATTGCAATAATCCGCAAAATAAAATTTCCCCACATAAGCAGATGGAAATTGATTTATGATAGGATTGTAAAAGGCAGCACCCACTACTGCACAACCCTGGTCGGCATTTGCCCCGTGGCGATAAGCATAAATTGGATCTTTATAATTTGCGGGAGGTGTTTGTGTGGTAATCATTCCTTCAATCAATGGCCATCCATAATTTTTTCCGGCTTGTATATCATTGATTTCCTCCCACGTTTCTTGTCCTACTTCCGATACAAATATTTTTCCGGTTCCCGGCTGAATATCCAAGGAAAAGGGATTTCTCAACCCCAAAGCAAAAATCGCTTTGTTTTTCCCTGTTGTTGTTCCGTAAAAAGGATTATCTATTGGAACGGTTCCATCCATATTTATTCTGAGGATTTTTCCGAGCACGGTATTAAAACTTTGAGAATTGGCAGGATTAGCTCCTTCGCCTACTGATATATATAATTTACCATCCAAACCAAAAGCCATATCGCCAGCGTTGTGAATAGTACCTGATAGCGGATCGAGATCCATTAAAATAACTTCACTTCCAAGTAAAGTACTATTTCCATTTGCTGTAAATCTGCTGATTCGATTAAAGTTTACACCCGGCACCGTATAGTACACATAGTAAAAATTATTTGAATTAAAATTGGGATCTAATACCATATGACCGAGCCCTCGTTCATTAAAATTATCTACTTGAATATTTAAAAGATAGTTACTTGACAAGACCCCGTTTTCTACGATGGCAATCTTGCCACTTTTAAAAGTGATGAAGATTCTACCGTCTGGCGCAAGAACCATATCGGTGGGGTCAAGATTTTGAGCGATTAATTGCTCGATAAACCCTGTTGGCAATTGTGAGGCATTTGAAAAATTAAAAGAGAATAGAAAAATGAGCAAGAAAAGGTTTTTCATCTTGCTAAGATACTCATTGCTTAAGTGTTCTTCAAAATCATTTCTTTCAGCACTAAATAAGTGTGATCTTTTATTTCGGTAGTACTCTTTTGGTTATAAGTGGTTGCTTCAATTGGGTCGCCTAAAATGATTTTGATTACTCCCGGTTGGATTTTTCCCTTACCAGGTGGCATTAATTTACCAGCACCAATCACTACTAATGGTAGAATAGGCTGATTGGTGTCTACGGCAATCCGAAAAGCACCATCTTTAAAAGGCTGCATAATTTCTTTCGTGCGATTTTGAGTTCCCTCAGGAAAAATCAATATCGAAATGCCAAGGTTTAACATCCTTTTTAAGTAGTTGATACTTTTCTTTCTGCTCTCGCCACTGGTTCTGTCTACTACTACGCAAGTGGCTCGTGTTATCCAACCAAATACCGGAAGTTTTAAAAGTTCTTTTTTGGCAAGTGGCCTAAACTGCCCACGAATAGTCATGGCGATGCCAGGTAAATCTAAAAATGAAGTGTGGTTACTTACATAGATAAAAGCTTTTCCTTTTTCGATTTTCTCACGGTTGATTATTTCATAACGGATAAACGTAAGCTGGCTAAACACCCACGACCATAGTTTTATAAAGAAAAATGTTACCGTAACCGCTCGTGGCCCAAAGAAGGCAGGGATAATTATGCCAGGCAAAAATAAAAGCATAAAAACACTGAATACCAACAAGACCCAAACAGTATAAAGTTTTAATAAAATGTAACGCATCTTTTTTATATCAACTATTAACAAACAACTATTAACAAACAACTATTAACTTTTTTTCTTCAGCCTCGCCATAAAGAAACCATCAAACCCTTGCGAAGGCAAAATTGTTTTTTGTTCTTCTAAATCAAAAGAAGAATTTTTATCTAAAAATGTTTTTACCTGTTGCTCATTTTCTGAGGGAAGTAAACTGCAAGTTGAATAGACCAACGCACCTCCTACTTTTACCATGCCTGAATAATCTTGTAAAATATGAAGCTGCAATTCTTTAACTCTGTTAATAAATTCTACCGTAAGTTTCCACTTGGCATCGGGGTTTCTTTTCAGTACGCCTAAACCAGAACAAGGCACATCTAACAACAGACGATCGGCCGATCCTTCTAGTCGTTTAATTGTTTTAGAAGACTCTATCAATTTGGGTTCTATATTGCCTGCGCCTGCACGCCTTGCTCTTTTCTTTAGCTCCGTTAGTTTCCACTCTTCCGTATCCATTGCTACAATGCGTCCTTTGTTTTGCATAAGGGCAGCAAGATGCAATGTTTTGCCGCCCGCCCCAGCGCACGCATCAATTACGCGCATGCCCGGCTTAACTTGCAGAAATGGAGCGATTAATTGTGAGCCTGCATCTTGCACTTCAAACAATCCATCTTTAAAAGCTTGTCGGGTAAAAATATTCTGTCGCTGCTCTAATAATAATCCATCCGGAAATTCAGAAGGTGTTTCTGTAACAATCCCTTCTTCTTCTAATTGCTGTTGTAATTCTTCGCGCGTAATTTTTAATGTGTTTACTCGTAAAACTACGCTCGCCTCTTCGTTTAGTGCCTCTAGTTCTTGATTCCAATTAGCCCCCACTTCACGCTCGCATAATTCATCCATCCAATCGGGAATAGATTCTCTGATTTTTCTTTCGCTTTTTACTTCTTCATAGCGCGCCAATACTTTTTTTCGATCTACGCCAGCTAATTCTTCCCAATCCGGAAACTCAGCTTTATTCCACAAGCACCAAACGGCCAATAATTTCCAATAGTCATTTTCTTCTGCCTCAGCTAATTCTCTAAACAGGCGATACCACCTGACAATATCGTAAGTGGTTTCGGCAATAAAGCGTCTATCGCGAGCGCCCCAGCGCGGATTGCTCTTCAAAATCTTCTCAATTACCTTATCGGCATATTTCTTTTCTTCAAATATTTCCTGCAATCCTGAAATTACTGCTTCACACAAGTTTCTATAGAGTTTCACCTTTCGCTTTTTTTTGCGGAAATTTAACCACGTTTTACAACAATACCGCACCGTTATGAAGTACCTACAAGCAATTATTTTCTTTTGGTCGCTATCCTTCTCTTGTGTTGGCCAAGATTGGCTAAAGAATGCTGTGAAGAAAGCCGTAAAAGAAACAGTCACCGAAACGACTCAAGCACAAACCAGTAAGTTAGATTCTACTGACTTTCAATTTGTGATGTCGGTAAGCGAAGGCTCTAGTTTATTTGAAGTAGAGCAGAAAGGTGAGTCTACTGCAAAGGCTTCTAATTTTTTATTTAAAGCATTAGATGATGAAGAGAAAAATAGAACCAAAAACACTAAGGAGATAGCGCGCGATACGCTTCAGTCGGCTATTTCTTTATATGAAAATAGATTGTATAAACTGGCAGGTGAGGGATTTATAAATGCTAAGGCTTATATGGAGGCAAACGATTTGAAACAAGACCTTTCTTATTTACGGTGCATTACCAGCTTAGGAATTATGTACTTAGTGCAAGGCAGAAATAGCGATGCGGCTGAATACATTGCGAACTCACTGCAAATAAGTACAGAGGTACTGGGAACTAAAAGTGCCGCGTATGCAGCCAACCTAAATAGCAAGGCAAAGCTCAATCAACTTAATGGAAAATATAATGAAGCTGAGATTGAATTTGATCAAACCATCCCGATCATTCAAAAACTATTTGGAGAGAAGAGTACTCAATATGCTATTGTATTAAATAACAAGGCCATGCTCTATCAAGCAATGGGCAGGTTTCCTGAGTCTGTTGAGCTAATGAAAAAATCTATTGCGGCCTCTGATGCGGCTCCAAAAAAAATAACACAAGGAGGTAAGAAATCTTTTGATAGTAGAAAATTTTTATCAAACCTGGCAGTTACGTATCAACTATCTGGCAATTTAACGGAGGCAGAAAAACAATTTATATATATCAAAGATGTTTTTGAAGGTCGCATGCAAAAAGGTAGCCCTGAGTATGCCAATGTCTTAAATCAATTAGGGGTGCTCTATATTCAAATGGGTAAGCTAGATCAAGTAGAGTCGTTATTGAAAAAATCAGCTGATGTTTATAAAAGTAATTTTACGGAAGAGAATGCTTCATTTGCAAAATCGCAAAATGATTTAGGGAATTTTTACCGGATGCAAGCGCGGTATGCTGAAGCAGAAATAACATTGCAAAAAGCGGTGGACATTCGGAAACGAGTGTTGGGCGAAACGCACCCCGATTATGCCAAGTCGGTAGAAAACTTAGGAATACTTTATTGGAAGAAAGGCGATGTTGCAAAAGCTTATCCTTTACTAAAAGATGCTACCGATAAATCGCTGACATTTATTGGTAGTTATTTTCCGCCTATGAGCGAAACGGAAAAAACTAAATATTGGGATATTCTTCAACCTCGCTTTCAGCGATTTTACAATTTCGCAATTGAAGCTAGTGCCACCATTCCGGATTTATTGAAAGATGTTTTCAATTATCAAATTGCTACTAAGGCACTATTATTAAGCTCTACTAATAAAATAAAAAAATCAATATTAGAAAGTGGTAGTCAAGAGTTGATTGACGAATACAATTCATGGATCAACCAGAAGGAAGCACTATCGAGATTCTATGCTTTATCGAAGCAAGATTTACAACAACAGAAAATTGATTTGGCTGATCTTGAACGAAAGGCCAATGCAACAGAGCGCTCTCTTTCACTTAAGTCTTCAGACTTCTCTCAGGCTTTCGGTGTAGAGAAAATTGACTTTACTAAAATTGCTTCAATACTTGGTGATACCGAGGCAGCACTGGAAATCATCCGAATCCATTCTTACGATAAAGATTTTATTGATGAAGCTAAATACATGGCGCTCGTTTTAACAAAGGGATCAACAGTTCCAAAAATGGCAGTACTTGATAATGGCAAACAATTAGAAACGCGCTATGCAAAATTTTATAAAAATTCTATTCAACAAAAATCGGTTGACGATTATGCTTTTGATCAATACTGGTCTAAGATTGATCCACTGTTAGCCGGCAAAAAATCTATTTATGTATCGCCCGATGGTGTTTACAATCAAATCAACATCAATACCATTAAAAAGAAAGATGGAGATTATATTTTGAATAGATATGATCTTATCGTTATCGGAAATTCTAAAGATTTAATTGCTATCAAAAAGAGAAAGCCGATTGTAACTAAAAAAGATGCGTTCATTTTAGGTTTTCCTGATTATGCAGGCGCGGCCGTTCCATTACCGGGCACAAAGGTGGAGATAGAAGCAATCAATAAAATTCTGATTGCCTCTGGTTATAAAACTTCTCTCAAGCAAGTAAAAGAAGCATCTGAAAAAAATCTTAAAGCGGTAAAAGGCCCGCAGCTTATGCATATTGCAACGCATGGCTATTTTTTAGCCGATGCCGATTTACTAGGTGGCGATGCACTGGGAGTAGAAGCAGACAATGCTAAGAATAATCCATTGCTTCGCTCGGGGTTGATTTTGGCAGGCGCAGCTAAAGACAACACCAATATTGATTTGGCTAGTAACGATAACGGCATTCTTACTGCCTACGAAGCCATGAATTTATCGCTGGATGGAACAGATTTGATTGTATTGAGCGCTTGTGAGACTGGCTTGGGAGATGTAAAAGCAGGCGAAGGAGTTTATGGATTACAGCGAGCATTTTTAGTAGCAGGTGCCAATGCGTTAGTCATGAGCCTTTGGAAAGTGGATGATGCTGCAACACAACAACTGATGACAAACTTTTATACCAACTGGGCAAAGGGGGGTAGCAAAGTAAAAGCGTTTAAAGCAGCACAGCTTCAGTTGATGCTAAAATATAAAGAGCCTTACTATTGGGGTGCTTTTGTAATGATGGGGATGTAATTTTTTGGTG
Source organism: Cytophagales bacterium (assembly GCA_025359125.1). Taxonomy (GTDB): domain Bacteria; phylum Bacteroidota; class Bacteroidia; order Cytophagales; family Cyclobacteriaceae; genus ELB16-189. Next base: position 10,585 of record JANYHI010000059.1, read on the forward strand.
ATGAAAGTTGTTAGCTGAATGTATTAATTGTCCAGCTAACAACCAATCACTGATCACCAATAACGCATAACTAATTATCCAATCCGATCATCATAAACGGTGCCCAGTAATATGGTTCCGGATATTCTACTCGCAATTCTTTTTTAGCTTCTATAAAGCTCTGGCGCATATTATTAGTGGTAAGCCATTTTTTATAAAAATTGAGAATGAGTTTTTGGGTAGCTTCATCATCTACCTTAAACATACTCATAATAAGAACTTTCGCACCCGCCACTAAAAACGCGCGTTGCAATCCGTACACACCTTCTCCGTTGGCAATTTCACCTAACCCTGTTTCGCACGCACTCAATACAACTAAATCAGTTTTGTCTAAATTTAAACTCATTGCTTCGTAAGCAGTTAAAATTCCACTTTCAATATTATAGTTGTAGTTGGTTTTATCTAAAATATCTCCAGCGCCTTTTAACAACAGACCAGTCTTCATCAGTGGGTTTTCGTTTAGAGTTGCTTCGCTGCTGGTGAGTTCACTGGTCTCATTTTTATCGGAGGCCGGAGTGGTGAAGCCGTGCGTTGCCACGTGAAATATTTTAGGACTTTCTAATTCTTTTACACGATCTTCCGTTGCTGAGTTTTCTACAAACTCAGAAGTCTTCCAACCTTTACTCTTGAGTAGTGCTTCTAATTCATTTACTTCTTTTTCGGTACCAGGTAAAGAAGCTACTCTTTGCGAATTGGAGGAGGATGCATAGAAAAGCGGATTGCCAAACATCGTTGCCGTGTTAGATGGCACTCCACCTTTCGATTTAATTTTTCGTAAGTATAAATCTTTTGTGTTGCTCACCAATACAATGTTGGAGTTATCGATCACAAACTTTCCATCTGGCGTAGGTATTGCTTCCAAATTCAATTGATTGTAGACACCATCAGGAGAAAGGTAGATGACTGCGTTTAGCCCAATCTCTTTTTGAATAGGCTCCCAAAATACTTTATATGAAAATTTATCTTCTGTTTTGCTCATGATTGAATTTCGGAAATACTTAAAATAACGAGTCTCCATTCGATATCCTTCAGGTAACTCAATGGCCTTCGGTCTCGCGTTGTCATTTTTTACATAGAGTGCCACATACTTAATGGTATCTGTAAAAGTATGATTGAAGTGACGATAGCGCACCATCTCTATGGCTACTTCATTTTTAGTTATGGCCTTCTGAACATTTTCGTATGTGATTTTCTTCGTTTCAAAACTTTGGCTAAATAATTCAGATCGTTCGCTTAATGTGCGTTCCAGTTTTTCTACCTCTTGTGTAAGAGCTGCGGGGTCAATTGTGTTTTGGGTTAGCTGATCGGTACTCATTGAAAGTACATTGGTTAAAAATTCTTTTTTCGCAACCCAATCGGCATACGTTTTCTTCAGATTATCGTCTGTGCTATTCATAATGCGCTCGCGAATTTTTATTGAGGAGCTTAGTAATAAAGCTTTTGTTAAAAGTTGGTAGTTGTAAACCTTGCCGCTTAAATCTTTAAAATCATCTAGCTGGCTAAAGGCAAGTGTATTGTAAAATTCAAAGTCACCTTTAATGGTATTCCAGTACTTAGCTTTTTCGCGTTCACTCAAAGCAGGGAAATAAAGCTTAATAAAACTTTCATAGTTGGTAAGAGCCTCTTCTATGTTTCGTTTCGATCGCTTGAAGTCTTTTTCCATATAGTAGACTTTGGCCTGCTTAGAGAGAATCTTCACATACTCAGGATGTGTTTTGTTAAAATATTTTTCATAAATATTTTTTGCCTGAATGTAGTATTCTTCAGCTTTTTTATAATTTTTTATTTGGTAGAAAACATCGGCTGTTAACGTAAATATGGAGGCGGCATTGATATTATTTTTAGAACCTGTTTTGGCTCTCCAGATTGCTTCTGCCTGAGTAAGAACAGCAAAGGCAGCATTGTATTTTTTTGCGGCAATGTTAATGACTGCAACATTTTTTAGTATGTCAGCATATTGCGGGTTATCTTTCCCTAGTCGGCTGCCCATAATTTCTTCTGCCTCCAGCATTAATTTATCTACCGTCTCAAACCTGTCGCCTTTATAAAATTTGATTAGCGAAAGTTGTGCAAGTGATTTTGCTACTTCAATATGATTGCGTCCAAACTGTTTTTCTTGACTGCCTAATGCTTTCTCAATATTTTCAGCGGCACGCTCATAGTCGCCAATAGCATATTCAATATCTCCAAGTAATTTTTGCGTAGATGCCGTTTTAGAAGATTTATCTCCATAAACAGTAGTAGCAATTTGATTAGCACGCTGTGCAATTTTGTCTGCCTCTGTATAATCACCCTCTGCCAATCTCAATCGCCCTTGATTTACCAATGGCTCAACTAGGCGAAGTGAATTTTTTCCATATAGTTTTTCATACTCTTCAATTAGCCTGGTTAGTAATTCATCTGTTGCTGAATATCGGCCTAGCTGAATAAATAAACTTGACAATTGCTGGGCAGTTGCTAGCTCATCCAAGCCAACAATTGTTTCGGCTCTTGAAATAATTTTTTTAGTTCGGTCTAGGTTATCCTCTGCCTCGTCAAACAATCCTTCTATACCTAATAAAGTTGCCTGTGTCTCAAGTGCCTGAATATAAAATATTTTTTTATCCTCCTGTTTTCTTACCTCATCAAGTATGGCAGCAGACTTAACTAAATTCGCATCAGCTTTTTCGTACTGCCCTAGCTTAATTTGCAATTTGGCGATGTTTGTTAACTCTGCACCGTACAAAAAATCTTTATCATCGTATTTGGCACGTGCCACCAGTCCGGCTTTGTCTAGCGTAGCGTTGGCCTCGGCAAACCTATCAGTCAATTCAAATAAGGTTGCCATGTGGTTGAGAATATCCAGGTGATCTTTATGCCAGGCGCCAATTTCAGTGGCCACCACATTATCAAAACTCTCCTTGTAAATTTTACTCGCTTCAGGAATTTTATTGGTATAATCGAGGTAGTAATTGGCTAATTTGATTTTGGCCAGATGAGTTTCGGGTGCGGACTCTCCAAACAAATCAGTTTTTATCTCTACAATAGTTTTAAGATAGTTTTCCGCATTTGCATAATTTTTTTGATATAAAGCCAGCCCCTCTAAAAACTCCAATACATTGGCAGTGACAATATTATTTTTAGGAAGTGCTTTTGTATTTGCGATAAGCGCATTGGCATCTTTTTCTAAATTCTTTGTTTTGTCTTTGCTGAGCTTGGAATCGTACTCAATTGCTTTTAATCTCACCGGATAAATACTTCCTTCTTTATAATTACTCTTAATCATTTTCTCATACTCCACTTTCATGTTAGAGAATTTGGATGTGTTACCCTGTGCCAAAAATCTTTTCAATTGTTCTTCATAAATAAATGCTGCTAGGTAATGTGAGTTATTGTGCTCTCTCAACAGGCTATTTAACGCGCGAGAATATCCCGTGCCAGTTGGAAAATCGTCATCCAGATTTAAGCCTCCTTCCACCAAAAGATTAGACCATAGAAATTGATTTTTAGCAAACGATAAATCTCCTTCACCTAAATTTTTGTCAATCCATCTAGCATTAGATGAGAAAGCTGAATCGGCACTGTTGAATTTCCCTTGGTTGCGATACGTATTTCCGATATCTATTAATAACCGAGCATACTCCTGCATTCTAATCTTCAATTCATCTTCCGGAATTTTTCTACTTTTTAAATTCCCTTTGTCGTCTACAAATGTTTCTTGCTTGGCAGCTCTACCTGCAAAATATTTTTGATTGGCTAGTAACAATTCGATCGCTTCACGATAAAAACCTTGGCCAGTCATAGCTTCAGCTTGAGCAATTCCCCATCTGGCTTTAGTATCTTCATTGAAGAAAGCTCCTTTTTCCAGAATTTTTTTTGAGTCTTGTAGAAAACTTCGAGCGATTCGGTATGAACCGTTTTGAGAATAGAGTTCAGCTATGCTAATTAATAATAAGCCGTGCTTTTGACTATTCTCTTTGTCGATTGCGAGACTTCGAGAGATAGCATCTTGAACGCTGCTTTCAAATTCTATAAAACGTCCCGAAGCCAAATGGAATTTGGCGTTTAATAAATGGTATTTAACCAGATAAGAATTTTGATCGCCTAATTTTTTAAATGATTTCTTTTTAAATTTTTCTAATAGCGAACTCGCTTTATCATAGTCACCAATTTCGTAAGCCGTTTCCACAGCCTTAATAGCTTTGTCATTTTTGCTTTGTGCATTTGCAAGTAGCGAGCTAAAAGAAAAAGCAACAACCCAAATCGTAATTTTCATTAGTAAATAATTTAAATTTTAAAATTAGATCGAACAACCAAATTTTTTGTGTGCTATTAACTTGGCGCAAATTTTTCTTCATTAAGCCATCGGTTAAATGAAGTGTAGCATCTATAATTAATATTAAAGCTACTATAAAAGTAGCGTTTTTTCAGAGAAGAAATTTTGAGAAAGGGGAGGCGGAAAATTTTATTCCTCTAATAAGCTATTCAAGATTTTACGTGCAGACTCTGTTATGGGCGTACCGGGTCCAAAAATTCCGCTCACGCCCGCAGTTTTTAAAAAATCATAATCTTTTTGTGGTATTACGCCACCCGCTACCACGCGTATATCCGGTCTTCCGATTTTTTTTAATTCGTTAATCAAAGCAGGTATAAGTGTTTTATGGCCTGCAGCTAAACTAGATGCCCCAACAACATGCACATCATTTTCAGCAGCCTGCATGGCAACTTCTTCAGGTGTTTGAAAAAGCGGACCTATATCTACATCAAAGCCCAAATCAGCGAAAGCGCTTGAAATAATTTTAGCGCCACGATCATGCCCGTCTTGCCCCATTTTGGCGATTAATATCCTGGGGCGTCTTCCATCTAATGCAGCGAATTTATCTGCCAATGCTCTTACTTCTGCCAGTTCATTTTTATTTTTCATCTCACTCGAATATACACCGGAAATAGATTGAATGGTTGCCTTGTATCGACCAAAAGATTTTTCCATAGCAGATGAAATTTCGCCCAGTGTAGCGTGACTTCTTGCCGCTACAATTGCCAATACTAATAAATTCTCTTTGCCACTGGCGGCAGCCTTTTCTAAAGCTAAGAGTGAAGCGATAACTTTTTCATTGTCACGTTCTGCTTTCAGTTTCTCCAGCCGCTCGATTTGTTCTTGCCGCACCACAGTATTATCTATATCTAATATTTCAATATCCGATTTTTCATTGGTAGTGTATTTGTTTACACCCACAATTACATCTTTGCCCGAATCGATGCGTGCTTGCTTGGCAGCGGCTGCCTCTTCAATTCTTAATTTAGGAATACCACTTTCTATTGCTTTGGTCATACCTCCTAACTTCTCTACTTCTTCTATCAGAGCCCATGCTTTGTCGGCCAACTCTTGTGTGAGATATTCTACATAGTAAGAGCCACCTAAGGGATCTATTACTTGCGTAATGCCCGTTTCTTTTTGTAAATAGATTTGCGTGTTGCGTGCGATGCGTGCCGAAAAATCGGTCGGCAGCGCGATGGCCTCGTCTAAGGAATTAGTGTGGAGCGATTGAGTTCCTCCCAATGTTGCAGCCAACGCTTCAACACAGGTTCGTGTTACATTGTTGTATGGATCTTGCTCAGTTAAACTCCAACCAGAAGTTTGGCAATGCGTTCGTAAGGCCATCGACTTCGGATTTTTGGGATTGAACTGCTGCACAATTCTCGACCACAATAATCTGCCGGCTCGCATCTTAGCAATTTCCATAAAGAAGTTCATACCTATGCCCCAAAAGAAAGACAACCTTGGAGCAAAGTCATCAATGTCAATCCCTGCTTTCAGTCCTGCTCGAATATATTCTAACCCATCGGCTAGCGTGTAAGCCAATTCTAAATGTGCCGGAGCTCCTGCCTCGTGCATGTGGTAGCCACTAATGCTGATGCTATTGAATTTGGGCATGTGCTGAGAGCAATACGAAAAAATATCTGCTACAATGCGCATAGAATGCGAAGGCGGATAGATGTAGGTGTTGCGCACCATAAATTCTTTTAAAATATCATTTTGGATTGTGCCACTAAGTTGCGATGGCTTTATCCCTTGTTTTTCGGCAGCAACAATGTAAAATGCTAGAATTGGAATGACGGCTCCATTCATCGTCATAGACACTGATATTTTATCGAGCGGAATCTGATCGAATAAAATTTTCATATCCAAAACAGAATCGATAGCTACACCGGCTTTACCAACATCGCCAGCCACGCGGGGGTGATCCGAATCATACCCGCGGTGCGTAGCCAAATCAAACGCAACCGATAATCCTTTTTGCCCGGCCGCTAAATTTCTTTTGTAAAAAGCATTTGAATCTTTGGCTGTAGAAAAGCCTGCATACTGTCGGATAGTCCAAGGGCGAACCGTGTACATAGAAGCATACGGTCCTCTTAAGTAAGGCGGCAAGCCAGCTTGGTGATTTTTTAATTCTTCCGTATTTATATCTTGTTTGCTATACGTTGGTTTAATCGAAATTTTTTCTGGCGAAAGCAAAGGAGGATTCGGATTTACTTCGGCAGAAAGACTTATTGGCTCAAGTTGGATGTTAGAAAAGTCCGGTCTCATACGTTAGTTAACTCTTGAAATTTTTTCCACGTTTGCTCAGCTAATTGCTTGGTTACCGATTCGATATAATAAGATCCTGCGAGTGGGTCGGCCACGTTAGAGAAAAATGATTCCTCGTGTAAGATGGAAGAAGTGTTTCGCGCTATACGGTTCATCATTGTATTACGCTCGTCTTCGGCTTCTAGGGTAAGCGCATCGCATCCGCCTACTATTGCTGCCATAGCTGCATATGTTTCTTTAATTAAATTTCCTTGTGGCTGGTAAGACTCTTTTATCCACGCATGGGACGAGGCATGTATAAATAATGGCTGATGTTCTAAGTTGTAGGCTTTTTCAATGGTTCGCCAAAGTAACCGTAGAACACGCAGCTTTATAATCTCTAAGAAAATATCCGCTCCTATTACAAGCAGGAAAGAAACTGAAGCAAACGCTTCTTTGGTAAGCGAACCCAACTTCGTTTGGCTTTCTATACCTACTATTGCGTTATGCAAACCAGCGGCAAGTTCGTCACTTAAATTTTCTTGTGGTTGAATTATAATTCCGGCAGGTTTAAAGTTTTTCCAGATTAGAAATGATTTACTCAGTTCATCTAAGAGTTTGTCTTTCCAAAAAATACATCCTGTTATTTCAGCAGGTTTGTATTTTTTTTCTGCGTAAGAGCGAAATGCTTTGAAGAATTCTATACAGGAAGAGTCTGCTAAAAATGTGACGGAGCAGTAGGAGAGTTCGATCTTAGCTAATAATTCTTCAACGGAAATAGGTTTGGTGATTAAATCAAAACAAACTCCGGTCGCTCCATTTTGTAAGTGTTCAAGCGCAATGGCATTGGCCACTCTTGCATTTTGGACACTAACTTTTGGCATGTTTATCCAATGGCGGGCACTTCCATAGGTATCAGCAGACTCAGGTAAACTTAAAAGAAGTTGAGATGGCAAATCTTCTTGCGTATGGTAGGGCTTAATGGTAAGCCCGCACTTTTTTATAGAAAGTTTTTCTAAGGTAGCTTCACCTTCCAACTCTTTCAAGGCTGCCTCTTCCCAGTTTTGAACGCCCTGAGGCGGAAATAAATGTTTCACGGGTTGTTTCACGAGTTCGCTTGCAATATGCTTCAAGTTGAATTTTAGTTTGCATTAAATCAATTCTTTTTTTATAAAAACCGCGTAATTACCTGACTGAAATTCTTTTTGAAAAGTCAAGAGAGTTTTTTCTTTTTTTCCTCTTTTGATTTTCATTTTTTTTTACACCTTTGTCTCCCCGCAATACAAAAAAATAACAAAACCAAGCAAAACCTTGAACTCAATAATGGAAGTCGCTACCGTCTCAGTTTGGAATGATTGCCTCGATATAATCAAACAAGAAGTAGATGACCAGAGTTTTGCTACTTGGTTTAAGCCAATTATTCCACTGCGCAATGATGCCGATGTTCTAACAATACAGGTTCCCTCACAGTTTTTTTACGAGTGGCTGGAAGAACATTATGTTCCAGTTCTGAAAAAAGCAGTTCATCAGATTCTAGGACCCAATGGCAGACTAGAGTATTCTGTAATTGTTGATAGCGGCAACCAAACAAACCCTCCGGTGTTGGTTAATTACCCAAACGGAAATGGTTTTAAGAAGAGCAACGCACAAGCTGTAAACGGTCATGAAGAATATTCGCCTTTTAGTTTTAAGGCGCTAAATCCGCAAACAGTAAATTCAAGATTAAATCCGAATTACTCATTCGATAATTTTGTAGAAGGAGATTGTAATAGGCTGGCACGTTCTGCTGGAGTAGCCGTAGCTAAAAAGCCAGGAACCACTTCTTTCAACCCGTTGATGTTATACGGAGGAGTGGGTGTAGGGAAAACGCATTTAGTCCAAGCCATCGGAAACGAGATCAAGAAAAACCTGCCCGAGAAAATTGTTTTGTATGTAGATCAAAATGACTTTACAAGCCAGTTTTTAAATGCACTGCAAAACCATAAGATGCAGGAATTCCAAAATTTCTATCTGCAAGTAGATTTATTGATTTTGGATGACGTGCAGTTTTTGGCTGGTCGCGAAAAAACGCAAGAAATTTTCTTTCATATTTTCAATCAGCTTCACCAATCTGGTAAGCAGATTATTATGACTAGCGATTGCCCGCCTCGCGATTTAAAAGGATTTCAGGAGAGATTGCTTTCTCGTTTTAAATGGGGATTGACGGCTGATTTACAGGAACCTGATTTTGAAACGAAGCTGGCGATCATTCATAACAAAATGCAATCTGACGGAATCGAAATCCCTACAGAGGTAGCAGAGTACCTTGCTTTCAGCGTAGATACCAATCTGCGCGATATGGAGGGTGTCTTAAATTCGCTCTTGTTCCACGCTACTTTACTAAAGAAAGAAATTGATTTGGAACTAGCAAAGGAAGTGCTCAAGAACATTGTGAAGGAAATTCAAGCAGATGTAAGTGTAGATTTTATTCAAAAGACCGTGGCTGACTTTTTTAAGGTAGAACTGGAAACTATGAAAAGCAAGTTGAAGAAGCGCGAAATTGTAATCCCTCGCCAAACAGCTATGTACTTTTGTAAGCGCTATACACAATTGACACTTGCATTAATAGGTGAAAATTTTGGTGGTCGCGATCACAGCACGGTTATTCACGCGTTAGAGTCTGTTGAAGACATGATGAAGACAGACGCAAACTATAAGAATAGCGTAGAAGAATTGACCAAAAAGTTCAAGTCAAGAATGTCTTCTTAATCGAAAATAACAATCTTCAATCATCACTGTTGTCAACTCTCGCTCAAAATAATTTTCATTTATGTAGGATGAAATTATTTTTTCTACTAATTATTTTTTTTCTTTTTCTTCCAAATTGTAGTTCAGCACAAACGAATACTAATGTAATCTGGTATGAGGGCTTGTATGTGCCCACCAAGCGCTCGGTTGATAAGCAAATAAAAGCAGCCGAAGCAAAACTAATAGAAGCTCGTCAATCTGATAATCGTGCAGAAGAAGCCAGACTATTAATCGAGCTAGGTGTAATCAACATCACGCGTTCTAGAGAGTATGAGAAAGCTGTTGATTGGCTCGTTCAGTCGCTTGCGCTAGAGGATTCTACTGACTTACATCAAGAAAGAATATTTACCTACTTGGGTCTCGCCCGATTGTTTGAAGAGGTTGGCAACTATAGTAAGAGCATCGAATTTTTAGAACAAGCTTCTAAACAAAATGAGGATACAAAAAACCGGGTCATTCTATCGCTGATACTAAATGAAACAGGAAGAATTAATGTGGCCTATGGAAAAATTGACGATGCGTTTGAAAATTTTGAAATCGCTCTTGAAATTGCGCGAGAGCTTTCCTTGCCTGCGCGCGAAGCAGATGCACTCTTTCACTTAGGTCAGGTGCTTACGTTGAAGGGTAAGTATAATGAATCGTTGAAAAATCATAAAGAAGCTTTGCGAATCAGGAGATCGTTATCTGATAAAGTAAAAGAGGCACAATCTTTAAATGAAGTAGGAGAGTTATATCGGTTGATGAAGAATGATGAACGCTCGTTGGCAAATCATGTGGCGGCATTAGAGATAAGGCAAAAAATAAAAAATAAGGCTGACATTGCTGAGTCGTATAATAATATTGGTGTACTCTATTTTCAACAGAAAATTTTTAAGCGCGCCATAGCTAACCTAGATTTAGCACTAGATGCAGGAAGAGAAGTTCAGGAATCTAATCAGATATACAAGAGCTATGATTACCTGAGCAGATGTTACAAAGAGCAAAAAGATTTTAAACGTGCAATAGAATATCGCGAGTCGTGTTCGGCCATGCAAGATTTAATGCAAGGAGAAAAGAATGAGCGCGAACTGCTGGAGGCTCAGAATCAATACTTGATGGAGAAAAAAGAAATAGAAATTGGAAAGCTGGAAGTTAATCAACGCAATAGAGAAAAAATTATTGAAGAACAAGAGAAGCAACAGAAATTTCTTTTTGCTTTGATTGCTTTAAGTATTGTGGTGGTGATATTGGTACTTTATCTCTACGCCATGAAGCGGAAGTCTAATCTGGCATTGCAGGAAATCAACGATACCAAGGATAAACTCTTTTCTATTATTGGCCATGACTTAAAAGGCCCGCTTAACTCTTTCACAGCATTTTCTTCTTTACTGATTAATCATGCAGATAAGTTGACGAAAGAAGAAATTAAAACGCTCTCAGTCGATCTCGATAAATCGTTGAAGAACCTGATGGCCCTACTAGAAAATTTGCTGGAGTGGTCTCGTTCACAAACCGGGAATATCGATTTTAAAGCTGAAGAGTTTGATCTATCAACGATGTTAAGCGAGAACATCGAATTATTAAAAGGACAGGCAGCTAACAAAAAGATAACACTCATTTCCGAATATAAAACTGGCTTACTTGCCAAAGCTCATAGCAACTCCATTAATACAGTTGTTAGAAACTTACTTTCAAACGCCATTAAGTTTACCCCCGAGGGTGGTAAGATTACCTTAAACATTGAAGAGGGAAAGCAATGGCTTGTTTCGGTGACTGATACTGGCGTGGGTATGTCTCAAGCTACCATTCACAGTCTCTTTGAATTGGGAACCAAACATTCTACCCTCGGCACGGCTAAGGAAAAGGGTACCGGTTTAGGCCTTATTTTATGTAAAGATTTTGTAGAGAAAAATGGCGGAACAATTGGAGTGGAGAGCGTTGAAGGAAAAGGATCTAAATTTTATTTTACCGTTTCAGCACTTAATTCGATCAACTAGATAGTCATTGACCGCATTTAGGCATTAGACTCTTCCTTTTAAACTCACCCGCTTAACCATTAAAGTGTGAATTTAATGCGATAAGAAGGGTTTTCCCCACTTCACATACTTTAAACTAAAACTATTTAGAATAATTACAAATAATACTTGCTCAGTATTTTTGGCTGATATATTTTTGGGCTTATTAATAATGATTCTAAATAATGAATAAGTTCAGATACTCTATCTTATCAAGTATATTTTGTTTTGTATCCCTATTTACTCTTGGCCAAACAGGGTCTATCAAAGGTGTAGCAAGAGATGCTTCTGGCAGCCCGGTGGCCAATGCCAACATTCAGTTGAATAAAACCATCTCTGGCAATTCTACCGATGCGGACGGAAATTATATTTTGAAGAGTGTGCCCATTGGAGAGTATGTGATCCAGTTTTCGCACGTGGGCTTCCAATCAATTGAAAAAAATGTGCAAGTAAACGCGAACGAAACTACTATAGTAAATTTTGAAACTGTAGAGACCACAGCCATACTGAAAGAAGTAGAGATTACAGGAATAAAAACCATTACTGGCATGGGCTACTTGGGCGAAGTGCACGATGGAATTATTTTCTCTGGAAAGAAAACCGAAGTATTGATACTCGATAGCCTCGATGCCAACACGGCACAAAACAATCCACGTCAAGTATTAGGCCGAGTGCCAGGTGCAAATTACTCTGAAACAGAAGGTAGCGGCTTTCCTTCCAACGGTATTGGCTTTCGCGGATTGAACCCAACACAATCTATTGAGACTAACACGCGGCAAAACGGAAACAACATCACTGCCGATTTATACGGCTATCCCGAATCATACTACTTGCCTTCGTTAGAAGCAGTAGAAAGAATTGAAGTGATTCGTGGTGCTTCTTCATTGCAGTATGGGGTACAGTTTGGTGGAGTGATCAATTACATCATGAAAAAAGGATCAACCACAAAGCCAATCGAATTTTCTACACAACAGACAGGTGGAAGTTTTGGTTTTTTCAATTCCTTTAATTCGGTTGGTGGGCAAGTGGGTAAATTTAATTACTATGCTTATGCACAAGTGCAGACAATACAGGGTTGGAGACCAAACTCTGATTTCAAAAAATTGACGGGTTATGCACGAGTAGAATATCAAGCTTCCGAAAAAATTAAGATCGGTCTGGAGTATTCTATCCTAAGAAACTCCGTCCACATGCCGGGGGGTTTTTCGGATAGCCTACTAGCGTTGGGCAATCAAAAATCGTATCGCGCCAGAAACTGGTTGCAAAGCCCCTGGAATATTTTGACTGCAATGTTAGATTGGAAATTATCTCAACAAACTTCCCTTAGCATAAAATCAACTTTTAATAGCAGTGCGAGAGATTTAGTTTGGCGCAATGAAGATGGCGGCCCCAATGCTGTTGATGCTATCGACCCCATTACTAACCAATACAGCAATCGCGAATCGCAGCACGAAGGCTTTCAAAGTAACACCACCGAAGTGCGTATGATTTCTAATTATGATTTGGGAAGAATAAAAAATAATACATTGGCAGCTGGCGTTCGTTTCTTCAGCGGCAAAATGAAACGACAAGGTGGAGGAAAGGGTACAACAGGTTCTGATTTTGATTTGAGTTTGGTAGATCCAGGCTATGAATATGATCTTGATTTTACCACTGCCAACATTGCGCCTTTCGTAGAAAACACATTTCACCTTGGCAGTCGATTGTCTATTACTCCAGGCCTTCGCTACGAATACATTAACTCAACCATAAAAGGGTACAACCCAAGCGATGACGGAAATGGTGTGGTCTATTCTGACCGATCGAAGAATAGAAACATCTTTTTAGTAGGTGTTGGCGCACAGTTGAGGGTTACCTCTGCTACCAATATTTACGCAAACTATTCACAAGCCTATCGCCCATTAGATTATTCATCACTCACACCCTTTGGTACAATTGCATCAATTGATAAAAATATGAAAGACTCTGATGGCGGCAATGCAGATTTTGGCTTTCGCGGATCAGTGAAAAATTTTCTAAACTTTGATGTAGGCGGTTTTTATTTGCAATACAATAATCGTGTGGGCACGATCGAAAAAACCGATGCCAACGGAAATCAGTTTCCGTTCCGGACAAACGTGGCCAACAGCGTACACACAGGACTGGAAACGTATGTTGAGTTTAATCCCATCAAAGCATTTACAGATAACAAAAAGTGGGCGTTTAGTTTTTTTAATTCGTTGGCTGTAATCAATGCCAAATATGTTTCTGGCGAGTTCAATGGAAAATATGTAGAGTATGCGCCCACCAGCATCAACCGCTTTGGTACAAATTTGGTGATCGGAAAATTCTCCACCACTTTTTTAATCAGTAGCACCGCCAAATCATATAGCGATGCGGGCAATTCTGAAAAGCCTTCTGCCGATGCAGTAGCTGGTGTGGTACCTGCTTACAATGTGATGGATTGGTCTGGTACGATTAAGATCAAAAATTACAAGATCAAATTTGGTGTAAACAATCTGGCCGATCAAAATTATTTTACCAAGCGCACCGATGAATACCCTGGACCCGGCATCATCCCATCCATTGGTAGAAGTTTTTATGTAGGTGTGGGAGCAAAATTTTAATTAAGATTTAAAAGTATTTTATGAGAAATAAATTCTACCGTATTTTCTTCTGTCTCTTTGTAATTTTAATTTTAACAAGTTGTCAAAACGAGTTCGATAATGTGGAGATCAAGCGCACGGAATTTAATGGAAGCTATTCTATGGCATGGGGGCGAAGCGTAAAATTCAAAACTGGCAGTTAAAAAAATGAGCCTTGCCGAAAGAAATGCGCTGATCAAGTTTTTGGAATCTCTATAAGTTTGGATCGCTCAAATGCGACTTATTCTGCTGATTAAGGAAATAATCTACTATCTATTCGCGGAATTACTTTTAACGCATTTTTGTAATATACTTTTTTAAGTACTGAGTCAGGCAACTCAAGACCATACATTTTCCAGTGTGCATGGCGCTTGCGGTAATAATCAAAATATTCATCTCCAGTCTCTAACATTCTAAAGTAAGTGTAGTACTCTTCTTTTTTGTAGGTGTCTTTTCCAAACATGATCCTATCCTGATACTTGATCATAAAATTTCTGGCAGCCTTGGGCTGTCTACCAAGCTCTGCCAGCACAGCTCCCAATTCAGTATGCACATTGGGCATTTCATCAAATAATTTTCCGAGTCTTTCCAAATCATTACCAAACCAACCGAGGTGCGCATCAATAAATTTTGTGTTCGAATGTTTCTTAAAAACATGATGCTGCTCTCCCATAATTTGTTCGAAAGATGGAACTTTTGCAGGATCGCGATAACGATCGGGCTCTTGCCTTAATTCAAGCCACCGCTCGTTGTGTTTGTCTTTTGGGTTCCAAAAAGAATTAGGTTCACCTGAATGTATTAAAACCGGAATGCCAAGTTCACCACATTTATTCCAAATAGGATCGAGACGTGGATCATCTACGGCAATTCTTTTTCCTTCATTGTCTTTATCGGTAAGGCCAAGTCCTTTATATACTTTCAATCCATTGGCACCGGCCTTCACAGCGTTATCCATCATGGCTAGTGTTTTTTCAGGCCAGCCTTTGTCATCCAGTTCTTCAAAATTAATATTCATGAAAACAATGAATCGGTTCGGATAATTTTTGTGAACATTATCTAGTGACCACTCTAATATTTTTCCGCGAAAGCCACTTAGGTTTACCATCACAGCCATATTCAATGAATCCATTTCTACAATTAGCTTCCCAAGATTTTGGACAGGCATAATCCATTGATGATTGTGAACATCTATGAATGGAAACTTTGCGTGGGTGAGTGGATGTTGCGGAACTTTTAAAGTAGAGATAGGTTCATACTCTTCTACATCCATTACATTCAGTCGATACTGAATCTTTCCGATGACCCACCAAGTGATCACCAGAAAGATTAATATCAAGACAGGCATGCCAATCCACCTCTTTTTGGAAAAAGGCATTGTAAATTATTGGAGTGTGATGGGAACCCTTACAACAATTTTATCCCAAATAAAATCCATGTTAACTGCTGTTGAGTCGCTAGTTAAATTAATCACGAATTGTTCTGTTTCTGATTCGTTACTTGTAACAGGTATATTTACTTTAATTACATCTTTAGTATAATCTGGTTCGGCTACGCCAAAAAAGACTTCTAACTCGCTGTTAAGAGAAACTTGAAATGAAGTTGCGCCAGGCACAGCGTACATTCTGTAGGTTCCTGCATTTACCGGCTTGCCAGCAAAGGTTACATTCTTGCTAAAGGTAATTTCTGTTGCAGCATTTGCGCCAAGTCTCCAGTATTTTCCATAGGGCTGAAGCGCGCCATCTTTGGCCTCGCCAAAAATTAACCTTCCTTTTTTGTAAGGCTGGCTATAACTTATGGTTACATCCAATCCTTTATCGCTAATGCTAGCTGTTGCATGTGGGCTTTTTGGAAATAAGTTTGAGTACACAAAAAAACCTACTACTGCCAATAGCAGTATTCCTAGGCCAATTAAAATTTTTTTAATCATAAAAAATATTGGGTTAGGCTGTAAGTTATTTCTTTTTTAACTGGAAAGCACGAGTAATATTAAATCCAAAATACCGTCAAAAAAAGAGGTAAATTATTTTTGAATAAGGGTGAAGTCGATTTTTACTTCTACTTGCTCTGCAATTTTTTGCCAAAGCAGTTGGGGAATTTTGATTTGATAATCGTCCAGCTTTATAGTAAATACAGAATTAAGATGGATGGTAGAAGCATTAACTACTTCGACTGTTCCGGGTATTTCTACGTCTTTAGTAACGCCATGCATGGTCATTTTACCAGTAGCAGAAACTTGTTGAGGTCCTTTTTTATTAATATCAAAACCAGTCATCTTCCCTTGAAAAGTAGATTTAGGAAATTTATCCGACTCCATATATTTTTCGTTGAAGTGCTCTTGCATGAGGCTCTTTTCAAATTTGAAATCGCGAATTGGAATAGTGAATGCTACGCTATGATTAGCAACATCTAAAATCGCTTTTGATTGGGTATTATTCGCTTTGATATCTTCTAAAGTAGCGTGAGAGTAAAAACCAACGGTGCTTT
Organism: Cytophagales bacterium; assembly: GCA_025359125.1. Lineage (GTDB taxonomy): Bacteria > Bacteroidota > Bacteroidia > Cytophagales > Cyclobacteriaceae > ELB16-189. Next base: position 27,060 of record JANYHI010000059.1, read on the forward strand.
TTTCCGTGGAATATTTTTGAGCACTCGCTTTAGTGCCCAAAGCCAAAAGAAGAATAATTGATAATATTTTACTAACTGATTTCATATTAAGCTGGGTTAAAAGTTTGTGTTCTTTCACTAAAATTAACAAAATTATATCTCGGATGTTTTGCTATTTATAAATAAAAAGCGTCTTGCCAAGCGTAACAAGACGAATGAAAAAAATATTAAATGATTGTGACGGAATTAATCTTTATTTATTGCAAATAGAAATTTAGTGGATATTCTTGTCGCGAACTATTAAATCCATACAGATATACTCTGCCTTTATATTGATTAAAGAACTCTATTACTTCCTGAGGATCTTTAATGCGTTGGCGATTAATTGACACAATCGTGTAGTTCTCGGGCAGCCCCAATCTCCTGAAAACACCGTCTTTAATTTTATTGATCTTAACTCCGTAATCAACTGCTTCAAGATTGACACCCAAGGTAGCGTCACTAACTATTTTGCGTTTCACAAAATTAGTATCTCCATTTTTATTGAAGAGAGTAACCGAAGTAGTTGCAGGCTTGCCATTGTGTAAATATGAAATAACTACTTTATCGCCCGGATAGTGATAGCTTAGTTCTTCTTCAAAAGCACTTTTACTATTGATATCGGTGTTGTTGACTTTTGTAATAATATCGCCTTCTTCGATTTCTGCTTTATCGGCAGCTCCGTCTTTTGTAATATCGCCTACCAATACTCCTTTAAATTCTTTTACGTTTAAGTTTAGGTCGAACTTTTTCGCGTTCTCGTAATCGTATTCTAGTATATCGCCACCAAAAATTGCTTTTTGCGGAAGGCCATATTTAATCAAATCTTCCACTACCTTCTTGGCAATGTCTACCGGTACAGCAAAAGCATAACCTGTATAAGAACCTGTTCGCGATAATATAGCCGTGTTGATTCCTACTAAATCTCCATTCTTATTTACCAGTGCTCCACCACTATTACCCGGATTAATCGCTGCATCTGTTTGAATAAAAGACTCAATTGGAAATTTATCTTCAACGATATTTATTCTTCTGCCTTTTGCACTTACAATACCCACTGTTACTGTTGATGATAATGAAAACGGATTGCCCACCGCTACTACCCACTCACCCACTGCGAGTGTTTTTGAATGACCTATTGTAATGGCAGGTAAATTAGTTTCTTTAATTTTTAACACGGCTAAATCGGTGGAAGGATCTGTCCCGATCAATTCAGCATCATACGATTTTTTGTTGTATAGAACTTGTATTTTTTCGGCCGCTTCCACCACGTGGTTATTTGTCACGATGTATCCGTCTTGCGTAAAAATCACGCCCGAGCCTGAGCTTACTTGAGTTTGAGACCCGTTGCCACCAAATAGTAAATCCCAATACGAATAGCTGGCGCCACTTTGCGAAATGCTGTTGATATAAACTACACTGGGTGTTGCCTTGGCTGCTGCCTGACTGAAGTCCACACCTTCGACTGCAGTAGAGGTAGTAGTGGGCTCAACCATTGTAGAGTTATAATTTTTTTTCGCTTCATAGTCAGCCACATTTATTTCTTGATGGTTTTTTTCGCGAGCTGTTTTTTCCGTTTGGTAAGCAAAAAAACAGTAAGCTCCTGCAATGCCTGCCATAAAGCTGATAACAATTGTTTTGAAAGTATTCATAAGTAACACAGATTTAAGACCTGAACGCAAACTAGCTATGATAGTTCTTCTTGGATGCGAACCCACTTACAAAAGTTGAACCAAAGAGGCAGCGATGGAAATTTTGGCAGAAGCTTGATCCGTTAAAGTTGACTAAATCGTTACCTTTGTCAGCTATGAGAATACGCTCGTTTTTGGCAAAACCCTTTGCCGCTTACATTTCAAAACAAACTGCCGAATGGTCTTCAAAACCTGTTGAATATCAGCAGAAGACTTTTGATTATTTGATAAGAGAGGCTGCCCAGACTCAGTTCGGAAAAGATCATGGCTTCGCAGAGATAAAAGCGCATGCCGATTTTATCAAACAAGTTCCTATTCGCGATTATGAAGCCTTAAAGCCGTACGTAGAAAGAGTGCTTCATGGAGAAGAAAATATTTTATGGAAAGGCAAGCCTGCCTATTTTGCCAAAACATCGGGTACAACCTCGGGCACAAAATATATTCCAATCACAAAAGAATCAGTTCCCAACCATATCAACAGCGCGCGCAATGCGCTGTTGAGTTATGTGCATGAAACGGGCAACGCAACTTTTTTAGATGGCGGATTAATTTTTTTATCTGGCAGCCCAGCGTTAGATGAGAAAGCAGGAATAAAAACGGGTAGACTTTCGGGCATTGTCAATCATCATGTGCCACAATATTTACGATCGAATCAAAAGCCTTCTTACCAAACAAATTGCATTGAAGATTGGGAAGAGAAGCTCGATAAAATAATTGAAGAAACAGTTCATGCAGATATGAGTTTGATTTCAGGCATTCCGCCTTGGGCGCAAATGTACTTTGATCGGATTGTGGCAAAGACGGGAAAGAAGGTAAAAGATGTGTTTCCTAATTTTTCGATGTTTGTTTATGGTGGTGTAAATTTTGAACCGTATCGCGCCAAGCTTTTTGAAACCATCGGAAAAGAAATTGATTCAATCGAAACCTATCCGGCTTCGGAGGGTTTCATTGCGTACCAAGATGGACAACGAACAGAAGGATTATTATTACTGCTAAACAGTGGAATCTTTTTTGAATTTATTCCTGCTGAAGAATATTTTAATGATAAACCCTCCCGGCTTTCTATTGAAGAAGTGGAGCTCGGAAAAAATTATGCTGTAATCGTTAATAACAATGCGGGGCTTTGGGGCTACTCGCTTGGCGATACCGTAAAATTTGTTTCAAAAAATCCATACAGAATTATTGTAAGCGGACGCATCAAACATTTTATTTCTGCTTTTGGCGAACATGTAATTGGGGAAGAAGTAGAGAAGGCGATGAAGTTCACCATGGAAAAATTTAAAGAAGTGGAGTTGGTAGAATTTACGGTGGCACCTCATGTTACTCCGCAAGAAGGAATGCCACACCACGAGTGGTTGATTGAATTTGCAAACGCACCTAATGACCTTGAAGCGTTTAGATTGGAACTTGATAATCAACTACGCCAATTGAATGTTTATTATGATGATCTGATTTCTGGAAATATTCTTCGCACATTAAAAATTTCGTCCCTTAACAAAAATGCCTTTATTGATTTCATGAAATCGCAAGGAAAATTAGGTGGGCAAAATAAAGTGCCCCGATTATCAAATGATCGAAAAATAGCTGAGGCACTCTCTGTTTTTTCAAAGTAAGTTAAGTAAGTTAATGGCCCAGCTAACTATACTAATGCCTGCTTACAATGCAGCACCATTTATTAAAGAAGCTGTTGATAGTTTACTCAACCAAACATTTACAGATTTTGAGCTTTGGATTATAGACGATGGCTCAACAGATTCGACAAAAGAAATGATAGCATCATTTGCTGACTTTAGAATTAAAAAAATATTTTATACAGAGAATATAGGTAGAGTAGCGGTATGTAATGAAGTTGTCAAACAAATAATCTCTGAATTCTTTACCATTACCGATGCAGATGATGTTTCGCACTCCACTCGCTTGCAAAAGCAAATGGATTTATTAATTTCAAAACCTGAGCTGATGATGTGCGGTACATCTTTCATTGCTATGGATGAAAAGGGTTATAAATTTCTAGAGCTTTTGTTGCCGACAGAGCAAAAAGAAATTTACGAACAAATGCCTAACCGCTCGCAGTTTTTGGGTGCGACTACTATTATGAGAAGTTCTGTTTTAAAATACTTCCCTGAATTGTACAGACTTTATTTTAAAGACAACATTGCCGATGCTGATCTAGCTTCCAGAATTGTCGATCAATTTCAAACGACAAATGTTTTAGAACCGCTTTACTATTATCGGATGGTCAGCAACTCGTTATCAAGAAAAAATACTTCCATCCGTTTTTTAAACTTGTATAAACTAATTTCATTTCTTAGCAATGAAAGAAGAACGAGCGGTGAGGATAGTTTGCAGCGGAATAAACCCGAAGTAGTAGATCAATTCTTACTAACACTTTCAAAATCCTATTTAGAAGATCATTCTCTTCTCCATCGGCAAACAGCTTTTACTCATCTTTATTGGCAGAAGACTAAACTTGCGTGGAGAAGTTCTGTTGCCGCATGGTGTGGCAACCCGCTGCATTGGAAAAATTATTTTTTATTAGGATATGTTGTAACAAAAGGATCGTATTATCTATTATTAGATTTGGTTGGTCGAGCGCATTATTCAGAAATTAAAAACTAACTATTTAAATCGAAATAAGAATTGCTAATTTTGGCATTTACATTTTGCATTATGAAAGTAGGAGAATTAATAGGTAAGGCAATAACGAATGCAAGAATTCAAAAGCAGCCAATGCCTGATGATGTTGGATTTTTAAAATTGAATTTTTCTGATGATAGTGAATGCACAGGGGCAGCTTCTTTTGGAATTTACGCAGAAAATTCTTTAGATGAGTATCCATCTCTAATTACTGTTTCAGATAAATTTATTGATCACGAGGGGGAGTTTTATTGGATGCATAAGTAAGAGTGAACTCAATGACATTGAAATCCAAAAAACATATCGCCATACTTGGTTCAACAGGCTCCATTGGTACGCAAGCCCTCGAAGTAATTGCATCACATCTTGAAAAATTTGAGGTGGAGGTATTAACAGCTCAGAATAACGCAGCGTTATTAATAGAACAAGCCAAAAAATTTAAACCCAACGCGGTAGTGATTGTGAACGAAGATCATTATTCACAGGTTAAAGAAGCGTTGGTTCCGTTAGACATAAAAGTTTTTTCCGGAGAGAATTCGTTGGCTTCGGTTGTACAAATGGATTCGATTGATTTGGTATTAACGGCTTTAGTTGGATATGCCGGATTGAAGCCAACCATTAAAGCCATTGAAGCCGGAAAAAATATTGCGTTGGCCAATAAAGAAACATTAGTTGTAGCAGGTGAATTAGTTACGCAACTAGCAAGACAAAAAGGAGTAAATATTTATCCGGTAGATTCTGAGCACTCTGCCATTTTTCAATGCATTGTAGGAGAATTTGAAAATCCCATTGAGAAAATAATTTTAACTGCATCGGGCGGACCGTTTCGAGGTAAGAAAAGAGAAGAGCTTTTACAGGTTACGCGAGCGCAGGCACTCAAGCACCCTAACTGGACAATGGGAGCAAAGGTGACTATCGATTCTGCCAGCCTGATGAATAAAGGATTAGAAGTAATTGAAGCAAAATGGCTCTTTGGATTGAAGTCTTCGCAAATTGAAGTAATCGTACATCCTCAATCTATCATTCACTCGTTGGTTCAATTTCAGGATAGCTCTATCAAAGCGCAATTAGGTTTGCCCGATATGCGCTTGCCTATTCAATTTGCATTGGGCTACCCCGAAAGATTAAAATCTGAATTTCCACGATTTAATTTTGCCGCTTATCCAGCCCTTACTTTTGAGCAGCCAGATACCGAAACTTTTCGTAACCTTGCACTTGCTTTTAAAGCCATGGAGAGAGGCGGCAATATACCTTGCGTGTTAAATGCTGCTAATGAAGTGGCAGTAGAGGAATTTTTAAAGGATAAAATAACGTTTTTAGGTATGTCGGATCTTGTGGAGCATTGCCTTGTTGTTGTTGATTATATTGCGAAGCCTACGCTAGAAGACTATGTTGAGACGGATAGGGTAACGAGACTAAAGGCGATAGAATTTTTAAGAAGGCGATAATTTTTATATTAACTCATTTTCAAATTAACGTATGGAGGGATTGATCATGACGGCTCAGCTTTTATTGAGCCTATCAATATTGATAGTAGTACACGAAGGCGGCCACTTTTTTGCAGCTCGACTTTTTAATATTAAAGTCGAGAAATTTTATCTCTTCTTCGACTTTCTTTTTCCGATGGCTAACATGCTCAACTTTTCTTTAGTGAAATTTAAGAAAGGAGATACTGAATATGGTATCGGCTGGTTTCCATTAGGTGGTTATGTAAAAATTGCCGGAATGGTGGATGAAAGTATGGATAAAGAACAACTTAAGGCCGCACCAGAGCCGTGGGAGTTTAGATCTAAGCCAGCTTGGCAACGCCTGATTGTGATGATGGGTGGAATCATTGTTAACCTAGTGGTAGGTGTTATTATTTTTATAGGATTAGTTTACGCCCTGGGCGATCAGTTCATCTTAAATAAATATGTAAACGAACATGGTGGCGTGCAGGCATTAGAATTGGCAGAGCAAATAGGAATTAAAACCGGAGATAAGATTATTAAGATCAACGGAAAAGAGTTTGAATATTTTGATGATATAACGAAACCAGATGCATTGCTCTCACAAAATTCTACTTACACAGTTTTGCGTGGCGATCAGCAAATTGAAATACCTATCCCTGCTAATTTCATTGAAAATTTTAACAAGAAATCTGCGCAAGCTAATTTTTTATTTCCCCGATTTTATCCAATAGTAGAAACCACTTCTCCTGGAACCATTGCCTCAAAAGTAGAATTGAAAAAGGGAGACTTGTTTGTTGAATTGCAAGGACAATCTGTTCAATACCATGATGAATTAAAAGCTATAATGGGAAATTTAAAGAGCGATACTCTTACCTTCAAAATAAAGAGAGGCGATGTAATATTAGCCTTTAAGGAGCCATTAGAAGGAAAAAATTCTATCGGCTTTTATCCCTCTGGTTTTTCGAAAGAGTCAACTGAAACAATAAACTATTCATTAGGTCAATCAATCGCCATTGGCCCCGGCCGTGCGTTCGATATTATTTGGACGCAGGTGAAGGCTTTTAAGAAAATATTTACAGGTCAAATCTCCTTTAAGAAATCTATGGCCGGCCCCATTGGTATGGCACAAATGTATGGAGGTGTTTGGGATTGGGAGCGCTTCTGGCGCATGACGGGTATTCTCTCTATGGTGTTGGCATTTATGAACTTCCTGCCAATACCAGCGCTAGATGGAGGGTATGTGATGTTCTTATTATATGAGATGATCAGCGGTCGTGAACCGTCAGAAAAATTCTTTGAGAATGCCATTAAAGTAGGCATGGCCATATTATTATTTCTAATGGTTTTTGTTTTCTATAATGACATAGCCAAGTTGTTTACAGGCGGCTAAGGCTAACTAGATTATTTATTAATTAAGCCGTTCATTTAAAAGTGAGTGGCTTTTTTATTTTGGGATGGTTTTAAAGAATTCAATTGCGAAACCTAAGTCCTTAAAAAATTGAATCGAAATGCCCAGATACTTGTAAACAGCATGTAGGGATTAATGCAATAATTTTTTAACAAGATAGCCTATGAAAGTTTTCTCTTTTTCATGTTCACAGCTGTTTGCATAAACGCCATAAAAAACTACTTTTGCGGTTCGGATTTTATAGATGCCACTAATCTTTAAAATTCCGACAACTAACTAAAAGTAAAATAACCAATACATGGCGAATAGCGGCAAAATCACTCAAGTAATCGGCCCGGTAGTAGACGTGGCCTTTGACGAACCAGGTTCTAAACTTCCTAACATCCTTGACTCTCTTGAAGTTACAAAAGCAGATGGTACCCGTGTGGTATTAGAATGTCAGCAACATCTTGGAGAAGATCGTGTAAGAACCATTGCGATGGAAGGTACTGAAGGATTGGTACGGGGAATGAAAGTGAAGGACAATGGCACACCTATTCAGATGCCAATCGGAGAAGATATCAAAGGTCGTTTATTCAATGTAATTGGCGAGGCTATCGATGGTATCAAGCAACCTAAGGGAGACAAAACCCTTCCCATTCATAGATCGGCTCCTCGTTACGAAGATCTCTCAACTTCATCAGAAATACTATATACTGGTATTAAAGTAATCGACTTGATTGAGCCGTATGCAAAGGGAGGTAAGATAGGATTGTTTGGTGGTGCGGGTGTAGGTAAAACCGTATTGATTCAAGAATTGATCAACAATATCGCGAAAGCATATTCAGGTCTTTCTGTATTTGCTGGAGTAGGAGAGCGTACGCGTGAAGGAAATGACTTGTTGCGCGAGATGATTGAAGCAGGTATTGTGGATTATGGCCCTGAGTTTATGAAATCACTTCATGCAGGTGGATGGGATCTTTCGAAAGTAGATCAAGATAAATTGAAAGACTCAAAGGCTACCTTTGTGTTTGGTCAGATGAATGAGCCCCCTGGTGCACGCGCACGTGTGGCTTTGTCAGGATTAACCGTGGCAGAATATTTCCGCGATGGCGATGGCACCGGAAAAGGAAAAGACATTTTGTTTTTCATAGATAATATCTTCCGCTTTACGCAAGCAGGTTCTGAAGTATCAGCACTGTTAGGCCGCATGCCCTCAGCAGTGGGGTATCAACCAACGTTGGCTACGGAGATGGGAGCCATGCAAGAGCGCATTACGTCAACTAAAAATGGTTCTATCACTTCGGTGCAGGCCGTTTATGTTCCCGCAGATGACTTGACTGACCCTGCTCCGGCAACGACATTCGCTCACTTAGATGCCACGACAGTATTGTCTCGTAAAATTGCGGAGTTGGGAATTTACCCTGCGGTAGATCCATTGGATTCTACTTCACGTATTTTGCGTGCAGATATAGTTGGAGAAGAACATTACAATTGCGCACAACGGGTTAAGTTGACACTTCAACGTTACAAAGAATTGCAAGACATCATTGCTATTTTGGGTATGGATGAATTATCTGACGAAGATAAATTAACGGTAACACGTGCAAGACGTGTTCAACGTTTCTTATCACAGCCTTTCCACGTAGCAGAAGCATTCACAGGATTGAAAGGAGCATTGGTGGATATTAAAGATACCATCAAAGGCTTTAACATGATTATGGATGGTGAATTAGATCATTTGCCAGAGATGGCTTTTAACTTGGTAGGTAGCATTGAAGAAGCTATTGCGAAGGGAGAGAAAATGATGGCAGACGCCAAATAATTAGATAATGTAGTGATTAGTTAATTCGATTATTAAAATCAATTAACTAATCATAGAATCAGCAAACCAACGAATTACTTTCATGCACTTAGAAATAATTACACCGGATAAGAAGATTTTTGAAGGAGAAGTTTATGCTGCCTCTTTTCCGGGTGCAGATGGATTTTTTCAAGTACTGAATGACCACGCTCCATTAATTAGTTTATTGAAAGATGGAGTAGTTGAATACAAGTCCAAAGAAGTTACTCAACAGGTAACGATTACCGGAGGTGTGGTGGAAGTACTAAAGAATAAAGTAGTTTTATTGGCAGACGGAGTAGTAGGATAATTTTCCCCTGCGTGAATAAACAAAAGCCCGGCTATATGGTCGGGCTTTTTGTTTGTATTTTTATCGAGAGTCTTATTGACGGATTAGCCATTTAATAAAAAACACCGCTCCGATAATTAAAGCAATAGCTCCTATAATATAAAATGCATTGCCTGAAATAAGCAAAGCAACAATACCGATAGCGCCAAAAATGGCAGCTAGCTTTAAATCATGATCAATTCCAGATCTTTGAACTGCTGCTACAGACATTTCTTTTTTGTTCACTTGCGAAATACTCTTCACTTCTTTCTTCAAAAGCTGACGCAATTCTTTGCGTTCTGATTTTGACATATTCAAGTAGGCTGTTTTTATTTCTTGTCTTGCCTCTTCAGTTAAGGTGGGCACTGCTTTAATGCTGGCTGTTAATTCACTTTCATCCGCCTGATTAATAGAAGGAGTGCTACTGTTTGCTCCAGCTAACGTATTTTCTTCTTTAGAATTTATGCCTGCTGTATACTTTGGTGCAGAGCAAGAAGCGAAGATTGCTAGAGGAATCAGGTAAAATAATTTTTTCATAATATATTGTGATTAGTTGTTATTCTTTATAAAGGTGGTCAATATTCGCGTTACCACGCGTTTCTCAAAACTCCAGAAGAAAGTAAATTGACCGAAGATGAATCCATAAAATAGAAGTAAGGCATTATAAACGGGAAGAATAAGTATGTAATATAAGGTAGTTGCCCACACAGGCATTGAATTTTCGCCAAACAAATAATTGAATATGGGTCGTTTTAAAAATAGAACAGTAAATCCGGTACACGCAAACACAACCAGAATCACAATCACCTGAAACAGGCTTTTCAATTTCCACCGTGCTTGTAATTTCTTTAACCAGTTCATTGTTGCTTCTTATGTAAAGAAAACAATCATCTAAATAGTTTCCAAAATTCGTTTCGCGGCAATTCTGCTGTAATCTTAACAGGTTCTTTTTTTACCGGATGGATAAATTCTAGCTGACGTGCATGTAAACAGATACTGGTGTCTGCATTGGCGGTTTCAAATCCATATTTTAAATCTCCCACAATCGGGCAATTCATAGAAGCTAACTGAGCTCGGATTTGATGAGGCCTGCCTGTGATGGGCTTCACTTCAAGCAGATGGAAGCCAGATTTTGATTCAATGAATTTATAACTGAGCTCTGACCGCTGACCCTGAGTATTTTCTTTTTTGTAAGCAGTAGTTTTATTTTTCTTTTCATCTTTAATCAGCCAGTGTATTAAAGTGCCTTCGGTAATAGCAGGCTTCGAGGTTACAAGTGCCCAATATGTTTTTTGAGTTTCTTTGTTTCGAAAGAGTTCATTCATACGCTCAAGTGCTTTGGAGGTGCGGGCGAAAACCACCACGCCACTAACTGGCCTGTCCAATCTATGAACAACTCCTAAAAAAACTTCGCCTGGCTTTTTATATTTTTCTTTAATGTAGTCTTTACAAATTTCAACTAATGGTTTGTCGCCAGTAGCATCTCCTTGTACCAGAACACCTGAGGCTTTGTTGATGACTAATAGATGATTGTCTTCGTAGAGTACGGTAAGCATCCATCAAACATCTGAAATTTTTCAGATGTTTGATAATTCCACCTTAGCTAATCTTTAAACTCGGAAGTGAAGTGGAAATTTATTTCAGGGAAATTATCTTGCACCATTTGTAGCCAGGCTCTAGATTCCGCCATAAATACAATCTTGTCATCTTTATCGCGGGCAATGTGGCGTTGTTTCGAATCAATAAACTCTGCCAACTTTTTTGGATTCTTGCTGCTGATCCAACAAGCCTTATAAATATTTTGATGCGCAAATTCTACTGAAGCAGTGTATTCGTTTTTTAATCTGAATTGAATTACCTCAAACTGAAGCGCACCCACTACGCCAACTACTTTTTTCTTACCTAGTTCATAAGTGAATAACTGCGCCACTCCTTCTTCCATCAATTGCAAGAGACCTTTCTCTAATTGCTTGGTCTTCATGGCATCTTTATTAATCACCTCTTTAAAGATTTCGGGTGAGAAACTGGGAATGCCTGTGTAAATCATTTTCTCTCCTTCAGTAAGAGTATCACCAATTTTTAAATTTCCTGTATCGTACAAACCCACAATATCGCCCGGCCATGCTTCTTCTACTGTTTCGCGATCTTGCGCCATAAAAGCGGTGGCATTGGAAAAGCGAATGCTTTTATCTTGCCTTACATGATAATAATTATTTCCTCTTCCAAATTGGCCCGAACACACTCGGATAAAAGCAATTCTATTTCTGTGCTTGGGATCCATATTGGCATGGATCTTAAAGATGAAACCAGTAAATTTAGTTTCGTCAGGTTTTACTTCGCGCAAAGTTGTCTCTCTAGGAATTGGGGGAGGTGCAATGCGAATAAATGCATTTAATAATTCTTTTACGCCAAAATTATTAACTGCACTTCCAAAAAACACCGGAGCTACTTTTCCGCTCAGGTAATCGTTCACTTCAAACTCCGGATAAACACCTTCAATTAATTCTACATCGGCACGTAACTGCTTGGCGTAGTTTTCGCCAACTAGCCGATCTAATTGTTCAGAATAGATATCAGCGATCTCTAAACTTTCTTGTACGGTAACTTTACTTGGCGTGAAGAGCTGTAAACTTTTTTCGTATAAATTATAAACGCCTTTAAAAGTTTTTCCCATACTAATGGGCCAGCTTAATGGGCGAACTTTAATACTAAGTTTCTCTTCTACTTCATCGAGTAAATCAAAGGGATCTTGCCCCTCGCGGTCTAGTTTGTTGATGAAGCAGATCACAGGAGTATTGCGCATGCGGCAGACCTCCATTAGTTTTTCTGTTTGCATCTCTACGCCCTTCACGCAATCAATTACCATGATAACACTATCAACTGCAGTTAGCGTTCGGTAGGTGTCTTCCGCAAAATCTTGGTGACCGGGAGTGTCTAGTAAATTTATTTTTACGTCTTTGTAATCAAAACCCATTACGGAGGTGGCCACAGAAATTCCACGTTGTTTTTCAATCTCCATCCAGTCGCTGCGCGCATGATCTTTAATCTTGGATGATTTTACTGCGCCAGCTTTTTGGATGGCTCCTCCGAATAAAAGTAATTTTTCTGTGAGCGTAGTTTTTCCTGCATCTGGGTGGCTGATGATTCCGAATGTTCTGCGCTTGGCTATTTCTTGTTCTAACGTCATATCGATTTAATAAAAAAGGGATAGAAAAATCTACCCCATTTGATAACCGTCATTGCGAGGAGGGACGACCGAAGCAATCCCTTAGCTAAGACGATGATAATTAATTTTAAGAGTTAACCTCTAATTTGGCTTTGAATTTTTTTGCGTTTTGTACTTCGCTAGAATCCCAATAGGTATTGATAATAGTTTGGTAAGCAGCTTTTGCTTTTTCTATATTATTTAATTTCTCGTAAGCCAACGCAGCCTTCATTAAATAAGTAGGAGTGAATTCTTTATTAGGTTTATAAGCGGATGCTTTGTCATAATACTTAGCAGCACTTTCAAAATCTTTCTGCTCCATGTAAGCATCGCCAATTAAGCTATACGCACGTGGCTGAACTAACAGATCATTCGCACTAAAATCCTCTAAATGAAAAATAGCCAACGGAAATTTTCCTTGCTTTAGATAGATAGCGCCTGCATAAAAGTTAGCCAAGTTACCAGCAGGAGTTAAGCTGTAATCATCAACAATTTGTAGAAAGCCCAGATTGTTGCCATCGCCATTCAAAGCTAAATTCAAGCTATCAGCTTCAAAGTAGCGCACGGCCTGAAACATTTCTTTTTGAGCTAATTTATCTTGGCCATCTACATAATAGCGGTACCCAAAATATCCTCCTACTACTACTAGCACAGCCAATGCAATACCACCCAGTATTTTTGGATTATTCTCAAACCAATGTTCTATTCCTACGATCTTCTCTTGAATGATCTCAGGATTTTCTATCAAATCTTTGCTTTCTTCTTTCTTTGCCATGATGTATTAAATAAAAAAGTCCCGACTTTCTAATCGGGACGCAAAACTAAGAAATCCGACTAGTAATCAAAAGGCCGGATTTAATCTGTAATAAACGGATAGTCGCTTTGCTCATAAATATCCTTCATCGCTTCAGATGGATCAGGATAATTAGACTCCTCAGCAAACTTTACACTTTCTTCTACTTGTGCATTTATTTTTTGTTCGATTGCATCTAAATCAGCAATAGAAGCATATTTTTTTTCTAAGACTGCTTGACGCACTGATTCGATTGGGTCGCGATGTTTGTATTCTTCTACCTCTTCTTTCGAACGGTATTTTTGAGGATCGCTCATCGAATGTCCTTTATAGCGATACGTTCTAAATTCTAATAAAGTTGGTCCTTCGCCAGCTCTTGCGCGTTCAGCCGCACGGCTCACCGCCTCATGCACTGCTTCTACATTCATAGCATCCACTGGTTCAGAAGGCATATCATAAGATTCGCCCAATGTATAAAGCTCAGTTACATTCGATGTTCTTTTTACAGAAGTACCCATGGCGTAGCCATTGTTCTCAATCACAAAAATTACAGGTATTTTCCAGAGCATAGCCAAGTTTAATGCTTCGTGAAAGGCGCCTTGCCTAACAGCACCATCGCCCATGTAGCAAATACATAAGTTGCCTGTTTTATTATACATCTCAGCAAAGCCAATGCCTGCGCCAAGTGGCACTTGCGCACCTACAATTCCGTGCCCGCCTAAGAAATGATTTTCCTTATCGAAAATATGCATCGAGCCTCCTTTACCTTTGGATGCGCCCGTTTCTTTACCGTATAACTCAGCCATTACCTTGTTTGGCGATGTGCCTAAAGCTAATGGGTGCGCATGATCGCGATAAGCAGTAATATATTTATCTCCCCTGCGCAAAGCAGAAACAGAACCGGCAGCACAGGCTTCCTGACCTATATATAAGTGACAAAACCCACGAATCTTTTGCATTCCATACAGTTGCCCGGCTTTTTCTTCGAATTTTCTCATGAGAAGCATAGATTCAAACCAAAACAGATAGGTCTCTTTTGAAAATTCTGCCTTTTCTTTTGCCTTGCTTTTGGTGGATGATGCAGCTGCCATAGATTGTACGATTATTGAAGATGCGAAAATACACTACATCCAAACAATCGCCAAACGGACAGTTGTTAAGTTATTTTGGACTCAAGTACAAATCTCGAAGGCCTGCCAAGCCGCAAGCATGGGATGATATGATTGAAGATTGTCTTTACTTAACCCATTTCTTAACTCTATCTTTCAGTTTTTGTACGCCAAGCCCAAAACCAAAATAAATTGACCATTCACCATAGGCAAAGCGGGAAGATTCCACTTGAATGCGTGATCCAATGACTGCGTTGGATTTACCGGTGAACAAAAGATGATAGTCGAACATCAAGCTGCCCTTTATTGAATTTCCTTCATTTACAGTAGTGACTGGTGGAGTTGTCGGGTAAATATTTTGCCCTCTTACCCATACAAGCCCGCCACCCAAACCAACATTGGCTGCTAAATGCTCATTTATTTCCCAAGTGAAAGGTGCCAAAAGTACCAATTCAATATATCTGGAATCTACTACCGCAGTCTGATTCAAATCATTGATGGTAAAAAGTCCCGAACGATACCCCAGGTTTGCTTCCATTTTTAGATGATGGAAAGGGATCAGTGATTCATTTTTTTTATTAACAGTGAAGTAACGATAAAAGCCTATTGCGAAAACCAATTGATTAGCAGAAATCCGATTTTGGCTTACAGGATCACCAGAACTATAACTAAGCCCAGGCTTGATCGTGAATCCCATTAATCTTTCCCCATATTGAAATTGGCCGTATGTTGGAACCGCCAAAAATAAAAAAGCAAGTTCAGCGAGTTTAAGTGATTTCATTAAATAATCATTAAGGCAACAAGCAATCCAAGACTAGCTCCATCGTTGACATTATCTCCTACGCAATTCCAAGTGCAGGTGTTCCCGGTAAAGTCCCCGCAGCAATAAACTACACCCAACAAAGCACCAGCGGCTGCACCTACAGCCACTGCGGTTATAACAAGAATTATAACTGCGGCTGTTTTTTTAAACTGAAAAGTTTGTTCGCCATCATCATCATATGGAAAGTTCCCAAGTTTACCAAGTTTATCCTCAAAATCCTGTGCCAAAATGCTGTTGATCGTTAATATCAAAGCTTTATCAGTTTGGCTTATCGCAGAATTGATTACTTCGTGCTCAACCGTTGTATTTATCAATTGGGCCTCACGGATATCTGCTTTTGAGATTTGAGAAAGGGTTAGCTTGAGTACATTGTATTGGACTTCACTAAAGCCTTTTTCGCTAAAACCGTCATTTAACATTTCGGTAACTCCATCGAAGTCTTTAGAATAGGAAACAAGTTTATTATTGATTCGGTCAATTTTTGTATGATCAAATGATTTTCCATTTCTTTCTTTGTATTCACGAATTTTTGATTTTGCTAATTGTAGACTCTCAGAATCTTGAATTCCCCAATTTTTTTTATCGCTATTTGAAATAAATGGAAATAAACCAGCTTGGACAAGTTTTTGCCTATTCTTCCTTAGGGCGCAAATCTGGTAATGAGAAACCGAAGTAAAAAGAGCTTACTTGATAGTTATAAGCTGAAAAAGTTATCAAGTTTCTTATGCCTATACAAGCGTTGGTTTTTCCGCCAAAAGAAACATTGGCGTCAACTAGTATTCCGGCACTAGCATTTATTGAAGTGCTAAGCTTTTGGGCAGTTGGGGTGGCATTTGAAAAAACACTGGTTGGCCCAATTCCTACTTGCGCACCAAGGCCAACGTTGCAAAATACATTTTCAGTTAAAGACCACCTTGCAGGGAAAATTACATTTAAATCCACCGCGCCAGATGAAACCGTTTCAATTTGAGAAGTGTTTTTGTTGAAAAAATCTGCCTTACGCCCACCAAACATAATCTCAGCTCTGATAAACGGCATACCTAAAAATTTGCTTTTGAGAGAAAAATGCTTGTATATGCCTGCTGATAAAATTGAGTAAGGTTTTGAAGAACTTCCTAATTCTGGGCTGCTAAAAGAAGTTCCAAAGATGAACCCGACTTTTGGCTTTTGAGGTAGTTCGTTTTGGCTGAACAAAGATGGGCTAATTACAATTAAAACAAGTGTAATGCAGTTTTTCATATAGCTATCATTTGACTTTTACTCCATAGCGGGTATTAACATAAGTGCCAAAACCCCACCCATGGCAGCGCCAAGTAGTAAACCAGTAATCTCACATTCTGGTGGGCAACTCCCTCCAGTAGGAGTACAGCTATCGCAAATCAACGTCCTTCCTATAATAGCAAATAGAGATGTTACAATAACTGCGACAATAATTGTTGCAGTCTTTGTTGCATACCCTTGTCCAAGCTGTTGCTTAAAATCCTCCTTAAGCAGAGCGCAAATTGCAAGCAAAAAGTCCTTGTCAGTAGTTTCGATTTGTGAATCAGACACGTCTTTTTCTATGGCAGTTACCACTGCGAGTTGTTCAACAAGACCTACTGCTGCATTTACTTGGCGAATGATATTTTTACCTACCCTGCGTTGCGTTTCGGTAACGTTATCGTTGTTAAGACTTTTATCCAATATTTCGTTCACTCCTGATCGACTGCTAGGATAAGAAAGTAGCTCATTATTTAATTTGTAGAAATTTTCCTCTTTAAATTCATGATCTGTCGATTCTATAAAATCTTCTACCTTATCTTTTACAATTTCTAGGAGTTCAGGATTTTCAATTCCTAATCGGCTTTTGTCTTCAGAAGCAAATTTGAACAAAGAGGCCTCATTTACGCCCTTCACTTTAAAACTTCTGATTTGCTGTAGAAATTGTTTGTCTTTTTTAAGATCAACTTTGAACGAGGCAAGTTGTTTACCTAAGCTTTCAAATGGATTATTAACTGACCCATTTACTTTGTAATCTCTGTTTTCAAAGCGGCTTTCTATTTTTTCTAAAAGCACATCTCCTGCACCTTTCACTTCATTTTGAACATTACATCCCAGAGAAATAAAATACAGACACAGAAAGAGAACTAGTTGGATGACGCGGGGGGGGGGGGGATAGTTTTGTTTTCATAGGTTTTTTGTTTTTAAGTAACCGAAATTAGGTTTTTCATTGCAGAGAATTCCTAGTCTTTTGGCGCTTTATTTTTTATGTGTAAAAAAATGGCATGAGGCTCTGTTTTTTACATAAAACTTGCCTTAAACTTACATTTGGCTGCTTTTTTCTTTTTACGTAGAGGGTCTTTTCATCTGGAAAAAATGCTTCCTTGTTGTTTTATTTTATCTTTCACTCTTTTCGCTTAACGCCATTTACTTTGTTTCTCCGCAACCTCAACCTCTTTCATTTCAAAAACATTGAAGAGGCTCAATTAGAGTTTCAGCGTGATGTGGTTTGCCTTTTGGGCAAAAACGGAAGTGGTAAAACCAGTCTGCTAGATGCCATTCATTATCTTTCTTTTACGCGCAGCGCCATCAACTTATCCGATGCACAAAATGTTAAAATCGGCCAAGGCCAATTTATGATCAAAGGCCAATTCGAAATAAGTGGCAAATCGAAAGAAGTGATTTGCTCTTTTCAAGCCGGCCAGAAAAAAATAATCCGCGAAGACGGACAAGACTGCATTAAATTTTCAGAACATATCGGTCGTTTTCCGGTAGTGCTCATTGCCCCGCAAGACATAGTACTGATTTGGAATGGAGGAGAAGTGCGCAGAAATTTTTTCGATACGCTAATTTCTCAATTAGATAAACGCTATCTCGAAAATCTGATTATTTATTCCAACCACCTCAAGCAGCGGAATAGCCTGTTACGATCTTTTTCCGAAAGCGGAAATGTCGATCATGATCTGCTGGCCAGTTATGATCAAATGCTTATTCCGGCCGGTAATATTATTTCGCAACGAAGAAATCAATTCATCCAAAATTTCTTGCCGATCTTGCGGCAGCAGTATAATTTTTTAATTGACGGTGCTAAAGAGGAGGTGAGGATTGAATATCGAACAGATTTATCAAACGCCAATTTTGAAGATCTTTTGAAGAGAAATCTTTCAAAAGACATTGCTGTTCAAAGAACCTCCGCAGGTATTCACCGAGATGATTTTGATTTCGTTATTAATGAAAATGAGTTGAAAAAATTTGGATCGCAAGGGCAACAGAAATCTTTTTTGATAGCACTTAAATTGGCAGAGTTTCAAACCATAGCCGAAGCAAAAGGCCTTAAACCGATATTATTATTAGATGATATTTTTGATAAGCTAGATGATTTTAGAATACACCAATTGATGATTTTAGTATCGCAGGGCAAGTTTGGGGAGATTTTTATTACAGATGCCATACAAGGTCGAAGTCTGCAGATTGTAAATGACGCCAAGGTGAAGGCTCAGTTTTTTACAGTAGAAAATGGTAGATTTACACATGGCTAAGCGACCCGAAGAAGGAAACACTCAACACATCGGTCAAGCCATTCAGCAACTCCTTAGCCAATATCGTATTAAGTCTAAATTTGACGAGGCTAATTTAGTTGCCTCCTGGGAGAGATTGGCGGGAAAACCCATTGCTAAGCGCACGAAGAAACTCTATGTAAAAGGCAAGGTTCTATTTGTTGAGTTGCAATCACCCTCTATGAAAAATGATCTCAATCTGCATAAGCAACAAATCATCGATATTCTCCAGAAAGAATTCGGCAAAGGCGTGGTTTCAGAAATAATATTCATGTAATCGGCCTAAAACCTGTTGGCCGAATTTGTCTATACCAAAAAACCGTATAATTTTGCGTTCCCGTTTTTTTGATGGAAGTCTAAAACGGTGAGAAAGCTAAAATTGATTTAAAAACACGCTTTTCAATTCGTTCTTACAAAAATTGGAAAAAAATCGTTGGGGGAGATACTCAAGCGGCCAACGAGGACAGACTGTAAATCTGTTGACTTATGTCTTCACAGGTTCGAATCCTGTTCTCCCCACAAGTCCGCAGCAATGCGTAAAATTAAGCGGGAGTAGCTCAGTTGGTAGAGCGATAGCCTTCCAAGCTATAGGTCGCGAGTTCGAATCTCGTCTCCCGCTCACGGGCGAAGTTGTTAGTTGATAGTTCTAAGTTGTTAGTGACTAACAACTAGCACTTTATAACAACTTAGAAATAAGCTGTTGTAGCTCAGGGGTAGAGCACTTCCTTGGTAAGGAAGAGGTCGAGGGTTCAATTCCCTTCAACAGCTCTGAAAGGAGATGTTGAAATAGCATTGGTAGAGCATGGCGCCAGGTGCGCCAAGGTCGAGGGTTCAATTCCCTTCAACAGCTCTGATTAAAAAATTAAATCCTGAAAACGTTCAGGAGGTTAGATTTTGAAATTTTGAATTGAATGAATCTTTACTAGCCGATGCCTAGCAACCATCATGAAGTTTTTAAAGATTTATCGAATAACCCTTATTCGAAAGGCTTACTATGTTTAGGGTGTGTAATGCTTCAATGATGAAGCTTTGAAGAGTAACTTTTTAATAATTATACACTTTTAACTTTAACTAGAATTTTGATATGGCAAAAGAAAATTTCGACCGCTCCAAACCGCACGTAAACATTGGTACTATTGGTCACGTTGACCACGGTAAAACTACGTTGACCGCTGCAATCACTCAGGTACTTTCTAAAAGAGGACTTGCTGCAGTTCGTGACTTCTCTTCAATTGATAACGCTCCTGAAGAAAAGGAAAGAGGTATCACTATCAACACATCTCACGTTGAGTACGCTACTGACAAAAGACACTATGCACACGTAGACTGTCCGGGTCACGCTGACTATGTAAAAAACATGGTTACCGGTGCAGCCCAGATGGACGGTGCTATTCTTGTTGTAGCTGCAACTGATGGCCCTATGCCACAAACCCGTGAGCACATTCTGTTGGCACGTCAGGTAGGTGTACCTGCTCTTGTTGTATTTATGAACAAAGTTGACTTGGTGGACGACACCGAGTTGTTAGACCTTGTTGAAATGGAGGTTCGCGAGTTAATGACTTATTATAGCTTCCCTGGCGATACCATGCCGGTGATTAGAGGTTCTGCTCTTGGTGCACTCAATGGCGAAGCAAAATGGGTTGAAAAAGTTAACGAGTTGATGGATGCAGTGGATAACTTTATTCCGATTCCTATTCGTTTGATCGACAAAGATTTCTTGATGCCAGTTGAAGACGTGTTCTCAATCACAGGTCGTGGCACTGTTGCTACTGGCCGTATTGAGCGTGGTATTATCAAAACTGGCGATCCAGTTCAAATTCTGGGAATGGGTGCTGAAAATCTTACTTCTACCATTACTGGTGTGGAGATGTTCCGCAAAATTCTTGACAGAGGCGAAGCTGGTGACAACGTAGGATTGTTGCTACGTGGTATTGAAAAGGAGCAAATCTGCCGTGGTATGGTTATTTGCAAACCAAATTCAGTAACACCACATGCTAAGTTCAAGGCTGAGGTTTATGTATTGTCAAAAGAAGAAGGTGGTCGTCACACTCCATTCTTTAATAAATACCGTCCTCAATTCTATTTCCGTACAACAGATGTTACAGGAGAGTGTACACTCCCTGCCGGAGTAGAAATGGTTATGCCAGGAGATAACGTATCAATCGAAGTGACTTTGATCAACAAGATTGCTATGGAAAAAGGTCTTCGTTTCGCTATCCGCGAGGGTGGTCGTACCGTTGGATCTGGGCAGGTAACCGAAATTCTTGACTAAGATTCAGGATGTTGTAGGTTTGGCCAAGGTCAAAACTGCTAAATAACTGATAATCAATATGAAGACGTTTCCAATATTTTTCTTGGAAACGTTTTTGTTTTAAAGCCAATTCGTCTACATTTGCAGTCCTTTTGAATTTAGGGTAGAGAACAAGAGGAGCCAACAAGGAAATACGGGCGTAGCTCAATTGGTAGAGTAGCGGTCTCCAAAACCGTTGGCTGGGAGTTCGAGTCTCTCCGCCCGTGCAAAATGAAATAGAATGGAAAAACTTAAAAACTATATCATTGAGTCATTAGATGAGATCCGCAACAAGGTCTCATGGCCGAAGTTTTCAGAATTGCAAAGCAGTGCCATCCTTGTGTTGGTAGCTTCTTTAATATTTGCTTTGGTTATCGGAGTTGTTGATTTAAGTTTTAAGGAAGCTTTGGCTTGGTTTTATAAAGAATTCTAAGACATGGCAGCAGCAGTGGGAGAGTTAAAATGGTATGTGCTTAGAGTTGTAAGTGGCCAAGAGAAGAAGATCAAATCTTACTTGGAAACAGAGATTGAGCGTTCGAAGCTAACGAGCTTCATTCCACAGGTGCTAATTCCATCTGAAAAAGTGTACGAAATGCGCAACGGAAAAAAACGTGTGAGAGAAAGAAACTTCTTTCCTGGTTACGTTTTAGTTTCGGCCGATTTATCAAACGGAGAAGCATATCACACAGTGAACAACATTCCTGGTGTGATTGGATTTCTAGGGAATAACGGTTCAAGTGCAACTAATAAGGAGCCAGTTTCTCTCAGACAATCAGAAGTAAACAGAATCCTTGGAAAGGTTGATGAAATTGATCAGTTCGAGGTGAAGTTGGAGACACCTTTCATTAAAGGCGAAAATGTGAAAGTGATGGACGGTCCTTTCAGCGGATTTGCAGGAACAGTAGAAGAGATCTTTGAAGATAAAAAGAAATTGAATGTAATGGTGAAGATATTCGGACGTAATACTCCGGTAGAATTAAGTTACATGCAAGTTGAAAAATTAGAGTAATAATAACCAAGATAATTTCGGTGGTATGGCAAAGGAAGTAATAGGATATTTAAAATTGCAAGTAAAAGGTGGCGCGGCTAACCCAGCACCTCCAATTGGTCCTGCACTCGGTTCAAAAGGCTTGAACATCATGGATTTTTGTAAGCAGTTCAACGCTCGCTCACAAGATAAACCCGGTCAGGTTCTTCCTGTACTTATCACCATCTACAACGATAAATCTTTTGACTTTGTAATTAAGACTCCACCAGCGGCCGTTTTAATTATGGAGGCAATCAAATTGCAGAAGGGTTCTAAAGAGCCTAACCGCGCTAAAGTAGGTTCCATTTCTTGGGATCAGATTAAAAAAATTGCTGAGCTAAAGATGCCTGATTTAAATGCATTCAAAGTTGATTCAGCCATGAAAATGATTGCGGGTACTGCTCGCAGTATGGGAGTTACAGTAAGTGGCGCAGCCCCTTGGGATAAATAAACAAGTTAAAAGTTAAAAGTTAATAGAGAGAGTTGCTTCCACCACTTCTATCAACAATTAGCGAATAACGATTAACTGAAAAGAAAATGGCACGAATATCAAAAAACAGAAAGGCGGTTATCGCCAAGTATAATCCAGACAAGGTTTACACATTAGAAGAAGCTTCTAACGTAGTGAAGGAAATTACCTTTACTAAATATGATGCTTCTGTTGATGTAGACATCAAATTAGGAATCGATCCTAAAAAATCTGACCAAATGGTTCGCGGTGTTGTATCGCTTCCACACGGCTTGGGTAAAGTAGTTCGCGTATTGGTTCTTTGTTCACCTGACAAAGCACAGGAGGCAAAAGACGCTGGTGCAGAACACGTTGGTTTGGATGAGTACATTCAAAAAATTGAAGCCGGATGGACGGATGTTGATGTAATCATCACTATGCCCACCGTTATGGCGAAAGTAGGTAGATTAGGTAAGGTGTTAGGTCCTCGCGGATTAATGCCAAACCCGAAGTCAGGAACGGTTACCCTAGAAGTTGGAAAAGCAGTAAAGGATGTGAAGGCGGGTAAAGTGGACTTCAAAATTGACAAACAAGGAATCATTCATGCAAGTATAGGTAAGGCTTCCTTCAGCGCAGACAAAATCAAAGACAATGCTGCTGAACTTATTAATGCTGTAGTTAAGTTGAAACCCGCTTCCTCAAAGGGAACATACCTAAGAAGTATTTCTCTTTCCTCTACCATGAGTCCGGGTATCAAAGTTGATTCTAGTTCTATATAGGTCTATAATATTTTAAAGCAATGACCAAAGAAGAAAAAGGGCAAATTATCGAAGAGTTGACTGAGAAATTCTCTCAGCACAATCACTTCTATATTACCGATGCATCGGGATTAACCGTAGCACAGATAAATGCATTCCGCAGATTGTGTTTTAAAGCTGGTGTTGAATACCGCGTTTACAAAAACACATTAATTCGGAAAGCATTAGAAAGACAAAAAGGTAATTACGAAGAGTTATTTAAAGTTCTCCACGGATTTTCAGGTGTAATCTTTTCTAAAGAATCTGGCAATGCTCCTGCTAAAGTGATAAAAGAATATCGCGCAAAGCTAGAGGGCAAACCCGGATTAAAAGGAGCTTCCATTGAGTCCACCATATTTGTTGGAGACGAACACCTTGATACACTCGTATCGCTTAAATCGAAGAACGAGCTTATCGGAGAAATTATTTCCTTGCTGCAATCTCCTGCCAAGAATGTACTATCTGCTTTATTAAGTGGAAAGAACACAGTGGCTGGTTTAGTAAAAGCATTGGAAGAAAGAAAACAATAATTGAATTCAAAATTTTAAACACTTATCAATCATGGCTGACGTAAAAGCAATTGGCGACCAACTAGTAGAACTTACTGTTAAAGAAGTAAATGAATTAGCTTCTTATTTGAAAGAAACACATGGCATTGAGCCTGCTGCTGCTGCAGTTATTGCTGGCCCTGCGGCTGGTGGTGCAGCTGGAGCCGCTGCTGCTGAGAAAACCAACTTCGATGTTGTGTTGAAAGCTGCTGGTGCTAATAAATTACAAATTGTGAAGCTTGTAAAAGAATTGACTGGTCTTGGCTTGAAAGAAGCAAAAGACATGGTTGACGGAGCTCCAAAAACAATCAAAGAAGGCTTACCAAAAGACGAGGCAGAAAACTTGAAGAAGCAACTTACTGAGGCGGGTGCTGAAGTAGAGTTGAAATAATTCTTGAAGGCACACGGTACCGTCTGAAAGGTATTTCAGGCCCCATTCCTATGAAAATAGGGTTGGGGTTTGCCTATTTATACTTGTACCTTTTTTTGTAGTGAATTTTAGTTAGGTCTCAACCGGGAATTTTAAACTGTACGCACCTTGGCAAAGAAGACAACAAATAATCGAATTGATTTTTCAGCGATTGAAAAAGTATTGGAATACCCAGATTTTCTGGACATCCAACTCCAGTCGTTCAAAGACTTTTTGCAAATAGAAACGGCTGCTGAAAGACGCCAAAATGAAGGCCTCTTCAAAGTATTTGCAGAGAACTTCCCCATCGCAGACTCGCGCGAAAACTTCGTGTTAGAGTTTGTTGATTATACTATTGATCCACCTAAGTATGATGTGGACGAGTGTATCGACCGTGGGTTAACATTTTCAGTGCCTCTAAAGGCAAAACTTCGCCTTACTTGTAATGACGAAGACAACGAAGACTTCCAAACCATTGAGCAGGAAGTGTTTTTAGGAAACATCCCGTACATGACGGAGAAAGGTTCCTTCGTAATCAATGGAGCCGAGCGAGTAATTGTATCACAACTTCACCGCTCTCCTGGTGTGTTTTTTGCCATGAGTAAACACACGAACGGAACAAAACTTTATTCAGCTAGAATTATACCTTTCAAAGGTTCTTGGATAGAGTTTGC
The DNA here is from genome assembly GCA_025359125.1 of Cytophagales bacterium. GTDB lineage: Bacteria > Bacteroidota > Bacteroidia > Cytophagales > Cyclobacteriaceae > ELB16-189. Next base: position 52,074 of record JANYHI010000059.1, read on the forward strand.
AACAGACGTTAACGCGGTGATGTATGCCTACATCGATCGTAAGAAGAAATTCCCAGTTACCACATTGCTTCGCGCAATTGGCTATGGAACGGATAAAGATATTTTGGATTTGTTTGGCCTTTCTGAGGAATTAGAAGCTAACAAAAACAATTTAAAGAAAGCAGTTGATAGAAAATTAGCGGCTCGTGTGTTGAAAACATGGACTGAAGACTTTGTGGATGAAGATACAGGTGAAGTTGTTTCTATTGACAGAAATGAAGTGTTGCTAGAGCGTGATCACATAATTACAGCCGAAGATGTAGACGTAATTATTGAATCTGGTGTAAAGTCTGTTATCCTTCATCGTGTAGATGTTAACGTAGCTGATTACTACATTATCTTTAACACACTTGCGAAAGACAATTCAAACTCAGAAAAAGAAGCGGTAGAGCAAATCTATCGTCAATTAAGAAATACAGAAGCTCCTGATGAGCAAACTGCACGTGATATCATTCAAAGCTTATTCTTCAGCGAAAAGCGTTATGATTTGGGTGAAGTTGGCCGTTATAGGATCAATAAAAAATTAGGTCTTGATTTAAGTTTCGATCAACGCGTACTAACAACAGAAGATATTATCCTTATCGTTAAGTATCTGATTGGCTTGATCAACTCTAAAGCAGTAGTGGATGATATTGACCACTTAAGCAACAGACGTGTAAGAACAGTAGGTGAGCAGTTGTATTCTCAATTTGGTGTAGGTCTTGCCCGTATGGCGAGAACCATAAAAGAGAGAATGAATGTTCGCGATAACGAAGATTTTAAGCCAGTTGATTTGATCAATGCGCGTACACTTTCTTCCGTTATCAACTCGTTCTTCGGAACAAATCAGCTTTCTCAATTTATGGATCAAACTAACCCATTGGCAGAGATCACGCACAAGCGTAGGATGTCTGCCCTTGGCCCTGGAGGTCTTTCAAGAGAGCGCGCTGGTTTTGAGGTTCGTGATGTTCACTATACTCACTATGGTCGTTTGTGTACTATTGAAACTCCAGAAGGGCCAAACATTGGTTTGATTTCTTCTCTTTGCGTACATGCAAAAGTGAATAAGATGGGCTTCATCGAAACCCCTTATCGCAAGGTTGAAAATGGTAAAGTAAAAGGTAAAGACGTAATCTTCTTAACTGCCGAAGAAGAAGATACATTTAACATTGCTCAGGCAAATGTTAAAATAAAAGCAGGTGGAGAATTAGAGAACGAAAAAGTAAAAGCTCGTTTTGAAGGTGACTTCCCAGTAGTGGAGCCTAAGGATATTCGCTACATGGATATTGCACCTAATCAAATCGTATCGATTGCTGCTTCATTGATTCCTTTCTTGGAGCATGATGATGCGAATCGTGCGTTGATGGGTTCTAACATGCAACGTCAGGCTGTTCCTTTGATCAGACCGGAAGCTCCTATTGTAGGAACTGGTTTGGAAAGCAGAATTGCGTTGGATTCTAGGGCATTAGTTTTAGCTGAAAGCAGCGGAACGGTAGAGTTTGTTGATGCAAAGAAAATTGTCATTAAGTATGACGTTTCTGAAGAACAAGCAATGTTGCGTTTCGATGATGAGTACAAAACTTATAATTTAATTAAGTTCAGAAGAACCAATCAGGATACTTGTATCAACTTAACTCCTCTTGTAAAAAAAGGTGACAAAGTTTCTAAAGGACAACCACTGTGCCAAGGTTATGGAACTGCGAACGGAGAATTGGCTTTAGGAAGAAACTTGCTAGTGGCTTATATGCCTTGGCAAGGATACAATTTCGAAGATGCTATTGTAATTTCTGAGCGCGTAGTTCGCGATGATATTTACACTTCTATTCATATTGAAGAATTTGAATTGGAAGTACGCGATACAAAACGTGGTGAAGAAGAATTGACTTCTGAAATTCCTAACGTAAGTGAAGAAGCGATTAAACATTTAGATGAAAATGGTATCATTCGAGTAGGGGCTGATGTGAAAGAGGGAGATATTCTAATTGGTAAGATCACTCCAAAAGGAGAAACAGATCCTACTCCAGAAGAAAAACTACTTCGCGCTATCTTCGGTGATAAGGCGGGTGATGTAAAGGATGCTTCTATGAAGGCACCTCCATCATTGAAAGGAGTTGTTATCGATACTAAATTATTCTCTCGTCCCAAGAAAGACAAAGATCTTAGAACAAAGTCAAAGAAAGAGTTGGATGCTTTGAAGCATCGCTACAGTAAATCGTTGACTGAGTTGAAGAATGAGATGATCAAAAAACTGACTACACTTTTAACAGGCAAAACCAGCCAAGGAGTGAAGCATAAGTTTGGTGATGAGTTAATCAGCAAAGGAGTGAAATTCACGAGTAAAGTGATTGAAAGCAATTTGTTCCCTGACAAGAATATCTATCGCGATGAAAGTAACTACAGCGTGCCAGAAGAAGTTAACTTGATTGTTGACATTAGCTTGGACAGTTGGACTACTGACGATGCGACTAATGATTCAGTTGCTGACTTAGTGAAGAACTACCTTAACAAACGAAACGTGATTGCTGGTACTTTCAAAAGAGAGCGATTTACGCTTGAAGTAGGAGATGAATTACCAACGGGTATCGTTCAGTTAGCAAAAGTATACATCGCTAAGAAGCGCAAGTTAAAAGTAGGAGATAAGATGGCGGGTCGCCACGGAAATAAGGGTGTCGTAGCTCGTATCGTTCGTGAAGAAGATATGCCATTCCTTCAAGACGGAACACCAGTAGATATTTGTTTGAATCCACTGGGTGTGCCTTCGCGTATGAATTTGGGTCAGATTTACGAAACGGTGTTAGCTTGGGCCGGTAAAAAGTTAGGTCGCAAGTATGCTACACCAATTTTTGATGGTGCTTCACTAGAACAAGTATCCGCAGAATTAACAGAAGCCGGCTTGCCTGAATTTGGAAGAACATACTTGTATGATGGTTTGACTGGACAAAAGTTCGATCAGCCAGTAACAGTAGGTATGGCTTATATGCTCAAGTTGGGTCACTTAGTTGATGATAAGATGCACGCACGTTCAATCGGACCTTATTCATTGATTACGCAACAACCATTGGGTGGTAAAGCTCAATTTGGTGGTCAGCGTTTTGGTGAGATGGAGGTGTGGGCGATTGAGGCATTCGGAGCTTCTCATATCTTACAAGAAATATTAACCATTAAATCAGATGATGTAATTGGTCGCGCAAAAGCATACGAAGCCATTGTTAAAGGCGAAAACATGCGCAAGCCGAACATACCAGAATCGTTTAATGTATTGGTGCATGAACTGAGAGGTTTGGCACTTGAGATTACGATGGATTAATTTAGTCTATAGTCAGTAGTCCATAGCGGCAATGGACTACAGACTATAGACCATGGACTTAAAAAAGGTAGTTAACTGAAAATCACAAAACATGTCTTTCAGAAAAAATAAAAAGATCAACAACGATTTCTCAAAAATCACCATCAGTTTAGCTTCTCCAGAATCAATTTTGGAAAGTTCACATGGCGAGATCACACAACCGGAAACCATCAACTATAGGACATATAAGCCTGAGATGGGTGGTTTATTTTGCGAGCGTATTTTCGGCCCGGTAAAGGACTGGGAATGTCATTGTGGAAAATATAAGCGTATTCGCTATAAAGGAATTATCTGCGACCGTTGCGGGGTGGAAGTTACTGAGAAGAAGGTAAGACGCGAGCGCATGGGGCATATCGAATTGGTTGTGCCAGTGGCTCACATCTGGTATTTCCGTTCATTGCCAAATAAGATTGGATATTTGTTAGGCTTACCTACCAAGAAACTTGATCAAATCATCTATTACGAAAGATATGTAGTTATCGCTCCTGGTACTAAAGAAGAAGATGGAATAAATCGCCTTGACTTCTTAACAGAGGAGGAGTACTTAGATATCGTTGATAAGCTTCCTCGCGAAAATCAAATGCTTGATGATAATGACCCGAAGAAATTCATTGCGAAGATGGGGGCAGATGCATTGGAGATGTTATTGAGCCGCGTGAAGTTGGATGAGTTATCGTATGAACTTCGTCATCAGGCTGCTACTGACACATCACAACAACGTAAGGCAGAAGCCTTGAAACGCTTGAAAGTAGTAGAAGCTTTCCGCGATGCCAACACACGCGTAGAGAATAGGCCACAATGGATGACCATTAAAATGGTTCCAGTAATTCCTCCGGAGTTACGTCCTCTTGTGCCCTTGGATGGTGGTCGTTTTGCAACTTCAGATTTAAATGATTTATACAGACGCGTTATTATTCGTAACAATCGTCTGAAGAGATTAATTGATATTAAAGCTCCAGAAGTTATTCTTCGTAACGAGAAGCGCATGCTTCAAGAGGCGGTTGATTCACTGTTCGACAATTCACGTAAAGTGAATGCGGTTCGTTCTGATGGAAACCGTGCGTTGAAATCATTGAGTGACATGTTGAAAGGTAAGCAAGGACGTTTCCGTCAAAACTTATTGGGTAAGCGTGTTGATTATTCTGGCCGTTCGGTAATTGTGGTAGGCCCTGAATTGAAATTGCATGAATGTGGTTTGCCAAAAGACATGGCAGCTGAATTATTCAAGCCATTTATTATTCGCAAGCTTATCGAAAGAGGTATTGTAAAGACTGTTAAGTCTGCGAAAAAAATTGTAGATAGAAAAGATCCAGTAGTTTGGGATATTTTGGAAAATGTATTGAAAGGACATCCTGTTCTTTTGAATCGTGCTCCAACTCTGCATAGACTGGGTATTCAAGCTTTCCAACCCAAGTTGATTGAAGGAAAAGCTATTCAATTGCATCCGTTAGTTTGTACAGCCTTCAATGCTGACTTTGACGGTGACCAGATGGCTGTTCATATTCCACTTGGCCAAGAAGCAATTTTGGAGGCTTCTTTATTAATGCTTTCTTCTCACAACATTTTGAACCCTGCCAACGGTGCGCCTATTACTGTACCTTCTCAGGACATGGTGTTGGGATTGTACTATCTCACTAAAGGAAGAAAGGCTGAGTTGGGTGAAGGAAAAAAATTCTACTCTGCCGAAGAGGTAGTGATTGCTTATAACGAAGGAAAATTATCTAAACATGCCATCGTTAAAGTAAAAGCGAATGTAAAAGATAAGAAGACAGGTCAAATTACCAGAAAGATGATTGAGACTGTAACTGGTCGCGTTATATTCAATCAGGTAGTTCCTGAAGAAGTAGGATTTGTTGATGAGTTATTGACAAAGAAGAAACTTCAAACAATTATTGCTGACGTATTTAAGTATGCTGGACAGGCTAAGACTGCGAAGTTCTTAGATGAAATTAAAGATCTAGGATTCCAAATGGCCTACCGTGGAGGATTGTCAATGGGATTAGGTGATGTAAAAGTACCTGCTGAGAAGAAGAAGTTAGTTGAAGAAGCTCAGAAAGAAGTTGATTCTGTATGGAACAACTACATGATGGGTTTGATCACTGATAACGAACGTTACAATCAAGTAATTGATATTTGGACTCGTACGAATACCATGTTGACCAACACGCTGATGAAGCAGTTGGAAGAAGATCAACAAGGGTTTAACTCTATCTACATGATGATGCACTCTGGTGCTCGTGGATCGCGTGAACAGATTCGTCAGCTTGGAGGTATGCGTGGATTGATGGCAAAGCCTCAGAAAAATTTGGCTGGGTCAGTAGGTTCTATTATCGAGAATCCAATCCTTTCAAACTTCAAAGAAGGACTAGACGTACTAGAGTATTTCATCTCTACACACGGTGCTCGTAAAGGTCTTGCCGATACAGCGTTGAAAACTGCTGATGCAGGATATTTGACACGTAGGTTGGTAGATGTTGCGAATGATCTTGTGATAACTGAAGATGATTGCGGAACGTTGCGTGGATTGAAAGTATCTGCATTGAAAGACAATGAAGATATTGTTGAACCACTGTCTGAACGCATCGTGGGTCGTGTAACGGTTCATGATATCTACGATCCGTTAACAGAAAAATTGATCTGTGCAGGTAATCAAGAAATTACTGACGAAATAGCGAAACAAATTGAGGAGACAAGTATTGAAGAAGTAGAGATTCGTTCTATTCTTACTTGTGAAACTAAATTTGGAGGTTGTGCAAAATGTTATGGACGTAATCTTGCTAGCGGCAAGATGGTGCAAGAAGGTGAGGCCGTTGGTGTAATTGCAGCTCAATCAATCGGTGAGCCAGGTACACAGCTTACACTTCGTACCTTCCACGTGGGTGGTACAGCTTCTAACATTGCAGTTGATGCAAATATCAAAGCTAAATTTACAGGTACGGTTGAGTTCGAAGCAATTCGTACAGTTGATACTTCCGATAAGGATAACCACAAAGTGAAAGTTGTAATGGGTCGTACAGGTGAAATCCGAATCTTAGATGAGGAGAAACGTGTACTGATTTCTAACAACGTACCTTACGGTGCATACTTAAGAGTGAAAGACGGACAGAAAGTTGAAAAAGGAACAGAGCTTTGCTATTGGGATCCTTACAACGCTGTTATTCTTTCAGAGTTTGACGGAGAGATTGAATATGAAGCAATTATTGAGGGCATTACTTTCAAAGAAGAATCTGATGAGCAAACAGGTCACAGAGAGAAGGTAATTACTGATACGCGTGACAAGACAAAGAATCCGTCTGTCATTGTAAAAGGTAAATCCGATTCGAAAGGATATAACATGCCTGTAGGCGCACACTTAGCAGTTGATGCTGGCGAGAAAATCCAAGCAGGACAAGTGATGGCGAAGATCCCTCGCACAATGGGTAAGTCTAGAGATATTACAGGAGGTCTTCCACGTGTAACTGAATTATTTGAAGCTCGTAATCCTTCTAACCCTGCTGTGGTGAGCGAGATTGATGGAGTAGTTACGTATGGAGGTATCAAACGTGGTAATCGTGAGATTTTCATCGAATCAAAAGATGGTGTTCAGAAGCGTTACTTAGTGCCATTATCTAAACACATTCTTGTGCAGGATAATGACTTTGTAAAAGCTGGACAACCATTATCTGATGGAGCGATTACCCCTAGTGATATCTTATCGATTAAAGGACCGACAGCTGTACAAGAATACTTAGTGAATGAAATTCAGGAGGTATATCGCCTGCAAGGTGTGAAGATCAATGATAAGCACATAGAGTGTATCGTAAGCCAGATGATGCAAAAAGTAGAGATCATCGATTCTGGAGACACTACGTTCTTACCTGGTGAATATGTAGATAAGTTCGAATTCCGTGAGGAGAACGATTTGATCTTAGATAAGAAAGTGGTGATGGATGCTGGCGATTCTAGTCGTTTTAAAGTAGGACAAATCATTACTCCTCGTGAGTTAAGAGATGAGAATTCTGCTTTAAAGAGAAGAGATCAGCGTGTAGCGGAAGTAAGAGATGCTTTATCTGCAGTTTCTCGTCCCACCCTTCAAGGAATCACTCAAGCTTCTTTGAAAACAGAAAGCTGGTTGTCTGCGGCATCGTTCCAAGAAACAACGAAGGTGTTGAGCGAAGCTGCCATCCGTGGAAAGGCCGACCAATTAATGGGCTTGAAAGAGAACGTTATTGTTGGACACTTGATCCCGGCAGGTACTGGCCAACGTAGATTCGAAGACCTGATTGTTGGTTCTGAAGAAGAATACCAACGATTGGTTGATGCTCCCGAGCGCAAAAGCAAAGAACGTGAATTACAAGATTAAAATTGATTATTGATCAATAAGTCAATTAGCCAATGAGAAGAAATTCTCATTGGCTAATTTGTTTAATCGCGAAATTGAAAACTTAAGAATATGGCAGACGAAAAAGTTAACCCACCACAAAATCAAATTAACATTGAGCTTTCCGAAGAGATTGCAGAAGGAATTTATTCTAATCTGGCGATGATTGCTCATTCGAATAGCGAATTTGTTATAGACTTTATTCGCCTGATGCCGGGTGTACCCAAAGCAAAAGTAAAATCAAGAATTGTGATTACACCAGAGCATGCCAAGCGATTGCTTGCAGCCCTTAAAGATAATATCAATAAATACGAAGCTACGTTTGGCTCTATAAAGCAAACTAACGATCTTCCAACTTTCCCTATGAATTTTGGTGGAACGATGGGAGAGGCTTAGGCTGTATTTGTAATTAAAATTTGAGTTAGAAATTCAAAGGCTCTCACCTCCATCCAATTTTCTTTCTTTCCTGTAAGGCTAAACCCAACGTGCCCACCATGTTGAGGAGTTTCTAAATGAACATGATTATGACACTGAGCTATTTCGAACGGATAACACTCTTTGGGTAGAAATGGATCGCTCAAAGAGTTTACTATTAATGTAGGCTTTTGAATACTGGAAATATAAGAACCGGAAGATGCTCTTTCATAGAAATCGTCTGCATCTTTAAAGCCGTGCAGAGGCGAAGTATATCGGTTATCAAAATCTCGAAAGGATTTTATTTGTTCAAAGCCGCTAGCATTTACCAAAGCCGGAAATTGTTTTGATTTTGCTTCAATCTTTTTTTGAAGTTTTTTTAAAAATCTGTTTAAATAAAATATTTTGGAAGGTTTATCTAACTCTTTAGCACTCGAGCCAAGATGACATGGAACTGAAAAAGTTACAGCTCCTTTTATTTCCGGATGTAAGCTTAGTCCATTCTCACCCATATATTTCAGTGTCATGCTTCCTCCCATACTAAAGCCAACCAATGCAATAGTTGTATATTTTTTTGATTGAATCGCGTGATTCACAACTTCTGAAATATCCTCGGTGGCGCCATGATGATAGAACCGTGGAAGGCGATTAATTTCTCCGCTGCATCCTCTACAATTCCACGCCACCGCATCCCAATCCTGAGCAAAGAAATATTTCGCCAAGCCTTTTGAATAATGACGATCGCTGCTTCCTTCCAAGCCATGAGATATGATTACTAACTTTGAATTATTGTTGCAAAGCCAATCTAAATCTAAAAAGTCTCCATCCTTTAATTCTAGCCGTTCGCGATGATAGCTTACTCCTTCAATTTTTCTAAATGTGCTAGGAATAATTGTTTCCCAATGACCATTTAAAAGATAGAATGGCTTTTTGTAAGAAGATTTCTCAATTAGTGGCATGCTATTTTTTTAACACATCTCCAATTTCAGGAGTCTTGTCAAAAACAGATTTTGCAAATGAGCACAGCGGTAAAATTTTTATTTTATTCTCTCTCGCATATTCAACAGCTCTCATTACCAACAGCTTTCCTGCTCCTTGTCCGCGTAATTTATCTGATACTTCGGTATGATCGATGATGATCATATTTTCTCGTGCTTTAGAGTAAGTCATTTCGGCAAGGAGTTCGTTACCGTCTTCTATAACAAAACCTCCTTTAGATACGTGGTCAATTTGTTTGATCTCCATAAATTAAAATACTATTTACGCTGATTTATACCGAGCGCTTAGAAATGTCATTATAATAAAAAGAAAAGCCACTAGCATCAAAGCGATTCGTAACGATTGCCAATTGGCAAGTAACCCAATTAGTGGAGGGCCAAATAAAAAACCAGAGTAGCCAACGGTAGTAACCATGGCGAGGCCGACACCTGGAGGTAGATTTTTAGAATTGCCAGCTATGCTATAGGCAATAGGCACGATGGAGGATAGTCCAATGCCGATAATAAATAGACCGGTGATTACTGTATAAGGATTATTAAACAGCAGCGTAACGGAAATGCCAATAATAGAAATTATTCCACTCACCACCATCAGTTTTCGGTCTCCATATTTTATGCGTGCACTGTCGCCAAAAAATCTTCCGATGGTCATAGCTAACGCAAAAGCAGATAAGCCAAGTGGAGCCATTGCAGGCGAGGCCATTGCAATGTTCTCCATATAGTTTGTGCTCCAATCTGCCATTGCTCCTTCGCCCAGCATACAACAAAACGCAATTACACCAATGCTTACCATAGCAGCGTTGGGTAAACGAAAGGCAGGGCCATCCACTTCTTTTTCTTTTGGTTTGTCGTGTATTAAATGGTATCGAGCCCAAGCTGCTCCACCCACACTTAGAACCACTATTGTTGAAAGATGTATAAATAAAGTGGTTTCTAATTTTACAAATAAGGATCCACAAAAAGCACCAGCTACCATGCCGATACTAAATAAGGCGTGAAAGGAAGTCATGATTGGTTTCTCTAGTTGTTGCTCTACCATAACTGCTTGTGAATTCATGGATACATCTAACATGCCGGCCGTTAAGCCCATAATAAAAAATATTACCACCAGGCCTGTTACTCCAAATGGAAGCATCAATGGAACAAGCGGCACAAAAATGCAATAGAGAAAAACGGAGAAGATGGTAATTCTTCTGCTTCCGTTTCGGATGATCAGCCATCCCGTAAAGGGCATCGCGAATAATGCACCCACCGAAGAAGAGAGCAGCACAAAACCAAGCGCTCCATTATCAATAGAAAATAGCTCCTGAACACGAGGGAAACGCGCAGCTAGATTAGCGTGAATAAATCCGTTTATGAAAAATATCAACTTAACAGCAACTCGTGATGGACTCACTTTTATTTCAGTTTAATTATTAAACAAAAGTAAGGTTTTCATCAATACTCTTTTGATGGTGTAAGGAAAGCGGTTTTAAAAATTAATTTATCGATTGCGGAAGATTATTATTACCTAATAAAAAAGAAGCCCCATTTCTGAGGCTCTTGATTATTGAAAGATTTGAATGCGTTACTTCGCGTACGCTACACTTCTCATCTCCCTAATTACCGTCACTTTAATCTGCCCTGGGTATTGCATATCTTTTTCAATCTTCTGAGAGATGTCAAAACTTAATTGAGCAGCACGCTCATCCGTTGCTTTTTCGGCATCAACCATTACTCGCAATTCTCTACCAGCTTGAATGGCATAACATTTTTCAACACCTTCAAAACTTAATCCAACTTGCTCTAAGTCTTTTAAGCGTTTGATGTATTGCTCCATCACTTCGCGCCTTGCGCCAGGTCTTGCACCAGAGATGGCATCGCAGGATTGCACAATCGGAGAGATGATGCTCGTCATTTCTATCTCATCGTGGTGAGCACCTATTGCATTGCAAATAATGGGATGTTCTTTATACTTTATTGCCAATTCCATTCCAACGATAGCGTGTGGTTTCTCTAATTCTTCAGGCCATACTTTACCAATGTCGTGAAGTAGCCCAGCGCGTTTGGCTTGCTTTACATTTAAGCCCAACTCAGCCGCCATAATAGCACACAAGTTGGCAACCTCGCGTGAGTGCTGCAAAAGATTTTGCCCGTATGAAGAACGATAACGCATTCTGCCTACCATTTTAATAAGCTCTGGCGCCAGACCGTGAATACCCAAGTCAATGACGGTACGTTCACCAATTTCCACCACTTCGTCTTCAATGTTCTTGGTTGTCTTCGCTACAATTTCTTCGATACGTGCCGGGTGGATTCTTCCATCTTGTACTAAGCGGTGGAGAGACAATCTTGCAATTTCTCTTCGTACCGGGTCGAAGCCTGAAATGATAATAGCTTCAGGTGTATCATCAACAATAAATTCAACCCCAGTAGCTGCTTCCAACGCACGGATATTTCTTCCTTCTCTTCCTATGATTTTTCCTTTGATATCGTCACTCTCAATATTGAAAATAGAAACACAGTTTTCTACGGCATGTTCTGTGGCAGTACGTTGAATGGTTTCTACCACAATTTTCTTGGCTTCTTTGGTGGCAGATAATTTAGCCTGTTCCATAATGTCTTTAATAAAAGAACTGGCTTTTGTCTGTGCCTCTTCTTTCATCGATTCTACTAATTGGTCTCGTGCCTGATCTGCGGAAAGTTTTGAGATGCCTTCGAGAATGGCAACTTTTTGAGAGTTGAATTTATCCAACTCTTCTTTGCGCTTCTTTACCAACTCGTGTTGTTGTGCCAGGCTTTGTCGCTCTTCATCTAAATCGCCTTCTTTGCGTTTTACTTGCTCTAACTCTTTTGATAACTGTGCTTCTCGTAGCTTTATTTTTTGCTCGTTGCTAATGATTTGATTTTTTTTGCGATTGGCCTCTTCTTCAAACTCCTGTTTCATCTTCAGTAGTTTCTCTTTGGCTTCAATAATTTTATCCTTTTTTAGGATCTCAGCTTGAAGTTCGGCTTCCTTGATAATCAACTTCGCCTTATCGCCAGCTAATTGCTCGTTTTTTTTGATTTTTCTTTTAGATAATAAGTTTCCGATTAAAAGACTTAACAGCACAGTTGCCACCAAGGCAATCAGCACTACAACCATTATTTCCATTTCCATAGGTTAAAAAATTTATGTTGCCATATTGCAGTTAATGGTTATCTGATAATAGTAGCCTTTTAAAAGAACTTGCCATTAACAACCAAACTGTAACCAGAAAGGGAAGGAAAAGATTGAAAAGATGTAGGAGAGTTAAAGCGCCTGCGAAACCAGCTGGTTAAGGTAGTTTACCTTTTCAACCACTGTGTTGTCTATTACTTCCAGGTTTTCTTCTTCTGCCAGTTTATCTACCAGACAATCGAAGGCAACCATCGCGAGCAGGTCTTGTTTATCGTCAATTCCAAATTGTTCGCGGTAACGCTTTATTTTTTCGTTGATGAGCTTGCCGGCCGCGCGCACTTTTTCTTCTTCTTGGCGCTTTACCTTCATGGGGTATTCACGATCCGCAATTTTTATTTTTACTGAGAGTTCGTCCATCAACTTAACCGGGTTATCTGCTCAAGTGAGCTATGCACTTATCGATTTCTCGGATATACTCGTCTACTTTCCTTTTCAACTCCGAAGCACTTCCGTTTTCGGGGTTTATATGGTCTACAATTTTAGTGATTTTAATCTGATTTTTAAAATTACTGAGCTGGTCATCACGTGTCTTTAGGTCGTTTTTTAGCTCTTGATTTTCGAGTTTCAGACCTCTCAACTCATCTTTAACGGTCTTATGCTCATTCAGCAATACTAAAATCTTGCGTTCTAGCCCGCTAAGATTGGTTTTTAATGCTTCTTGATCCATCCTAAGAAATTCTAATTTTTGAATTTAAATTTTGAATGCTGGTTTTGAGCCTTCGATTTTATGTTCTAAAGTTCTCTTATATAAATGTTCTATTCGAAATTCAACATTATTTCCTAATAACCGCCCCCATCTTATCCTCAAAGGCTCCCATCAATTTTGCCATTGTCTTTTCAATCTCCTCGTCTGTCAATGTTTTGTTTTCATCCAGTAATGTAAAACCTAATGCATAAGCCTTTTTTCCTTCCGGAATTTTATCTCCTTCGTACACATCAAAAGCGATAACTTCTTTAATCAATCGTTTTTCTGTAGCCGTTACTAATTCTCTGATCTCTCCGAATGTCACTTTTTTATCTAAAACGAGCGACAGATCTCTTCTTACTTCAGGGAACTTTGACACCTCTGTTACAACGAACTTAGGGTTTGCCGACTTGAAAAGCAAGGCCGTAGAAAGTTCGGCATAAAATATTTCTTGTTTGATACCAAAATCTTTCAGCAAAGCAGTTTTTACCTTACCGAGTTTTCCAATTTCTTTCGTTCCCTTGCTAATTTTTACTCCATATTCAAATAACGGATCGCTTAGCGGCTCTTGTTTAATATTTTGGACAGTAGATTTTTGCACTATTTGGGAAACAAACTGCGCCAAATCATAATAAGAAACGTTGCGCGATTTGTTTTGCCAGTTTTCTGTTTCAAAGCTGCCACTTATGTAGAGTGCGAGCCTTTCATCTTCTTCATATTTGTCTCTTCCTTGTTTAGAAGAATCTTTCCAATAGATTTTTCCGAACTCAAACAGTTTTAAATCTTTTTGTTTTCTGTTGATATTGTATGAACAAACTTCTAGCCCTGTAAAAAGCATGGTTTGTCTTAAAATACCTTGTTCTTCACTAAGCTTATTTAAAATTTCAACGGGCTCTCCATTAAAAATTAATTTATGCTTTTGCTGATAAGCAGCATTGGTAAGCGAGTTGGTTAGGATTTCATAAAATCCATTTCCGGCTAGCATTTCGCCTGTTGATCTTTTAAATTTATTGATGTCTTTTTCGGGAAAGCTTGCGAGATAATCAGTGCCTGCAATTTCTGTTAATTCAATATTGTTAAATCCATAAATGCGCAGAATTTCTTCCACCACATCGGCCTCTTGAGTTACATCTACCCGATACGGTGGCACAGATACGGTAAAACTTGTTTCTTTTTTATCAGTGATTTTAATATCCAGATTTTCTAAAATCGAGAACATCTCCTCGCGCTGAAGTGATTTGCCGATTAGACGATTTATATTTTTGTCTTTTACTTCAATGATTCTGTTTTCGATTTTGTGAGGATAAATATCTACCGGCTCCGAAGCAATCTCACCACCTGCTAATTCTACTATCAACATGGCGGCTCGTTTTACGGCAGTAAGGGTTTGGTTTACATCTGTGCCGCGCTCAAAACGAAATGAAGCATCTGTTTTTAATCCATGATGCATTGCAGTCTTTCGAATCCCTCCTGGCAACCAATACGCACCTTCTAAAAACACAGCGGTGGTTTTTTCGGTAATGCCTGAATTGATGCCTCCAAAAATTCCAGCTATGCACATGCCATTTCCTTCACCATCGCATACCATCAAATCTGTATTCAACAGCGTGCGCTCTTTCCCATCTAAGGTTTTAAACTTGGTGCCAGACGGAAGAGTTTTTATTGTCATTTTTTTGCCTTTGATTTCGGCAATATCATAAGCGTGTAATGGTTGACCCAATTCATGGCAAACAAAATTGGTAATGTCCACCACATTGTTGATAGGTGCAAGCCCAATCGCTTTCAAACGATTCTTCAACCACTCGGGAGATTCTTTCACCTTTACATGGGCAATGGTTACGCCTGAAAAGCGGGGACACATTTCTGTATTTTCTACCGATACGTCAATTTTAAATGAGGAGTCTGCCTGACCGGTAGGCAGGTTTTGATTTTTGAATGAATCAACTATTGGAAGTTTTATTTCTCTTTTTAACGCAGCTTTAATATCGCGCGCTACGCCAATGTGACTTGCTGCATCTGCACGGTTTGGGGTTAGCCCAATTTCTAAAACATAATCAGATTTTATATCGAAGAATTCTGTTGCAAGCGTTCCGTTCGCTACTTCCGTATTCAGTACCATAATGCCCGCATGACTTTCGCCTAAACCTATTTCATCTTCGGCACAAATCATTCCTTCCGATTGCTCGCCACGGATTTTAGCACTTTTAATTAAGAATGGTTCACCTTTAGTTGGGTGAACTGTGGTGCCAACAGTGGCAACAACTACTTTTTGTCCGGCAGCTACATTGGGTGCGCCACAAACTATTTGTAATGATTTTTCTCCTCCAACATTTACGGTTGTAATAGAAAGTTTATCTGCATTAGGGTGTTTAACACACGTAAGTACCTCGCCAATAACAAGACCTTTCAATCCTCCTTTTACGGTTTCAAAAGCTTCTACACTTTCTACTTCCAAGCCGGTACCCGTGAGGACTTTGCCAATATCTTCTGCCGATTCGGAGATGTGAATGTATTGCGAGAGCCAGTTATAAGAAATTTTCATGCTTACGTAAAATCGAATTTCAAAAATACAAGATTAGTATGGCTTTGCAAGGAGTTGTTTTGGTTAACCGCGGAGGCCGCAAAGGTTCGCAAAGTTGGCGGCAGGTAGCGTATTTCTAATCGAACCTCTACGCGCGGTGCGGTTTGATAAATTATTTCAAATTATACTCTTTCCTTAATTCTTTTAGCAAGGCAGCATTTACATCAACATATCTTTGCAAGTGAATACTTCGGGTAGCTTCTAGTCCATTGAGGCGATAATAGCCAAGGGAATTGACAATGGACTGTCGGTTAATTTTTTCTATTTGCGACAAATGAAAAGGTATAAATTCAGAATTATGCTCATAGGCAATGAGAGTTTCAAAAATAGCATGACCACTCAACAACTTGCCCTCGAATGTATAGTCCATGTGATTAAGCATAATGGGTTCCATACAAGCTGTGAAGATTGAGCTTTCATATGCTTGTCGCTCATTGAAACTTTCTATGGCTACCGATAAGTCGCCAATTAAATTTTTTAGTTGAGTATTTTTAAAGAAACGTATGGCTCCAGAATTCCTTAATTGGTCTAGTAAAACAGTTCGTGGTTTAAAATTAGCCGGAGTTCGTGACGCAATTCCATAGATAAAATTAATGGAGAAAATTTTAGGAACATTATTCAGACTGCTATCTGCAAAATACTTTTGTAAATAGCGAATACTATTTTCCTTATTAAGCCGATTTTGAACTTTCGTTTCTGCCATTATTGAATCGTTCTTCAACTCTTCATAAAAACTTCTGGCCAGCTCTTTTGCTTGTTGTTTTTCAGCATAGTCTTCGCGGATGTTTTCTGCCACAAAGCCAAGAAACACAGCCAAGAAGAGCATTATAAATTCAAACAGGTATTTTTTCCAATCTTTAAAGGGAGATTTTTTCTTTTTTGAATGCTTGTTTTTTTCGTCTGTCATTATAGTTTAGTTGTGATATTTTTTCTCGCCTGCTTTAATGGCAATGGGTAACACATTTTCTTTGGGTGGAAAGGGGCAGGTGAAGCCATCTGAATAAGCGCAATAGGGATTGTAGGCTTTATTAAAATCTATAAGAATAGTGGTGGCTCCTGGCGTTTTTTTTAAATCAACGTATCGCCCAGCGCCATAGGTTTCATCTGCACTGGTTTCATCCGCGAAAGCGAGAAACAAAGTTCCTCTATAGGGGCCAGCATCCATCACCTCTAAAATCAACAACTTATTTTCTTTGCCTTCTAATTTAAATTCTGCGTAAGCGTATTCCAAGTATTTTTTTTCAATACCATCGCTGGTTGGCAATACCACTACTTTTTTTGACTTGATGGGAATAAGGTTCGCGCTGACTTTGTACTTTAACTCTGGAGCAAAATAGTTGAGTGCTGTAAATTTTATTGTTGAGTCTATATTAAACGGAGATGCATTATCATTTTTCAGGAAGAGATTTTTTTCCTCGCGTTCTTTTAAAATGGTTGCTGCATATTCTTCCGGAGATTCTCCGCTAGAGATACTGTAATAAATGATGGTGGCTAAAAGAGCCATTAGCCCTAATGCAATTATTTGTTTACTTTTCATGAATGATTTTCAAAGAAGTCCGTCATCAGCAAAGCTGAGATATTTTTGTCCTGCAATGATCAGGTGATCGACCAGTTGCACTTCTAAAAACTTACCAGCTTCTTTTAATTTTTTGGTGAGATCGATGTCGCTTTGACTTGGAGTAAGGTTGCCGGAAGGATGATTGTGTGCTACAACAATTCCACTGGCTAAATCTTCCAGTGCCATCTTATAAATAATTTTAGGATCGGCCACTGTGCCCGATACGCCACCTTCACTTATTCTTTTCTTTTTGATCACCCGATTAGCCCGATTCAATAGAAGGACCCAAAACTCTTCGTGATGTAGATCCATCAAACCTCCTTTGAGGTGTTCGAAGGCATCTTTAGAGGAGCTGATTTTTGGTTTTTCTTCGGGTTCGGTTTCTTTTCTTCTTCGGCCTAACTCTAACGCTGCTACAATGGTAATGGCTTTCGCCTCGCCAATACCTTTGATCTTCATCAGATCTTTTACGGAGAGTTTAGCAAGATCATTGATATTGTTATTGCCTTGTTGTACAATTTTTTTAGCCACCTCTACCGCGCTTAGATTGGCTGTGCCAGAGCCAATTAAGATGGCGATCAACTCAGCATCGGAGAGGGCAGAGATACCTTTCATCAAAAGCTTTTCGCGCGGCCTATCTTCGGGATTCCAGTCTTTAATGTTGAGTGGTTTGCTCTCTTCGATTTTCATCTCTGGAAAGTTAAATAATTTAATGGCACGTAAAGGCGCAAAGAAAAAATCAAATTATCATCTAGGCGTTGAAATGATGAGTGATAACAAATAAGTCGCAATTAAAATCTATGTTCGCAAGGGGGTATAAAAAAACCCTCCTCAACCGAAGCCAAGGAGGGAAATAAAAAAACTCTTTAAGTTAAATTAAGCCATTGCGTTTACACGCTTCGCTAACTTGCTTTTTTGGTTAGCAGCTTTTTTCCAATGAATTACATTCTTCTTTGCCAATTTATCGATCATGCCAGTCACTTCTTTCAGTAATGTCTGTGCTTCATCTTTTTTGGTGGTAGCAGTCAATTTCTTGATTTGAGAGCGGGTAGTTTTCGCTTGGTAGCGGTTTCTTACGCGCTTTGTCTCATTTGCTCTAACTCTTTTCTGTGCCGATTTGTGATTTGCCATAAGTGCTTTTCTAAAAGGACTGCAAAAATAAGGGCAATAACCTGATTTGCAAGGCTCTTGTTGTCATTTCTTTTGTAAAGTTCCGTCAAACAGTAGCCAGGTATTAGGATCGAGCATTATGGAGGTAGGCTCAATATCTATTTTAACTATTTTTTTAAGCGTTTTTGAATCAATTTGAAGGATTTCTATCTTTTTGTTTCCATTCTTATCTATCAGTGCAATTTCTAATGGAAATGTGAAAAAGCTTTCTTTTTGAGTTTGGTTGAGGTTGATTGTTACCTCTTTTTTACTGGCACTGTAATGCCAGACGCCTTCTAGCTTTGGATGGCCGGGCTTACGAAGCCATTGATTGAAATACTCAGTAAGGTTTTGGCCGCTTACCTCTTCCATTATTTTTTGGAAATCGTTGGTCATAGCATTGCTGTTGCGATAGGCTTTATAATAGGTTCTGATGCCTTTCCAGAAATTATCGTCTCCTATTTTATGTCTGAGCATGTGCAGCACCCATCCTGCTTTTTGATAAGTATTAGTGTTCAATATTTTATTGATGTCGGTAAGTGTTGTGTCAATAATAGGAGCGGGATTTTTCAGATAGTACTTGATCACTTGCTGGCGATCAAGGATTTCTTCCTCAACTAATTTTTCGTGGCCATAGGCATGTTCTAAATATAGATTGGCGAAGTAAGTGGCGAACCCTTCGCTGAGCCACACATGATGCCAATCGTTTTCGGTGGCAGAGTTGCCAAACCACTGGTGTGCTTCTTCATGTGCAATTAAACTTTCATGATCACCTTTTCCATTCACCGAACTTTCGGCATAGAAGATGGCACTGGCATTTTCTAATCCGCCCCAGCGAGTTTTAGATTGCACGTTGGCGAGTTTTTTAAATGAGTATGTACCAATATTACGGTGAAAATAACCGAGTACTTTAACAGCCACGGCATAATCATGAAAGCCATCGGCTTTATTTTGTGGATAAACCCAACTCTCGATTGCAATATCATCTACTTTGCCTGCCAGTTGAACGGCAAATCGGGCAATGCCCACTACCATCACTTTTACTGGAATAGGAACTTCTTCTTTCCAATGCGTGAGCTTTCTTTTTTCGTCAATAAAACTTTCTTCAATTTTTATTCCGTTGGCAATTACTGAGTAATGATGTGGCGCAATGATGATGAACTCTACTGCAGATTTATCGCTGGGGTGGTCAATCACCGGTAGCCAATGCTCGCCCCGATCTGGCCAATTGTCGCCAAAGAAACCGCGATCGCCATATTTATTTAATCCAATAACTAATCCATCCTCGGGTACGCCCGAATAATTTATCTCAAAAATCAATAACTGGTTAGCTTGTGCGGAATCGGGTAAATTTATTTTGAGATGATTATCTATATGCTGAAACGAAATTGATTTTTGGTTGAGTAAAATGTTGGATACCGTCATGCCAGTTCCTTTGGCAGTTAATCCCACAAGGTCCAATTCAAATGTGTTTATTGATCTTTTAAACAGAATGGTGATGAATGCTTTGCCAGCGATTGCGTTGGTAGAATCATTTACTTCTAACTGAAAGATGTATTGCTGTACATCAATGGCAGGATTTTTTTTGTATGGATCAGTTGCCTTTGATATATTACCTATCAGAAAAAGGAAACAGAATATTGTGATCTTATTCATCATTGTAAGTTTGTAGCAAGATACAGATGAAATTGAGTCTAAAAATTATTTTGGTAGGCATGGCCTTTGTCTTTTTTGGTTGGGGCTTTTTTGCGCATCAAAAAATAAATCGATTAGCAGTTTTTACTTTGCCATTAGAAATGATTGGTTTCTATAAAGCCAATATTCAATATTTATCAGAAGCAGCAGTAAATGCCGATAGAAGAAGATATGCGGTTGCAGACGAAGCGCCTAAGCATTATATCGACTTAGATGACTATGGAGATAGTGCTAAGTATAAACTTCCGCGCTATTGGAAGGATGCTGTAGAGAAATATAGTGAAGACACTTTGCGCGCACGCGGTATTGTTCCTTGGCATATCAATCGCGTTTATTTTCAGTTGAAAGATGCCATGCTAGTAAAAGATCCAGATAGAATTTTGCGCCTTTCGGCAGATATTGGTCACTATGTTGCCGATGCTCATGTACCGCTGCACACGACTAAAAACTATGACGGTCAACTAACCAATCAAATTGGATTGCATGCTTTTTGGGAATCGCGGTTGCCGGAATTGTTTTTCAATGAATATGATTTTTATGTAGGCAAAGCAACTTATTTGAACAACGTGCAATTGGCAGCATGGAATGCAGTGACTCAAGCGAATGCCGCGTTAGATTCTGTTTTAATTTTTGAAAAACAGCTTGCGAAGAAAATGGGCGATCAAAAATTTAATTTTGAAACGAAGGGCAAGCAAACGGTAAAAGTTTTTTCTGCAAATTATTCCATTCAATATCATAGGCTATTGAATGGAATGGTAGAAAGGCAAATGCGAGCGAGTATTAAAATGATTGGCGATGTTTGGTACACAGCCTGGGTAGATGCGGGGCAACCTAATTTAAAAGAGTTGATTAATTACAAACCAACAGAAGAAGAGTTAAAGAAAAAAATAGAAGAGTTGAAGAAATGGAAAGAAGAAAAATTGATTTCGCCTCGATATCATGAAGCTGATAATTAACTTAATTTGAAAAAACAGGTTTGTGGTAAAGTAATTTGTCTATTGAATTGAGTGTAATTTTTTTTAGCTGATCTCCGTGTACACCGCCTATGCCTCTTTCAGAACACCAATCGTTTGAGGCGGCATTGACCACAATGCCTGAGCTGATTGTCTTCTTAAAAACAATAAATGTTCCGATTGTTTCTTTTCCTGCTCTCGAGCCCTTATCGAAACCAACTAATTCTACTTGCTGAAAATTAAGCGCTGCTTTGTCTAACTCTGGGTAACCATCGGCATTAAAATTGAGTATGGGTGCGCCATCATATTCTCCGGTAGGAAAAGATATAACATCTCCTTTTTTAAAATGGAGTCCCTCTAGCAGGGGCGATGCATCATTCACAACTTTATAACCATCCCATCCATTATCAATTAGCAAACCGTAACCTCCTCTCGGAAAATCAGCCCCAATGCTTGAAATTATTGAATATTGAAGTGTGCTGTTGATCCATTCCATAGTTTTTAATAATGGATCGGGCACCGGATCAGGAGAATATTTATAACAAATCATCTGATGATTATCGGAGTAGCGCACTTGCCACCACATGGTATTTCCGGAAAGAATGATTGCATCATTGCCCGACTCAACAAACAGATCGAAATTTTTCCGCGCCTTGCGCGTCCAATATTCACTGTGGCCAACAATTACTAGCATGTTAGAGTTTTGAATGGACGCATAGGTATCCAAATCCTCATCAGAGACATAGCCAATGTTGTAGTTTGTTAAAGTGGCAAACCATTTTAAACCGGCATGTGCATTGCCCTGTAATTCCATCGGTCGCTGAAAGCTTACTTGCCACGGGCGATTTATTCTATCATACAAATTTTTTCCGCCTGAGTGCGAATACGCATTAACCGTGTTAGAAGGATACACAATGGTAAGGTCAACCGGTGAGGCAGATTTTACGATGAACGGAATTTTTTTTTCGATCAGGTAAATTCCGCTTTTAAGATTTGGGGGAATTTGAATATCTGCCGCAAGATTGTAACCATATCCGTTAACAGAAGGATCGTTTGTGCTGATTTCCTGAACGTTTAAATTGGAGGCGACTGAAAAAGCTAACTCATCATTCAAAGTGTAAACATCTAATCGGCATAAGTCTACATTTTTTAAAGATTGAATGTAGGCTTTCATTTTATCGCCCGGCAAGTAAGATGTTTTTTCGGTGTACCCCAATGACACAGATGGCTGACAAAGTGTACTAGGCAAAGGAACAACTGAGATTGGATTTTCGGTTTCCTTGTTACAAGATTCCATTACAAACAACGAAATAGCAACCACGAGCAAGACCGATCTGAGATTGATTTTTCGTGGGCTTATTTTGGTTGATTGAATCATTGTATAAACTCATTCAATAAACAAGTTAATTTTTGATCTGCCAAGAAGTTGATGGCATTAAATTGCTCTTGTTAGTTTGGGAAACCAAAAAATTAGCTTGTATTAAACCCCGAAATATTAAAATAATATTTTGATATTAAGGGGTTTAATTTTCATCTAAAAAGTTTTATTCAATGCCTGATCGTGATAAGTAAACACGCCCATCGAAAAACCCAACATGATTTCGTGGCTCACAAAATTTAAACTGGAAGCAAGGCTGCCAGGCAACTCAAACACATAGCCTAATTTAAAACTCTTCACCGATCCCTGCAACAGCAGCCCATAGGTCTTGAAATTGCGTGTGAATAATCCTGCGGTATAGTGTTCCCTAAATGTAAAGCTCGCATTTACATCTGCCGAGAACGATGCACCCGCTGTGCCGCGCAGCAACAAGGATGGCTTAAAGCGAATTGTCTCTGAAAGAAACATAACATACGAGCCAAACAAATAATAGTGCTGTTTATATAGTTCAATAGATTGCCCACCTTGACTGATTGAGGTGGGTATCAATCGCGGCACAGATAACCCAATAATGTATCGATCACTCTTGAGCAAAAGTCCGGTGCCGACATTGAATTTTGTTTCCGTAATTGAGTTGAATGAGGGATCTCCCAGATCGCGGATCGTGAGTAGCGATGCATCGTTGGAATAGCGAACCATACCCGCCTGCAAGCCAAAACTGAATACGGCATTCTTCATTTTTATTTTATACGCATACACACCATTTATTTCTGTGTTTTTTGTGTCGCCAATTTTGTCTTGCGAGGCAATCAACCCTATTCCCATTTTGTTTTGGTTGGCAGAAATGTGACTGGAGAAATTGAAAGTCGTTGGGTTAGCTTCTAGCCCCGCCCACTGAGTGCGGTATTGCAGTGCTGCGTTAAACATATTATTGCTTCCCGCAAAAGCGGGATTGATCAACAAAGTATTGTTGAGGTATTGGGCGTAGATAGGATCTTGTTGGGCATGCCCGCCCACGGAGAAAACAAGAACTGAGAATAGGAGCAAATATTTCATATCTTTTGATAGTTAAGAATTCAGCGGTTGAATATACTTGTACAAACAGATTACAGATTTATTTCTAACTTTGATCAAAGCAGATTTTTTATGGTTGTTGAAATAAAGAAATCTGTCGCCAAGAAAAAGATCAAGAAAGCGTTGGCTGTTACTACAAAGAATAAAATCAAGAAAACGCTTCGCGCACATTTTGGCAAATTGAAACACGGTATTGATGGACTGACATACCAGAAGAGCATTCGCAATGAGTGGGATTGATTTTCTCATCTTGTTATCTTAATTAAAACGTTTATTTCCGTAATGCTATAAATCCTGTTTTCTCGCTCAAGCCACTTGCAAATTTGATTTTGTAGTAGTAGGTGCCAGACGGCAATGCATCTCCGCTGTTGTTCAACCCACGGAACACACTGTTTATGTTGTCATAATTTTCGGTTTCAAAAACAACATCACCCCATCGGTTGTATACACTGACCTTATTGTTTTTAGTTTCCGGTAACAAGTTGATGTTTTGGATGGTGAAGATCGGATTCTTGTCATCACCATTCGGAGAGATGGCGTTGAATACAACAATGTCGCCATCTACTTTGATGGTGATGGTCTGCGTAGCACAAATGCCGTTCGTATCACAAGCCTCTATGGTAACGGATTCTGTACCTATAAATTGAAGTCCTGAATAATTGACAACCAAAATACCGTTGGCACCGATAGATGCCAATGCCCCGCTAGCTGGTTGAGTTATTATTTTCAACGAAGCCGGGTTCAATGTTCCCACCACTGTAATTAAAGAGAGTATCGATTGACTGATAGTGCCACCGGTTGGGGTATTGAAGGTGGCTGTGGCGATGGTAGGTTTGCAAGAAGTGCTGTTGATTGTCAATGAAGTGGATGCCACACTTTGGCATCCATTACCATCGGTGACACGCACAGTAATGCTTCCGCTTTGGCTAGTTGAAAACGAAGGTACTGTTTGACCATTACTCCATGCATAAGATGCAAAGCCTGCGGGCGATGTGGCGAGTGTAGTACTCTCAATGTTTTCTGAACATAAAAGTACAACACCATTGATTGATGTTTTGGAAGAGGTGATGATGGGTGCAGTGGGTAACGGAAGAACCGTTGCAATTACTTCCTTGCGTGAGCTTTCGCAAGTACCATCGGTGATGGAAACAAAATAAGAAGTAGTGGTGGTGAGGGTTGGTGTTGTAAACGTACTGTTTATAGAACCAGCAATAGCTGTGCCTCCTGTGGGTGTAGTATACCACCGGTATTGTCCGTTTGCTCCACCTGATGCACTAAGCTTGATGGCCGAATTCTGACAACCACTATTGGGCACCGGAGCAGGATCAGTGGGACAGGTGGTTACCGTAACTACAAATGGATTGGATGTTAATGTTAGTCCGGTTATTAACGTATTGGTAACGGTAACTGTGTAATTTCCTGCATCGGCAAGCGAAGCAGATGGAATGGAGTACTGCATGGTGTTCGCACCGGGAATCAGAACACTGTTCTTATACCATTGATAACTATTTTGTGTGCCACCGGTTGAAAACGGTATCGTTAATAAACTGCCAACAGATGCCAACACATTGCCTCCCGGAAGGTTGCCTTGTGGCGCATACGCAAAACCGGGCTTGCCCTTGTTGGGTTCAAGACTACCAAAATCAAGCGAATTGTTTTCGACAGAAAGTTGAAATAAACCTGCGTTTGTGAATGCAGGAATGGAGGAAAATTTATTGTTTGTTATCCGTACAAATTTTGCTGATGCCCCAAACGATGCTGGAAAGGCTCCTGTAAATTGATTGTTCCTCAGATTGATTTGCGGAATATTAACGATATTATTTAATGATGCGGGCAACGGTCCGCCAAGCTGGTTCCGGTACAAACCCAGGAAAAGAAGATTAACTAAATTTCCTACCGAGGAGGGAACTGATCCAGTCAGCTGATTACCGCCTATGTCTAACCCTAACAACGAAGGGCTGATAAAATCCGGAATGACACCTGTTAATTGATTCTCTCTTAAGCTAATTTGACGCAATTTTGGTAAAGCTGCAATCTCAACGGGAATCGTACCCGTCAAACCTGATGTCCCGCTCAAGGCATCACTTATGTAGTAACCTCCTTGAAGCATTAAGATTTCAAGGTTGACTAAATTCCCAAGTTCTGCAGGAATATTTCCAGTTAAATCATGACCAATGAGATCAAGCCGTTTAAGCTTGGTTAGATTGCCAATCTCTTTCGGAATTGTTCCTGAGAATTGGCCCCATAAAAGTAAATTTTTCAGTTTGGTAAGCTGGCCAAGTTCTTTCGGTATTGGGCCGCCTATAGCACCCGGAGTATCAAAATATCCCTGCGTGATAACTAACGAATCCAGTTCTGTCAAATCTTTAAGTTCGATTGGTAAAGTTCCTTTTATATAACGTGTTTCTACATCAAGCCTTGTTACATGACATCCCGTAACAGTTACTCCGTACCAGGTGCTTTCATCTGCCGTGAGCCAGTTAGTAGGATAAATGGGATTGTTATAAAAATCACCCCAATTAGCACCATTCCCTGAAGTATAGAGTGCGACCAGCGCTGCGCGTTCAGATGCAGGAACACACGAGGTTACTGTAAAGGAAGTTGAGCTTGTTGCCGTATTGCCTCCAGTAGTTATCGAAATAATTCCTGTAGTTGCCCCCGTTGGAACAGTAGTTGTAATACTTGTTGAAGTACTTGCTGTAACGGTTGCCGTTGTGCCATTAAATTTAACGGTGTTGTTGGCGGGAGAGGGGTCAAAATTTGTTCCTGTGATCGTAACAGTTGTTCCAATGAGACCACTTGAAGGCGTAAAGCTTGTAATGGTAGGAGGCAGCGGTGATGTTACGATAAAACTTCCTGTACTCACTTGCGTCCAGTCGCCACTACTATCTTTTGCACGAATATAGATCGTATGTGAACCGAGTGACAAACTGGAGGGCACGGCAAAAATATCTTTGTTGGTAACAGTGGAAACAGGCGGAGCTACAGGGGAAGCTATTCCGTTATCAAAGCCCGGGTCGGTATCAAAAAAGTACTCAAATTTTACCAGGTTATCGATTGAGGGAAGGTTAGCGATATAAAAACTTCGGAAGTGCGTTTGCGACCATTCACCCAGAGAATTTTTACTACGTAGATAAAGTGTATGAAAACCTGGTGTGAAAGTTGAAGCTGTTATATCAACAGGTAAGTTGGTGATCAATGTAGAAGGAGTAATGCCCGTTACCTGGGTAGCCAAGCCAACACCGGGGTCTGTATCCACAAAATATTCTATTTGCGTAATATTGTTTGGGCTAGGAAAAGCCGGTACGATGTAAAGGCTACGAAAATGCGTATGAGTCCATTGATTCAAATCGTTTTGTGAGCGGATATACACCGTATGAAAACCTGATGGCAATGATGTTGTTGAAATTGGCAATGAAAAATTAGTAACAGAAACGGAAGGCGTTACGCTCACTTGTGTGCCAAGCCCGATGCCCGGATCGGTATCTATGAAATACTCGAAGCGCACTATGTTTTGCGCATATGAGCAAACACTGATTGAAAGTAATAATATGAAGAGAATCTTATTCATTCTTGCTAAGACTTTAATTCACCTTGGCACTTACTTTCACATTCAATACTCCATTTTGCGGCACGCTGGCTGGCACATTCACGGCAGTAATAGCAGGAAGCCCTGCGGCCACCCCTGAAATTTTATAAGGTGTTATCCCGCCATAGATGCCACAATCCTCGCCCAGTGCTCCAGCACCGATTGCAGCAGAGCCAGGTTTTAATTTCCATTGAGTGTCGGTAGTGTTTCCCGTAAGGCCAATAAAAAGATTGGCCTGAACGGCATTAAAAATATTGGTGGCATCTGCATTGGTTTGAGACGGCCCGAGGAAAATATTATTTCGAATGGTGGAGTTAGTGGTATTGCCAATTACGTTTGCGTTATTATTCAGGAAAATATTATTGACGACATCACAGTTTGAAAAATCGTTACTAGCGTTTTGCGCTATGAAAATATTATTCTTAATTGTCCCAAATACATGTCCTTGCCAGGCAATATTATTGAGACCTCCAGGCCAGCCAGAAATTTGATTGAAGAAGTAGTTATTGGAAACAATCACGTTTGTATATGTCGAGCCAGTGGCTTGGATGTTATAGGAAGAATTAATGATCATATAGTTTCCGCTGATGAGAAGATTAGTTGCCGGACTTGCGTTCGTTAACGCAATATTAAGAGTACCAGTCCCAAAATAGTTGTTGGAAATAGTTATGTTCGAAGTTTTTACATCAATCTTCATATTAATAAAAGACAAGCCAGAAACTGTGCTCCCATCACTTCCAGGAGAAAAGAAAAAACTTGTTGAATTTATTGTTGCTGGGTTTTGGCTAGCCTGAACAGTAATATTCTCATTGAGAAAAAAGCCGGGCCCGCGGAGTATTACTTTTTTTGTAAGATCAAATGCGCCCACATTGTAAGCAGTAGGCGACCCCTCCACCAAAATAATATCACCTGCGCTAGCAGCCGCAACAGCAGCTTGTATGGTAGTATAAGGCGCATTGATGCCAGGGATGTTGTTCACCCGCAAAATGTTTTGAGCGCTGGCTACCGTTGTAAGGCCGAGAAAAAAAATGAGAAGCATGTTTTTCATAATTGATTTTTTTTTACTGTTGTAACTGTTAAGTCTTGGTACTCACCCGAGTTGGCGTTCTTCGCCAACTTGATTTCTAAATCTGCTATCAATTTCGTTTTCAATGTTCTTTGCGTCTAACGTGTAAATTACATCAAATTTAAAAGCTAAAGTCAACGGGTTTTTTCCCGTATTTCATACAGGGTTTTCGGGTGTTCTTGGTTTGTCTTTTGTTTTTTAAAACTACCGACTTATAGACGTGCTGTCAATACTCCAAAAGGATGATTTTTCACCTTCATCTCGCAAAGGCGCGAACGGTTAGCACAAAATTTCTAACGCTGATCTTGCATTCTTTGAAGCTGGTGTTGCTTTACGGAGTTTTAATTGGCAATAACTGATCTACCTTCCGTCTTTGTATTGCGTATGGCTACCAGTGATGAAAGTTCCGCAGCTAGTCAGCTTGATAAAAAGCTAGTTACCTTTCGGGAAAGTAAGGTGATGAATTTGAGAGACGGAAAAATTTATTGAAGTGACAGAACATCTTCCAAATCATTTTGTGTACCCCACCATTTTGTAAATTCTTTCCGTTGTTGTTCAATGGATTTATTGGTCGTCATCTTGTCAGTTCATTTAGAGAAGTCCTATTGTTTTTAAAAGATTAATTGTTTCAACAGCATCTGTGGTGCGCAATTTTTTGAACACATGCTGGCAGTGGGTTTTTACGGTGGCTAACGTGATGTTCATTTTCCCGGCAATCTGTTTGCGTTCGTAGCCCTGACTTATTAACCGAAAAACATCCAACTCTCTTTCCGAAGGGCATTCCAGCGGATAGATTTTTTTTTCATAATTTTGGTATTCATACAGTTTGTTTTCTATTCCATTTGTTATCCTCAAGTGGCTTCGGGTATTGTCTTTCAGATTTGTTATATCGGTAACTAACAACAGCAACACAGCCATGTTACCCTCGGCATCATCCTTCAGAATACAGTCTTGCTGTAGAATTCGTACATAGTTGCCATCTTGCTTGATAATTCGAAAATCCCAAAAAGCTTTGTAGTGGGGCTTTTCACTTTTTGGTAACGATTTATAATAATTGCCAATCAGTTGCCCAAAATACTCCAAGCTCAACAAATCATCGGGGTGAAATTTGCTATAGGCGAATTGTGCACCACCCTCCCAATAATTGCTATCATCCCAACCCAGCATATCGACAACATTGCCACTCCAATACAAGTACTTCATCGTATGTAAATCAAGCACACCTGTTATTGAGCGGTTCATGCGCATGGCGGTGGTGAAAAGCGGGTGATCGGTAAAAAGGCTACGGAATGATTCGATATCTGTTTGAACAGGTTGCGATTTCCACCACTTGTTGAAGTTGTCTCACGAAGGAATGGCAAGATTTTCTTTTTCGATAGACATTGCTAGGTAGGGTTAGATAGATAAAAGGTAGCAGTCATAGGTTACAAATTAAATCAAGCCGAAAATTCTTAACAATCCTAAGGCCTCAATCGAATCGCTTACGTGCAGTTTTTCAAAGGCATGTTGGCAGTGCGTTTTTATAGTGGCTAGCTCAATGCCTAGTTTATCGGCCACTTGCTGGCGCGAATAGGATTGTCCGAGCATTTGGAACACTTCAATCTCTCTGTGACTGGGGCAAATGAGTTCTGCAGGTTTATTTTTGAGAGTATCAAATTCATAGAGTAAGTTCTCTTTTCCATTGGTCAACCGCAGATGCCTGCTACTGTCTTTTTTCAAATTGGTAATGTCAGTAACAAAAATGAGCAGGGTGCTGATATTACCGGCACCATCATGGTCAATGACGGTATCTTGTTGGAGGATGATAATATATCCTCCATCGGGTTTGAGATACCGGAAGTCCCAATAATTCCGATAGTCATGGCGCTGCGCTTCGGGTAAATTTTGGTAATAGGAGTGAATCAGTTGTGTAAAGTACCCAATCGCATTCATATCCTTTGGATGGAACTTTGTGAAACTGAATTGCACACCATGATCAATGTAATCTTGATCTTCCCAGCCCAACAATTGTTTCACATTGCCACTCCAGAAAAGATATTTCATGGTGCGTATGTCGATAACCCCTGTTACCGATTTATTCATATCCATGGCTCGCGAAAAAATTGGATGGTCTTGGAAAGCCTCCGCTGGGAATTTCGTAGTGGATTGTAATTCGTTTGCTTTCCACCACACTTTAAATTTCTCCCAAGTGAAATATTCGTTGGGCAGATCTGCAGCTAGTGTTAGCGGTGTTTTCATAGCACTTCGACCTTTCAGGCTAAGTTAGTCACAATAGATCACTCATACAACTTGGTTTTGGAGGGTTGCATACCCATTTATTTCCTGCTGACTTTCCTTCTCAGCATTTTAAGGGAATGCAGATGGCTTATAGTCGGCAGTTCATAGCGAGAACTCCATGGTCTGTCGATTGAATTTTGACTCTCTGCATTTCTATTATTACGGCAAAGTATTCATGAATTTTTTACAAAGACTGCATGAGAACTTCTTACCTTAATGCCGTTGATCCTATTTTACTGACTACCTAATGATTGAAACGGAGACTTTTGTGATGAGTAACAAAATTAAAAATCATCTTGTATGGTTAATTTTTATTGCAACTGCTATCCGCCTATTCTTAGCATCGCAAGTAGAGTTGGCTAACGATGAAGTTTATTATTGGACGTACGCACTCTATCCAGACCTAAGTCATTTTGATCATCCGCCCATGGTGGGTTTTTTAGCGCAGCTATCGAGCCTTAATTTATTTTTTGAAGATGATTTTTTTCTGCGGCTTGGTTCGATACTTCTTTCTGCGGGCAGCACATGGATTATTTTTTTAATAGGTAAGAAAATAAAAAACGAACTAACAGGTCTCTACGCTGCCTTCTTATACACGTCATCTATCTATTGCTCTATCATCAGCGGTTTCTCTCTTATTCCCGATGCATCGCAGGTGTTCTTCTGGTTGATTTGCGTTAATATCTCTCTATCCATTTTACCTGCCGAAAAGATTGAAAACAAGCAACGCCTTCAAATGATTTTATTGGGAGTATGTGCTGGGTTAGCTATGCTCTCTAAATATCACTCGGTTTTTATATGGCTTGGCGTAATACTTTTTGTGTTGATTAAAAATCGCAAATGGTTGCTCGATTATTCTTTCTATCTATCCGGAATTATTTCCTTGATTATTTTTTCACCTGTACTTATCTGGAATATTCAAAACAACTTGATCAGTTTTACTTTTCATGGAGATCGTGTAGCTCCAGCATTTGAATTAAGACCCGATTATTTCTTTACAGAGATAGGTGGCCAAATCGCATACAACAATCCCTTAAATATTATTTTGATAGTCGTTGCTTTGTCAGCATTATGTAAAGGCAAATATATTGTTGGTGAAAAGCACAAATGGATTTTATTATTGAACGCAATTCCGCTGTGGTTACTCTTTACCAGTTTCTCCTTATTTCGTAGCACACTCCCTCACTGGACGGGCCCAGCTTTTTTATCGATGATTATTTTAACAGCCGCTTATTGGGAAGAGAGAATTAAAGTGACCTCCACTAAAAATATTCTTCATTATCCACTTCGGCTTTTAGTGCCATCTTATTTTTTGGTGTTCCTGTTGGCAGCAACACTTTACATTATTAACTATTCACCTTTTCAATTAGGTAAGACTACGGACAAGCAAAGTTTTGGCGAATATGATTTCACGCAAGACATGTATGGATGGAGTCAGGTTAATGAAGCATTCCATCTGATTGCTAAACGAGAAGAAGAAAATAAAATGATGACTGCAAGTGCCGGAATTATTTCTACACAATGGTTTCCGGGTGCTCATCTTGATTTTTATGTGGCGCAGCCCAACAATCGGAAATTATTTTTGATTGGTGATTTAAAGGCGATCCATAAATATGCGTGGATCAATAACACAAGAGGCGGACTAGAACTAGGAAAAGATTATTACCACATTGCGGTAAGCAATTACTTCAAACAACCTACAGAAGCTTTTGGAAATTATTTTGAAAAAATAGAACCTATTGACACTGTTGCGATAACGCGCAGCGGAAAAATAATGCGTTACGCTTTTTTTTATCGGCTTCGAAATTATAAAGGTAACTTTGAGCAACCGATAAGATAATAATGGAACTCTCTTCGTTGCCACCCATAGTCTTAAAGCTAATTAAGTTTGTAGCCGTTGGCGCTTCTGGTTTGGTCATTGATTTTGGTTTAACCTATCTTTTTAGAGAGAAATTAAAAACCAATGAGTACCTGGCTAATGCAGTCGGATTTTTTGTAGCGGCAACCAATAATTTTTTAATTAATAGATATTGGACATTCTCCAGCCACGACCCGCAAGTTTGGATTCAATATTTCAAGTTTATTTCTTTTGCATTAATTGGACTCGTAATAAACTCTGCCATCATCTGGTATTTGCACAGCCGAAGTGGAAGAAATTTTTATCTATCCAAAGCTATTGCCACTATTGTTGTTACGATATGGAATTTTCTATCTAATTTCTTCTTCACGTTTAGGTAAAAAAGAAAAGCTCTCACTACGAGAGCTTTTAATTAAAAATCTGATCAAATTTTATTTTACAGCTGTTGAATCTGTAGGCGCAATTGTTGCTGTCGGTGCTTCTATCGGAGTACTTTCAACTAACTTTTTGAGGTCTTGCAATCCACTTTCATATTGACCCTCCAGCATTCCACCCATTACCATCCAAATTGCTTTTCCCATAAATCCACCATTCTCTCCATCATACGTCCAGGTAACTTTGGTGCCATTCTCTTCAGGTGTTAATTTAAATTCTGCATTGGCTGTACCTTCCATTCCTTCAAACGATAATCCGGTTTTTACCCTTTCATTCTCTACGCTTTCTTCAATCCATTGAGATCCCTTTCCCATGTCTTTTCCATCCCAACTCATTTTTGCTCCAATACCTGCTTCAGCACCTTCGTATGAATTTTTTGCTTCCGGATCCATCTTACTCCAAGGAGACCACACTACAAATTTTTTAAGATCGTTCAAATGCGTAAACACGGCAGAGGCAGGTGCATTGATTACCACAGATTTTTCTACATGCCCTTTTGCGGGCACGAAGGCCATTATGTAAACTGCCAGTAAGAGCACAATTGCACCTAGTGCTATTCCAATCATTTTTAATGCTTTCATTTTCTTTTGTTTTAGTTTGGGTAATCTAATGTAAAGAAATAATAAACATTTTCTAGTGATAATTCTTTGGCTATTTTAATTTTTGATTGTGCTTTTCTTTAAAGTCAGATAGTCTTTTTAACTGATCTTCTTTTAGCAAAGGTTTAATTTGAAGTTGTAGAGAATCCAATACCTTCATTTCTTTTCGGTGATATTCTGTTCGCAACGTTTCCAATCTTTTAGAGGCTTTATCTACAAACGGCTTCATCTTTTTTACTTGAATACTATCTGCATTGGTGATGCGATACACTTTCGCGGAAAGGTCGTGAGTCTTGAATTTATATCCGCCATGTTTTTGATGTCTCTCTTTATCACCATGTCTTCCGTGATGATCTCTTTTATCACGTGATTGCGCTATAGAACTTACGGTAATTACTGAAATCAGTAGGATGCCTACCAATATTCTCTTCATTGATTTTTTCATAACTTTTTTGTGTTTGCCCTTTAGACAAAGCATTCCGTGAGTTTATTCCCGCTGACGAGTTATTTTAGAATCAGAATAGTTTGGGAAGAGAGTTTCGCATGGAGCAAATTGTTGAGAGAACTAGTCTCTCAACTTAATTCTTAAGATACTTTTCAGTAAGTTGTTGCAGCGTCTTTCGCTCGTTATCATCAACCACACTTTTTACATTCAGCATTAATTCAAACATGGCTTCTTTGCTATATCCTAATTTAGCTGCAATAGATGAGCAAAATTTTATTTCCTCTTTATAAAGTCGCTCATCAATCTTCATTAATTGAACTAAGCTAAAAATGTAATTGAATTTTTGATCAGCAGTGAGATCATCGGGAATGATTATTTCGTGCGAATTATAAAACAAGGTTGATACAGATGATTCTGGAAAACCGTTTGCCTTGCCAATATTGGTGATATAGTTTTTTTCGCGCTCGGCCATATCACCATCAATCCTAGATAAGTTTACTAATAACTTCAATTGTTCGAGCAGCGCCATAATCAAGTTTGTTTAACCAAAAGTCAGAAAAAAAATCCCTAATAAAAATAGCATCAATTGAATTAACTTACATGGTTGTTATCTTGTTAATTAGCTCGAGTATGAACTTTCTTGCCCATTTATATTTATCTGCAGGTAACCAGGAGATTCAATTGGGCAATTTTATTGGCGACTTTGTGCGTGGTCGCGATCTCTCGTCTCGCTTCTCAGAAAATATTGTGAAGGGAATAGAATTACATAGAGCCATTGACGAATTTACTGATCGCCATCCAATAGTTAAGCAAAGCAAAGATCGGCTGCGGCCTAAATACCGACATTATGCTCCGGTTATAGTTGATATGTTCTACGATCATTTTCTGGCTGTCAATTGGAGCTTGTATCATTCACAACTTCTTCCAGATTTTGCCGATGGCTGTTACGATTATCTGCAAAAAAATATAGACGTTTTGCCTGAGCAAGCGAAGCGGATGCTACCGCACATGGTGCGTGGTAATTGGTTGGTTAACTATGGAAAGATAGAAGGCATGCAACAAGCATTGAGTGGTATGACGAGACGATCTAAGTTTGATTCTAAGATGAATGAATCAACAGTAGAGTTAATAGAATTTTATGCTGATTTTAATAACGAGTTTAAATTATTTTTCTCGGAGCTTAAGCAACATGCCTCCGAATTTCTATTAATCAATTAATTTTACCGCATGGATGTATCAATGAGTAACGACCCCGAGTTGAGCGGAAAATATTTGGGTACTATTAGCGCGGATTTTGTAAAAGCGGCTGACACGCTAAAGGAAGCTTCCTATCAAATTAGAAAGGCAGGATTCAATTACCCCATCTTTGCTATTTCGAGAGAAGTGGTTCCCATCGGGCAATTGCTAATTGATAAATTTTCACTTCAACAAGAATGGAATTATTTTGCTTCATTCATGGATGAATTTGTACAGCGCGAATTAATTGCGAAAGATCGTGAAGATGATTTTGTGGCAGCCTACAAAGACCCAGATGAGTTTTGTTGCTTGTTTGTGGTAGATAAAGAATTTACGCGATTTGTTTTCATTCCTTACCCTGAAGACTAATTAAATTTTTGAATTATAAATTTTGAATTAATCTACAGAGTCACTAATTCAACATTAGCATTTATAATTTAGAAAGGTGATTCCACCCTTGCGCTTTCAGCGGAACCATTGTTTGTTGTTTAGTGACCATCACATTTTGTTGTGCATTACTATGGATGTGCCCAATAAAATGAATGTCGGAATGGTGCTTTAACTTCTCGTGATCTTTTGGATTGATCGTAAAGAGTAATTCATAATCTTCTCCGCCATTCAGCGCACAGGTAATCGGGTCGATCTTAAATTCAATAGCCGTTTCGTACGCCAGATTATCGATTGGAATATTTTCTTCAAATATTTTTATGCCTACACCAGAGCTTTTGCTGAGGTGCAACAATTCAGAAGCCAATCCATCTGAAATATCGATCATAGAAGTGGGTATAATATTCTTTTCTGCTAGTTCGTGAATAATGTCCATCCTTGCTTCTGGCTTTAACTGTCGGCCCACAAGGTATTCGTAATTTTCTAAATCGGGTTGCATTTCAGGATTAGTTAAGAAAACTTGCTTCTCTCTTTCCAACACTTGCAAACCAAGATACGCAGCTCCCAGATCTCCGGTAACACAAATGATATCGTTATTTTTTGCGGAGCTGCGTAATGCAACTTTATCTTTTGTTACGCGCCCAATGGCTGTAATAGAAATTACTAATCCCGATGATGAAGCAGTGGTATCTCCGCCTACCAGATCTACTTTATAATTTTCGCACGCTGCTTTAATTCCGCTATACAATGCGTCAATTGCTTCTAGCGAAAAGCGATTGCTAATTCCTAACCCAATGGTAATCTGCTCTGGCTTTCCATTCATAGCTGCAATGTCAGAAACATTTACAGCTACTGCTTTATAACCTAAATGCTGAAGTGGAACATATGATAAATCGAAATGGATTCCTTCCAACAGCATATCGGTAGTCACCAACAAATATTCATCGCCAATGCTGATCATCGCGGCATCATCGCCAATGCCCTTTACTGATGTACTATTTTGAAGTAAAAATTGTTTTTCAATTCGCTCAATCAATCCGAATTCGCCTAAATCTGTCAATTCTGTTCTCTGCTCAGCCATGGGGTAAAGTCTTTTGGTCGGTTATGTGGTTGCTTCGTCTGGCAAAAATACAACTTGAGGATGATACTATGGTGATGTGCTCAAGAGCTCTGTATTTACTTTCAATAAAACACAGAGATATGAAGAAGTTGCTTGTACCTTTTGTTATCGCTTTAGTTGTTTTTACATCTTGCCGAGTAGAGAAGCCGTATTATGAAACGGCCATTGGCAAGAAGA
Source organism: Cytophagales bacterium (assembly GCA_025359125.1). GTDB lineage: Bacteria > Bacteroidota > Bacteroidia > Cytophagales > Cyclobacteriaceae > ELB16-189. Next base: position 88,671 of record JANYHI010000059.1, read on the forward strand.
AACAGAAATATTATAATTCCATTCAATATGGCGCTAAGAATCATCCGAAGATGAAATTCTAGTTCAGTTATTAGTTATCAGTTATAGGTTATCATTTTCGGCAACTCTACTTATTTGCTATTACCTGACAACTATTAACCCTTCTCCTCGCACAGTTCCACTAATACTGAATTAGTAGTTTTCGGATGAATAAAAACGATTCGTTTATTATCTGCGCCATCTTTTGGTTTTTCTGATAGTAGCGAAAAACCTTGAGCAGTCTTTTCGCTCATCTTATTTTCTAAGTTCGTTACACCAAATGCTAAGTGGTGAATTCCCTCACCTTTCTTTTCAATAAATTTTGCGATGGGCGAGTCTGCTCGGGTCGCTTCCAACAACTCGATTTTAATATCGCCTATTTCAAAAAAAGAGGTTCTCACGCCTTCGCTTTCTACTTCCTCTATTTTATAATGAGCTTTGCCCAATAGTTTGGCGAAGAGAAGATTGGATTCTTCTAAATTTTTTACGGCAATGCCAATGTGCTCTAATTTATCCATAATAGCAGAATGATCAGGTTTTGTTAATTTTGAGTTGAAATTGTGAAACTTTTATCGGTTTCCTAAAGTTTTCTACCCAGATGCCAAAGATAACACTCGAAACAGTAAGTGATGTACACGTAGAGGCTGCTCGCGTTCAGCAACAGATTAAGGACTATTTGGGGCTTCGCACCAGCGACTTGATGTTTGAGTACAGCAACCAAGATGGTAAAACTAAATTAGATTTAATTACGATTAACCCACGCCATAACCAGTCGTTTCTGTTTCACTCCGAAACGGGAGCCGATAAAGTAGACGCATTAAGAAAAATGTGGGACTATGTTCAAAATTATAAAGAGAAAGAAAATTCGTATACCATTCAGTGGGTAACCAAAAGCGATAGCGAATTGCACACTTCTTATTTTAGAGCAGGAAATATTTTAGAGGCGTTAGAAAAATTATATTACGGTCGAGATAGAAATACCATCACCGTTTTTAGTGTGGTGCTAAATCCGGTTTCGTAATAAACTTTAAGTTAAGAGTATGATAAGTGTAACAGAAAAAGCGAAAGAGCGGATTTTCAATCTGCGCAACGAAGAAGGAAAGAGCCAAGATCATAACATTCGTGTATCGGTAAAAGGTGGAGGGTGCTCTGGCTTAATGTACGATTTAGGTTTTGACGAAGAGATCAAACCAGCTGATCAGGTTTTTGAAGATAAAGGAATAAAAATCTTGGTAGATAAAAAGAGTCTACTTTACTTATTGGGAACAACGTTAGATTTCTCTGATGGATTAAACGGAAAGGGATTTCAATTTATTAACCCAAATGCCTCACGCACGTGCGGCTGTGGAGAAAGTTTTTCAGTTTAGTAATTTAGAGTTTTATCAACATCAGGTTAAGTATGAATCCTTCTATCGGGCTTGCTGCAATTATCTTTGTGTCGAAGCCACTTATTTTTTCTTCCAAATCATTAGTCTTATAAATGGTAGTGGTCTTTTCAATAGGATCAATCAGCCATGCTAATTGTGTTCCATTTGCAATCCAATTTTTCATTTTTGACTGTAGGTATTCTAAGGAGTCACTTTTAGATCTTACTTCTATTATAAACTCCGGACAAGTGGGTGCGAATGAGTTTTGCTCATTTGCAGTAAGGGCATTCCATTTTTCAGAAGATATCCAACTTGCATCTGGCGAAAGAATGGATCTATCGGGTAGTGTAAATCCAGTAGAAGAATCAAAAACCTCACCCCTTTTTTTTTCAAAATTCCAATTGGATAATTGGCGCAAGATTTCGGTATTTATTTTTCCTGAAAAAGAATTTGTTGGCGACATAAGAATAATTTCGAGATGACTATTTCTTTCGATACGCAGTTCTTTATTCTCTTGGCAGAACCAAAAGAATTCTTCGTCTGTCATCTGATTAGTTATACGCCCCTTTAATGTAATAGAATCCATATTTTTTTAAAATACTTTAGTAAAGTTATAAAAAAGTAATCAAGTTTGGGTGTAAAGAAAAAGGTTACTTTGCTTCTATAGATAGATGAAATACTTACTTTGTTTTGGGTGCTTATTTTTTTTTATGCGTGGCTTTTCTCAAAACAATACCGTACACCAAAGCCTATATTGGCTTCGGTACTATAATCAAACACAGTTAAGCCCTAAATACACTTTACATGTAGAAGTTGACGAACGCAGATTCTTCAATCCTGATTTGCAATCTCAACTTTTTTCCCATGCTCACCTGCACAGAAAAATTTTAAAAATATTTGATGTTGGGGTTGGCTTTACTCAGGCAAACACAAATTCAAATAAAAACAATAATCTAGTCGTGCCAGAGTGGAGGCTATTTCAGGAGGTGAGTTTTACACAATTATTAGTTAAGAAAATTCAAGGACAATTGCGTTACAGAGTTGAAGAACGATACATTCACAATAATAATGTACTAGAGCTAATGGAGGGCTATAACTTTATTCTCCGTCATCGATTTAGGGTACAGTTTGTATTGCCATTAAAAAAATTTAAAAGCGGCAGGTCATTCATTCTAAAATTCTCTGATGAAATAATGCTTAACTCAACAGCAAATGTAAAAGCGTTTGATCAAAATAGAATTTATGGAGGTATTGAATGGCAATTCAGTAAAAAATGGTCAGGCGAGTTGGGTTATTTAAATCAATATCAATCGGCACCTGCAAATGATTTTGACAGGGGCATAATTCGATATACGCTTTACCACCGACTTTCTTTGGTAAAGAATAACTAAGGAAGGTAGGCGATGCACTTCAACTCTATCGCAATTGGTGTAGGCAGCACATTAACTTCTACCGTAGTTCGGCAAGGTTGATTTTCTTTAAAATACTCTGCGTAGATTTTATTAAATGCCTTGAAATCACTTTTCATATTAGTGAGGAAGACTACAACGTCCACCAGATTTTCCCACTTGGCTCCCGATGCTTCTAAAATTAATTTTACATTTTGGAAAACAGAGTGACATTGTTTTTCAATATCATAAGCCACAATATCTCCTTTATCATTTAAAGTAACACCCGGAATTTCTTTGCTGCCGCGCTGTCGTGGCCCCACGCCAGAAAGAAAAAGTAAGTTACCCACTCTGCGAGCGTGTGGATAGGCACCCACTGGTTCTGGGGCTTTGTTAGAAGTAATTTTTTCGCTCATGTTATAAGTCTTATGTCTGTCGTCTACTCAATTCCAAAAACCAGATCTGCCCACATACTTTGCCAATCGGCTCCTGGTTTTTCTGAAGCAATCATTTTTACTGTACTCACCATCCACGCGCCTTTAGCGTTGATGGGGAAAGTAACAGTGCCATCATTTTCTGTGTAAAGATTTTGAAGGAAAGTTGTGGTTCCAATTTTATTCCAAATCTTTACTAACTGGTGCGGACTAGGTTTACCCTCATATAAAACGGTGCAGCTAAAATAATCTCCAGACTTTAAAGCGTAAGGATTTTGATTTGGGATAATTTCATTTTTAAAACCGATCTTTTTCTTGAAAGTGTTATCAGTTTTGTTTCCTACTTGTATTAATAGCTTTGCAAATCGGCCGTAAAATTCTTTTGAAGGTTTGTCTAATGAATTTGAATTTTTTCTCAACTCGTAAACATTATCTAACCCATCTTCTTTTAAGTATTCATTAATTTTTTTCGCCTCTAATTCGATATACGCATAATTGCTTTGCAGCACAAGCATTTGGGTTCCTTCTTCTGCCAGCTTTACTTTTAAACGATCTCTTCCTTCTGGTTTAGCAAATGCCTTTACATCTTTAAATTTCGTTAGCTGATGGAGCTCTAATTTTTCGATTTTGTGTTTTTTAAGATCCCATGGCTCGCCTTCAAAGTTCTCGCCTACTCTAAAATCCACTTTTAATTCTTCACCCACATTTAGCCTAAACTTGGTAGACTGCAACCAGAATTCATGTGATTGTGCGATCATTCCAATTGAAACAATCAATGCTATCAAAAGTATCTTCTTTTTCATATTGCTTAAGTGATTAGAAATGTAATGGGGTAAGCATTTTCAAATTAGCTCATTTTCAAATTTAATGATTCATCAACTCCTCAATCTCTTCTGGCTCAATCGGTATGCTCTTCATCAAATCGAAATTATTTTGCTTTCCAATCACAATATTATTTTCAATTCGTATTCCTAATCCTTCTTCTTTGATATAAATGCCCGGTTCAATTGTCCATACTTGTCCAACCTTCACTTTCGCATACATACTGCCTACATCGTGTACATCAAGCCCCAGCATGTGCGAGGTTCCATGCATAAAATATTTTTGAAAGAGTGGCTTATCAGGATGCTGATTTTTTATATCGACTTTAGTAATCAGTTTTAAACCCACCAACTCATTCTCAATTAATTTTTGAATCTCTTTATGAAATTCAAAATATTGAACTCCGGGTCGCAGCATTTTTATTGCCGATTGATGCACCTGTAAAACTGCGCTGTAAACTTCTTTTTGTCTTTTAGTATATTTTCCGTTTACTGGAATACTTCGGGTGAGGTCGGCATTATAATTTGCATATTCTGCGCCTACATCCAACAATAGAATATCACCATCTTTACAAGGTTTGTCATTTTCAATGTAATGCAGCACGCAAGAGTTAGAGCCAGAAGCTACAATAGGAGTATAAGCAAAACCCCGAGAGCCTTTCCGTAAAAACTCATGCGCATACTCGGCTTCAATTTCATACTCCATCACACCGGGCTTCACAAACTTTAATACGCGCCTAAAGGCAGACTCGGTAATGTCGCATGCTCGTTGCATCAATTCAACTTCTGTTTTTGATTTAATGTATCGAAGTTCTCCCATGATTGGAGCAATCCGTTCGTATTCATGTAGCGGATAATTTTTCTTGCACCATTCAATAAAGCGTGCATCACGGGTTTCTACTTTTATTTCGGAACGATAGTGCTCATTGGTATTTAGATAAACATACGCTACACCTCCCATCGTCATCATGTGATGGAAGAGTTTTTGAAATTCAGAAATCCAAATGATTGTTTCTATACCAGTAAGTGTGCGGGCTTCTTCTTTGGTTAGCTTGTGGCCTTCCCAAGTGGCTATTTGTTCGTTGGTTTCTTGCAGGAAGAGAATCTCCTGATATTTTTTATCAGGAAAATCTGGACATAAAATCAGCATACTGTTTTCCTGATCTACACCTGACAAATAGAACAGGTCATTGTTTTGCCGAAAGGGCAGATGCCCATCTGCGTTGGTGGGCATCAAGTCATTCGAGTTAAAAGCAGCTAAGGAGTTAGGCTTTAGTTTTTTTGCTAATTTCTTCCGATTATTTGTAAAAAGTGTTGAGTCGATGGGTTGGTAACGCATAGACTTCAAAGTTATTTAATAGTTAGAAGCAATACCATATCCAGTTGAGATCTATTTCCTTTTTGTCAATTGTATTTTACTCGCTGGTGAAGATACAGCCAGTGTGGAGGAGTTTTTTAACGGTAAGTAACTCGTTCGCTTATGTTTGCTGAAAAAGCCACCTCCAACGAAAACAAAAATCAATGATTCTTTTTTGCTTTTACTTCTTTTTTGCTGTCTACTAAAAATGTATCGTTTGTATTATTTTTTACTAATCTGTATTCAGTTGTGTTCAATACCGTTTCGCGGAATCCATCGAAATAAATTTGTTCAACTATAATCAATGCCACCGTTCCTTCAAAAGTGATTTCTTTAAATTTCAAAAAGTATTCTACGTCCCAAACAAATAACAACTCTTTTGGACTGAACGAAATCAATCGATTATCAAATTTTATTACGTTTCGACTTCTTTCCATTGTCAGAGGAATTTTTTCTTCGATTATCCCTTCTCGAAGAACAAAAAAAGTAATGGAGTCTACTACCTTTACTTTTGGGTGGACGTAAAAACAACGGTCGAATTCTCGCAGCACTAAAATTGATTGTATGCAGTCAACTACCTCCTTCTCGTTTGTCTGAGCCGAAGCAGCTTCAAGGTATAGTAAGAAGACGAGTTTGGAAAATATCAATTTGTAAGGCATAAACTAACCGAAAGTAGCTATTGCAAATGTTAAGCCGATAGCAAATTCTCGGCCAGAGGCATCAATTAGGTAGATTATAAAACCATTTGGTGATCCGGTTTTTGGATTAAGCACCGACCCACTCAGGTCGTACCGTAAGCGAAATGTTCCATTGCTCCAATCCAAAATATTATTGTATACCTCTTGTCCTCTATCAACTACTAAGACTCTACTCCAAACTTTTTGTAGCGAATACTGATTCTTATTATCCACTAGTACTGACCCATCGAATTCTGCGATAAAGTTTTCTACATCTAATATGGTTATATTTTTACCTTCTACCATGTTACGCAAAGGCTTTATGAATTGATCCTCAAAACTATCCCCAAACCGATTATTTAGTTCAGCTCTTGAAGGAACTTCTTGAGTTATTATATCCTTTAATTCATACCCCGTAATGCCATTGACGCTATTGCTGCCTCCACCACCGCCCAAGGGAATAAATTCACCCAGTGCACCGCTGTCACCTCCACCACCTGAACAATAAATATTGGTTTCGGAATAATCAAAATTGGTGGAGCAGCCATAGGGTGTACACGTCATTGTATAGTAGTTGTAGGTGAAGGCTACACATTCCACGTTTGCTACCCGCACATTTTTTTGCGCTGCGGCTGCTCTTGTCCACCGTTTCATAGCCAAGCCATCAAACTGATAACCATCTAATATTTTCCCATTCACATCTCTGAACATCACGGTGCCTTTATATTGGAACATATTGGTGAAAGATACGCCTCCCGTGCCCAAGTCGGAGGCAAAAGCATACTCCCAATCGGGCATAAAATCAGCTATGGCATAGCTGTATTCACTAGCTGTTTTGTAAATAAGCAACAATTGGTTAAGGGGCGTGCCCAGTTTCATACCCTCCCTCTTTACGGATTGCCGTTTTGCTGGCAGTATGGGAATTTCATATACCATTCGCGTTGGCTCTACTATCCGGTTTGCTTTTTCCCAATCCAAAGCAATGTTAATGGTGCTGTTCAAAAACCATTCTTTGGCCTGAGTTAAATCATCTTTACGTGTAGGCAGTTCTTCCGTTTGGCTACACGCAAAGACAACCACTAGCAATGCAGATGTGGCAAAGGTTTTCATAGGAGTGACAGGTTAGATTTGTGAAGTGAATATAGTGATTTTTTTTAGTCTGTATGTGCTATAAAAATACTGACCCTGCGACAAGTCATCGCAGCGCATGTCGATCGGCACATGTAGATGTGCAGGCATTTGTAATACCATGCTAAACAGTTGATAATTGCCTATGTTGCAAACTTGGACTTATCTGTGGTTTGACACGCCATTCTTGACATTTCGAAGAGTAAGAACTGCATTCAAACGTACTCATTCTAGTAGAAACGATTCTCTCAAAATTTAACTGGCCTACTTGTAAGATACCATTCGGCCCATGGGATGGAGGTCATGCATGAGGCGTGATTGGAGTCCCACGTTTCGCGGGGCGACTGCCGACAGCCCCGTGGCCTTGCGCCTCGCTTGGCCAGGCCGCCATCATTTATTTAGCCTTTATCTGTCTAGCCATAGACAAACTATTAACGGATAACGATTCACCAACCTCATTTTTACTTACCTTTGCTGTTTAAATATTAGAACGAAATGACGGGAATGGAGAATATCCGCAATTTTTGCATCATCGCACACATCGACCACGGCAAGAGTACACTAGCCGACAGACTTTTGGAGTTTACTGGCACACTAAACAACCGACAAATGCATGCCCAAGTGCTCGATAATATGGACTTGGAGCGTGAAAAAGGAATTACGATTAAATCGCACGCCATTCAAATGAATTATAAACTGAATGGGGTGGAGTACACGCTGAATTTGATCGATACTCCTGGCCACGTGGACTTTTCTTATGAGGTATCTCGCTCGATTGCTTCTTGTGAAGGAGCGTTGTTGATTGTAGATGCTGCGCAGGGCATTCAAGCTCAAACAATCTCAAACCTTTATTTAGCGCTCGAACACAACCTCGAAATCATTCCAATCTTAAATAAAATTGATTTGCCCGCTGCTATGCCCGAAGAGGTAACGGATCAGATTGTAGATTTAATTGGCTGCGAAAGAGAATCGGTAATCCGCGCAAGCGCCAAAGAAGGAAAAGGGATTGCTGAAATATTGGAAGCCGTAATTAAAAGAGTGCCGGCTCCAAAAGGAGATCCGAAGGCACCATTGCAGGCGATGATTTTTGATTTGGTGTTCAACTCCTTCCGGGGAATTGAGGTATACTATAGAGTGTTCAATGGCACCATGCGTAAGAATGATCAACTACGGTTTATAAATGCTCAAAAAGATTATGGAGCGGATGAGATTGGCGTGTTGAAATTAGATAAACATCCGCGCCAAGAAATTAGCGCAGGTAACGTAGGCTACTTGATTTCTGGAATAAAAGTAGCGAAGGAAGTGAAGGTAGGAGATACAATTACGCTGGTATCAAATCCGGGCGAGGCATTGCAAGGATTTGAAGATGTGAAGCCCATGGTTTTTGCAGGAATTTATCCGGTTGATACGATTGAGTTCGAAGAATTGCGTGGTTCTATGGAGAAACTTCAGTTGAACGATGCTTCGTTGGTGTGGGAGCCAGAGACTTCTGCCGCTTTAGGTTTTGGATTCCGTTGCGGATTTTTAGGAATGCTGCACATGGAAATTATTCAAGAGCGACTGGAGCGTGAGTTTAATATGACGGTAATTACTACCGTTCCATCTGTGCAGTTTAAAGCCATGCTTACCAATGGTAAAATGATAGAGATCAATGCGCCAGCCGAGATGCCCGACCCGACTACAATGGATTACATTGAAGAGCCATACATAGCTGCGCAGATCATTAGCAAGTCAGAATTTATTGGGGCGATCATCGGGCTTTGCATGGACAAGCGTGGTATTATTAAAAATCAAGTTTACTTAACTGCCGATCGCGTTGAACTTGCGTTTGAAATGCCATTATCAGAAATAGTTTTTGATTTCTTCGATAAACTAAAATCAATTTCTAAAGGATATGCTTCACTCGATTATCAATTGATTGGCTTCCGCGAAAGCGACATGGTAAAGTTAGATGTAATGTTGAATGGCGATAAAGTAGATGCCTTGTCGGCTATTGTGCACCGAGGAAAATCGTATGATTGGGGAAGGAAGTTGTGCGAGAAATTGAAAGAGCTGATTCCGCGCCAGATGTTTGAAATTGCTATTCAGGCAGCGATTGGTCAAAAAATTATTTCGCGCGAAACAATAAGTGCCATTCGCAAAAACGTAATTGCAAAATGTTATGGAGGCGATATTTCGCGAAAACGAAAGTTGTTAGAGAAGCAAAAGAAGGGTAAGAAACGCATGCGCCAGGTGGGTAACGTGGAAATTCCACAAGAGGCGTTTATGGCGGTACTGAAGATTGACTAATAAAAAGCTTGATGAGTAGTAATATAGACAAGCAGCGAATTTCTTCTATATGGATAAAATCCTCGGAACGAGATTGGAAGACAATGCAGCGTTTATACAAATCGAAAGACTATGTTTGGACTTTGTTCCTCGGCCACTTGGTGCTTGAAAAGCTGATTAAGGCAATAATAGTTAAGCAGACTGGTGAACAAGCACCTTTTTCTCATAGCCTCGCATTTTTAGTCAAGAAAACAAAATTGCAAATCTCCGAGGAGCGGCTCGACTGGTTGGAGGAAATTACGGGATTTAATTTGAATGCCCGATATGATAATTTCAAAGATGATTTTTATAAAAGATGTACAAAGCAGTTTGCAATGGTCTGGATAGATAAAATTAAATTGCTGCGGGTATGGCTCAAAAAAGAATTATTAAAATAGCAGAAAAGTACGTAGAGATATTGCGCCTGGGTAATTACCCAATAGAGCGTGTTTTTTTGTTTGGATCTTATGCAAAAAATAAGCCCCGAAAGGATAGTGATATTGATATCGCAGTAGTTTTGAACTTGAAGAAAAATACTTTTGACCTAGAAGTAGAACTGGCTCGCTTGAGGCGAAATATCGATTTACGAATTGAACCTCATGCTTTTATTACCAAGGACTTTAATGAGGAAAATCCACTCGCTTACGAAATTTTAAAAACAGGTATTCGATTAGTTTAAGAATTAAGGTAATGAACACAATCACGGCAGAAACCACATACACGATCATAGACGGTCGCAAAATTTCGACTGATATAAAAGCTGAAATCTCTGTGAAGGTGGCAGAGCGCAAAAGTCTGGGAAAGAAAATTCCTCACTTGGCAATTATTTTAGTGGGCGATGATGGCGCCAGCCAGACGTATGTCGATCATAAAGTAAAGGCGTGCAAAGAAGTTGGCTTTCATTATACGATGATGCGCTTTGCCGATACCATCAGCGAAGACAAGTTGATGAAGCATATTGATCATGTAAATAATGATGAAGATGTCGATGGCTTTATTGTTCAACTTCCGTTGCCTGCGCATATTTCGGTAGAGCGAATCACTGAAAAAATAAGAAGTGATAAAGATGTAGATGGGTTTACGAATCACAACTTCGGAAGTATCATTTCTAAAAATCCGCTGCTAATGCCAGCAACACCTTTTGGTGTGATGGAGTTGTTGCGCAGATACAATATTGAAACCGAAGGAAAGAATTGTGTAATTATTGGAGCAAGCAGATTGGTGGGGGCACCATTAAGTATGATGTTAGTAGAACAAGGAAGAGCAACCGTAACGATTTGCCATAAGTACACCAAAAATTTAGCTGAGTGGACTAATCAAGCTGATATTTTAGTAGTGGCTGTTGGCAAGCCAGGTTTAATAAAAGCTGAAATGGTGAAACACGGTGCTGTGGTGATTGATGTAGGAACTACCCGAGTAGAAGGCCCACAATATAAAAATGGATATTCATTAAAGGGCGATGTTGAATTTAAAGAAGTAGCCGCGAAATCTTCGTTCATTACGCCAGTACCCGGTGGTGTTGGTCCTATGACAATTGCATCTTTGTTAATGAACACATTAAAGGCTACAGAGAATCTCAACCCTTAATTAATCTTAGCTTTAAGATTTGAGAATTATGACTTAGCAATCTCCAAAAATTAAACTTTAACAACCCGAAACTTAAAACTGTAAACTAGCAACCTAAGAACTAACGTGAAGCGGGAAATCTCACATCTTATCTCACATGTAACTTTGCCTTTGATGGAAGATTTCTATACCATTCAAGGAGAAGGATTTCATCAGGGCAGTGCTGCTTATTTTATTAGACTTGGAGGTTGTGAAGTAAAGTGCGTATGGTGCGATGTAAAAGATAGCTGGGATGTAAATGCACATCCGAACGTGAGTGTTTTATCAATCGCTGCGAAAGCCAAGGCAAGTGGTGGTAAAATTGCTGTGGTAACGGGTGGAGAGCCCTCCATGCATGACCTTTCTCTGCTAACTCAAGAGCTAAAGCAAGTTGGGTTAAAAACCCATATCGAAACATCGGGTGCGTACGTGTTAACAGGCAATTGGGATTGGATTTGTTTTTCGCCAAAAAAATTTAAGGCTCCACATCCATCAGTTCCCGCATTAGCGAATGAATTGAAAGTAGTGATTTTTCACAAAAGTGATTTAGCATGGGCCGAGCAATTTGCAGCACAGGTATCTCAAGATTGTCAGCTGTATTTGCAACCAGAGTGGTCAAAGGAAAATGAAATTCTGCCTATTATTATTGACTACGTAAAGTTAAATCCAAGATGGAGAATTTCGTTGCAGGCGCACAAGTACATGAATATTCCATAATTGGGTAGAGGATAAATGAGTATGGATGGTTTCATAAAAATATTGAATGAATGGGGACGACTAAAAGTCCCTTTTTTATTTATTGTTGATTTTGAAATGCAAAAACCTTTAGCATTTAAAATTTCAGAAATTGATGAGAAAGAAATTCTATTTAATATCAATGGAATCACGAATCACAAAACCAAACAAGAATTATCTGGTAAGGATGAGTTAATGTTTTTAGTTGATTATTCTTCTAACCCAGTTGAAGCGTATCGGGTCAAGTTTGATTTGGTGAAGTATCATTTACATCAAGGAGATTCATTCTTGACTAACTTAACCGTAAAAACGAAAATTGAAACTAATAAAACATTGCGCGAACTTTTCTTTTTAAGTGAGGCACGATATAAGTTGTGGTATAGAGAAGAGTTTTTGGTTTACTCGCCCGAGATTTTTATTCAGATTAGAGATCAAAGAATCTTCTCCTTTCCGATGAAGGGTACAATAGATGCCGCTATTCCAAATGCGAAAGAGATTATTTTGAAGGATGAAAAAGAATTAGCAGAGCATGTAACCATCGTAGATTTGATGCGAAACGATTTGAGCATCGTAGCAGACTCTGTTCGGGTAAGTAGATTTCGCTATGTAGAAGAAGTGAAGACTAACGCTAAAAATTTGTTGCAAGTAAGTTCTGAAATTCAAGGTGATTTAAAACCGAATTATTATGAGGCGATTGGCAGCCTGTTATTTTCTCTTCTTCCTGCCGGCTCTGTAAGCGGTGCTCCTAAAAAGAAGACTTTGGAAATTATACAAAATGCAGAATCAGATCGAAGAGGTTACTACACAGGAGTTTTCGGATATTTCGATGGAAAAAATCTCGATGCAGGCGTAATGATTCGGTTTATTGAAAATACCTCAGAAGGATTTTTTTACAGAAGCGGAGGAGGGATAACAACACAAAGTTTGGTTGAGCAGGAGTATCAGGAAGCAATCAATAAAATCTATGCCTCGGTTTATTGAAACAATAAAACTACAGGACGGTGAGTTTTATAATCTTAAATACCATCAAAGTAGATTGGAATTTACATTTAGCAGATTTTTTAGCGGATCAACTACCTTTAATTTGAAACAAGAGTTAGATGAAATCGCGAGACCGATGCTGGGGTTATTTAAATGTCGCGTTGTTTACGAAGAGAAAATCAATAAAATCACTTTTCAGCCGTATACAATAAAACCGATTCAGTCTTTTAAACTAGTGGAAGCGAACGACATCGAGTACAATTTTAAATTTGAGAATAGAGATCAGTTAAATGATTTGTATAATCTTAAAGGATTGGCAGATGATATTATTATTGTTAAAAATGGTTTGGTTACTGATTCGTCTTATGCGAATTTAATTTTCAAAAGAGGTGATGATTGGATAACCCCCGAAAGCCCATTGCTATTAGGAACCATGCGACAAAAACTGATCGATGAAAACAAGGTAAAGTGTGGTACTGTTTTAATTGAGGATATTTGCAGATACGAAAAAGTCAAATTGATTAATTCAATGTTGGGATGCGGTGGGTTAGAAGTAGAGATTTCTAAAATAGTATTTTAAAAAATGAGAAAACTCATTCTTTTTTATTTTTTAGCGAGTTCGATGTTGTTTTCTCAAGGGCAACTGAGTACTAAATCTAAAAAGGCCATTGAATATTATTTTTCGGCAGATAACTTTCGTGTTAGAGGTCAGCTAGATCAAGCCGTTAAACTTTTAAATCAGGCCATTGCTAAAGATTCAAAATTTGAAGAAGCTTATTATCGTTTAGGCTTAACCTTAAGGAGTTCGAATAGCCTATCTGAGGCTTGCCATAATTTTGAAAAGGGATTATCTCTTACAACTGACATCGTAAAAAAAAAGAACTACACATATATTTTAGGAGAATGCTATCTGCGTCAAGGTAAGTATGATCAATCATTGACTTTTTTAAATAGATTTCTTACAGATGAGAAATTTGATAAAGTAAAACTGGAGCAATCTAAAGTTTGGAAAACACAATGTGAGTATTCAATTGAAAATAAAAATCAAAATTTTGACTATCAGATCAAACCACTGAGCGACACAGTTAATATATATCCCATGCAATACTTCCCAACATTGACAGCCGATGGACAAGAGTTAATTTTCACCATTCGATTTGGAGGTGCTCATGATGATAATGAAGATATAATTGTTTCCAGAAAAGATATAAATGGTAGATGGAATAAACCCGTTCCACTTTCTGATCAAATAAATTCCAACTATCGCGAAGGTGCATCCACCATCTCAGCAGACGGACGAAAACTAATTTTTACTATTTGCGGACCTAGAGGGTGTGATTTATTTGAAAGTAATAAGAACGGAGATAAATGGAGTTTACCAAAAAGTTTGGGATCGGGTGTTAATACATCCGGCTGGGAAGCTCAACCAGCTTTATCTGCCGATGGCAATGAATTATATTTTGTGTCTGATCGCAGGGGTGGATTTGGTGGGTATGATATTTGGTATTCTACTAAAACACCTGAGGGAGTGTGGGGTAAGGCAATCAATATTGGTAAATCTGTTAATACACCATTTGACGAGATCGCACCATTTGTCCATGTAAATAATCAGAATCTATATTTTGCTTCTAATGGGTTGCCAGGTTTTGGTAGCTATGATATTTATGTTTCAGAAAAAGTAAATGGCCAATGGAACGCTGCAAAGAATATGGGATTTCCGCTCAATAATTTTGAAGATCAATATTCCTTTGCTGTTACCAGCGATGGTAAGTTTGCGTATTATTCCAAGGAAGAAGCTAAAGACAGAAGTAAAATTTATTTTACACCTATCCCTGAATCCTTTCAAATTCGTAGAAAAGGTAACGTTGTGAAGGGTCGAGTGCTTGATGCTGCTACCGGAAATCCTTTAAAAGCAATGATTCAATTAAAGGAATTGAATGGCGATCAAGTGAGATCTTCGATTATCTCAGATTCCGTAACCGGGAATTATTTATTAGTGGTGCCTGGCAAATCAGAGTATGCACTTTTTGCTGATAAAGCAGGCTATCTTTTTAATAGTATTAATTTTGACTATCAGCAATCTGATTTAGACAAGCCACTAGAACGGGATATTCACTTGCAGCCCATAACTAAGGGAGCCAGTGTATCACTCAATAATATTTTCTTTGACCTCAATAGTTATGAGTTGTTAGAGAAATCAAAATCAGAATTGAATGAGGTAATACTTTTTCTTCAAAACAACCCATTTGTCAAGATTGAAATTGGTGGCCATACCGATGATTTAGGAAACGAAGCGTATAATCTTCAATTATCTTTAAATAGGGCAAAATCAGTAGGCGTCTTTTTAAAAAATGCGGGTATTTCTGTTGAACGCATTAAAGAAGTAGGCTATGCTTCAAAGAAGCCATTAAAACCCAATAATTCTGATCAAAATCGCCAATTAAACCGCAGAATTGAGTTCAAAATACAGAATTGACCCGTCTCAATCAGTTGCATTAGATTAAACAAAGTTAATTTTTACATAGGCGGTTATTGAATTATTATTATTTTGAATTTACATTTACCATTCTTTACAATCATAATAATTAACTAAACCAAAAAGTATGAAGAAAAATCTACTATTTAAACTGCTTCCAATTCTGCTACTCATAAGCAGCATGGCGTGGGCGCAGGAAAGAACGATTACTGGTAAGGTGACATCATCTGAGGATGGGTCTGGATTACCGGGTGTGAATGTTATCATTAAGGGAACAACAAATGGCACAGTCACAGATGTGAATGGTAATTACGCTGTAGTTGCCTCTTCCGGAACATTAGTGTATAGTTTCATTGGGTTCAAAGACCAAGAGATTCAAATTGCTTCGAGCGATCTGATTAATGTTTCTTTACTAACTGATGTCACTCAGCTTAGTGAAGTTGTTGTAGTAGGGTATGGTGAACAAAGTTCTAGAAATCGCCTTCAGTCAGTTTCTACCGTTAATTCTGAATCTTTTAAGAATATTCCTTTAGTTGGCCCTCAACAAATGTTGCAAGGTCAAGCAGCCGGAGTTCAGGTTGTAAATGCGACAGGGATTTTAGGTAGTGCTGCTTCCGTCAGGATTAGAGGTGCCGCTTCAATTTCGGGGGGAGGTTCTCCACTTTATGTAATTGATGGAGTGCCATTAAACGATGGAGCAAATGGAGCATTTAGTAATCTTCAGGGAGCTAGTTCTTCTTTAAACCCACTTCTTGATTTAAATCCGAATGACGTTGAATCAATGACTGTATTGAAAGATGCATCTGCGGTTGCGATTTATGGTTCAAGAGGTGCTAATGGAGTTGTTTTAATTAAGACAAAGAGAGGCGCAAATGGATCAAAAACAAAAGTAAATTTCGATTATTCTACTGGTCAGTCTGATCCAACTAAGCTATTAAGTTACATGAGTGGTTCTCAGTATAAGCAATTCATTAATGACTATGCAACCGCTCGGGGTACAGCTACAACTGCGTTCCCACCAGATGAATTTGACTGGGTAAAGAGTGTAGTTAGAACCGGTAAATCCAATAATTACAATCTAACTGTTACTGGTGGAAATGATAAAACAACATTTTTTGTGGGAGGAGGATATCAGACTGAAACTGGTTATACTATTGGTAATGATTTGAATAGACTTTCTGGACGGTTTAATATTGAGCATAAATTAAGCGAGAAGATTAAATTTAATGTAAACTATGCTTTATCAAATACCACAAGCAATAGAATTGGGACGGAGAACAATACATTCGCCCCTTTGACTTCTGCATATCTACAGTCTCCAGCAGTTTTACCTTATGATGCAGCAGGTAATTATGTTAATACTGGTTTTATTGCAAACGTTTTAGCAATAGCCAACTTAAACGACAACAAGTTTATTCAAATGCGTCAAACTGGAAATGTGGGGGCATCATGGAATATTCTGGAAAATCTTAAATTTCGCTCTGAGTTTGGAATTGATTTAGTTCAGTCAGAACAAAAATCAAGAGTTGTTAATATTGTAACGCCTGGCGGAACTGGATCTAGGGTATTAATTCAGGACTATAAATGGCTAACAACAAACACATTAAATTACGATAAGACATTCTCAACTGATCATGCTATTAATATTTTGCTTGGCCAATCCTTTGAGACATCGGAGTACAATGACATTACGGTAGCTGGTTCAGGATTTGTTAGCGATGTTTTAAGAAATGTAAATTCGGCATCTACAAAAACAACTACAGATGCTTCTGGCACTGCTTGGGCATTAGCTTCGTATTTTGGAAGGGCGAATTATCGCTTTAGGGACAAATATCTATTTGAGGCTACAGTAAGGAGAGATGGCTCATCTCGATTTGGTGCAGGCAGTAAGTACGGTACCTTTTGGGCAGTTTCAGGGGGATGGGTTCTTTCTGACGAATCATTTTTCAAGTCGGTTCAATTTGTAGATTTCTTGAAGTTGACGGCAAGCTATGGCACATCTGGCAATGATAGAATTGGAAATTTTTCTTCTCAACAATTATATGCGGCTGGTATTGGTTCTGATTACGCAGGATCCGCAGGGTTGACTCCGTCTCAAGTTCCCAACCCTGGATTAAGTTGGGAAGAAACAAAACAAATGGATATTGGACTTTCAACTGTGCTTCTAAAGAATAAAATATCCTTGGACATAAATTATTATGAAAAGAATACAACAGGTCTTCTTCTAAATAACCCGCTTCCTTTGACGACCGGTTTTGCATCAGCCACGGTAAATTTGGGAGAGGTTAGCAATAAGGGATGGGATGTTCAAATTAAGACAACCAACATTCAGAGGGGAGATTTTAAATGGACAACAAATTTCAATATTGGATTTTTAAAAAATAGGGTTATTAAACTTGCTCCCAACAAAGATCCGGAGGGAAGAGATTTCTTAACGGGTTCAGCAGTTCAAAGAGCCATCGTTGGCGAAACTGCAAATACTTTTTATCTAATTCGATACAACGGAGTTAATGTTAATACCGGAGATGCAGAATGGATTGCAAGAGATGGGTCATTAACTAAAACTCCAATCGCCAATGATAGAGTTGTTGCAGGATCTGCTATCCCTGATTTTACTGGGGGACTAACAAATACTTTTTTCTATAAAGGATTTGATTTAAATGTTTTTTTTAATTTTTCTTACGGTAATAAAGTATTTATTAGCGGGTTAAATTTCACCGAAAATTTGGGTGGAACATTTAATAAGAGCCAAGACCTTTTAAATTATTGGAAGAAACCAGGAGATATTGCTTTCGCTCCAGCTCTAACAAGTACCACCGCAGCAGCAGGTATTTTTAGCCAAAATTCAACCAATCAACTTTTAGATGGCTCCTATTTAAGATTAAAAAATATATCCTTAGGATATACTGCGCCTAAAAGCCTTTTGAAAAAAATCAAATATATTGATTCATTTAGAGTCTATGTGATGGCTACTAATATCTGGACATTGACTAGCAGTGGGTTTAGAGGTCCTGATCCTGAGGTATCTGCAAATGGTCAAAGTAATCAAGTTTTGGGAGAGTCATTCTTTGCGTTACCACAAGCTAAGGCCATCCAATTAGGTGTTAACATAGGATTCTAACTAAATTAAATAATTAAAGAAATGAAAACAAGAATCTTCAAACTTTATATAGCAAGCCTTATATTAGTAATAGTATCTTGCGATGATAGAATAACCCTTACTCCGCAACAATCGCTAGATGTATCTGGTGCTTTTATAAATAAGAGTGCTACTGAAAGTACTCTTTTAGGAGTTTATAGCACCTGTCAAATACTTGAAATGAATGGAGGAATGCCACAAATCATAAGTGATTTCATGGCTGATAATTCCTCATTTGTTGGTTCATTTCCAACCTTTCAAGAAATTCGCGATTTTAATACATTATCAAGTAATGCGAACGTTCAAGGTATTTGGCAAACTCACTATCAAGTAGTATCCAGAGCAAATGACGTTATTGCAAATGTGCCAAAAGTTGCTGGAAGTGATTTTACTGCGGCTCTTAAAGCACAATTTATTGCAGAAGCAAAATTTTTAAGAGCCCTTGCTCATTTTCAGCTCGTAAATTTGTTTGCACAACCCTATTCATTTTCAGCAGGTACAAATCCTGGCATTCCTTTAATTACTGAACCATTTACAGGGACAATAAAATTCCCTAGCAGAAATACGGTTAGTGAGGTTTATACTCAGGTAATAAAAGATTTGAATGAAGCGGTTGCGGATTTACCAGCAGCGTATGCGAGTGCTCTTTTGACTAAGGGAAGAGCTACTAAGGGCAGCGCCCAAGCACTTTTATCGAGGATTTATCTTTATAAAGGTGATTTCGCAAATGCGGCTATAAATGCAAAATTAGTGTTAGATGCTACATCAACGTATGCGCCTGCTGCAAACTATGCTTTCTGGACTTCAAAGAACACTACAGAAGATGTTTTCACCATACAAAATTCAGCGGTTGATAATGGTCGTACTGGAACTGGCGGTTGGGCTAGCTGGCATAGGCCAGCAGCTAATGGTGGACGCGGTGATGTTAAGTACTCACCAGATTTGATAGCCGCTTATCTTACAGAAGCTGGAGATGGCAGATATGGACTTAAATCTTCTGGAACTGGAGCTGATAATAACCCTGCGACATTTTCTACTAAATGGTCTGATGCGGTAAATAATATAGATAACTCCCCTGTAATAAGAACTACTGAGATCGTGCTTAACTATGTTGAATCAAAGGCTGAAGTTGACAATGCAGTTTCTCAAGATCTCATAGACAGAATGAATGTGTTGAGAACAAGAGCAGGATTGCCAACTTGGACTTTAGCTAGCTTTGCTTCTAAAGCTGCATTTGTTGATGCCGTTCTTATTGAGAGGTGGAAAGAACTTGCATTTGAGGGGCACAGAAGAATGGATTTATTACGTAGAGGAAGAAACCTACGGTCAGGGAATCCAAAAGCTGCTTTTGGTGCAGATAAAACTATCTTACCTATTCCCCAGAGAGAGATTGATAACAATCCAAGTTTGGCAGGAAAGCAGAACTCTGGATTCTAATTATTTTTTTATCTTAAAAGAGGGGCGTTTTTAAAGACGACCCTCTTTTTATTTCATCATATTAAGATAATTATTAACTCCTTTCTCCAAAGAACAAAACTCTTTCTCATACCCAATGCTCCTCAATTTCTCCATCTTCGCTTCTGTATAGTATTGGTATTTGTCTCTGATATCTTCGGGCGTATCTACGTATTCAATTATTGCGGGTTTATGCAGCGCTGCGAAGACAGCTTTTGCTAAATCATTAAATGTTCTTGCTTTGCCAGAACCCTCGCCATCGTTGGTGTTGCGTGGAGCATAAGCGGGCAGGTTCACCAACGAGCAAGATGAAAATCAGTTGAACATATCTGTGAAAACTACTACTTTCACCAATTGCTCATTACTTCTCCCAACCAAAACGATTTATAGCCATCCGTCATTTTAAAAATACCGCTTAAAAAGAGGAACAAAAAACGGCTCACAGAACATAGTGGTTGGGTCACTGGTATCAATGATCTCATAATCTCGTAATGCCTCTTCAATACGCTTTATGTTGGTTGCGGTGCCCATATTATATTGCTTTTGTGCTTTGCTTGTCCCAAATTTTGTTTCCCCCGCTATAATGGCTCAGATGCAGTTCACTTGAAATTGTGTTAGGCTCTCCGTCTAGCTTTTGAAAAATATAGCTTGGTCGTCAAGTAGTCGGTCGTATGCGTTTTGAATGTCTTTACTGGTAATTGTTTTTTCTGATAAATCCCAAACGGTGCGGCAGAGTAACTGCACGTAGTACGAGTGGTTTTCTGCTAATTCAACAATTCTATTAGCGTGGGTGTCATTGATAGACCTGCCAGTATCTTTGAAATTCCAAGATGAAAGTTCGCTTATACACCTGCGCTGCTGCTTTCGACTTTTGTAGGTGCGTACTCAATAAAATTCAATCAGTATTTTAAGACCGAAGAAGACTGTCTTAAATATATAGCTGAGATCAAATGGGCTTACTCCTAAAGAGGATGATTGCAGATACCCCAATCAGGCTGCAATAAATAAATGATTTTAGTGGGATGTCTAAGCGCCTATACCTAGTTATTTATAGTAGGATGAATAGACATGATTAATTATATTTGCATATATAATTATAACTAAAAGTTATTCAAATATTAACTAAAAATTAAGCAGTATGGTAGTTGAGGTAATTAACGAGTATGAAGCTCTTGCAAAAAATGTCACAGAGTTGATTGAGAGAAGTGGGTTCCGTATCGACTTTGTACGCAAGAAATTAGGGCTTTCGGGACCAGGCTTTTATAAGAAGCGTATAGCTGGAAATTTTTCTCCCGAAGAAATGAGAACAGTTTTGTCAATCATCAAGGCTGAGGACTTGGAGGAGAAAATGTTTATTGAGATAATGGACAAAGCGAAACTTTCTGGTAGATTGACCGAGAAAGAAACCAAATCGCTTTTTGCATCCATAAAATGAAAGTAATTGCTACGCGCAATTTTGAGAAAAACCTAAAGACCTGTCCGGCCGATGTTCAAAGAAAGGCAAAAGTGATTTACGAAAATCTTCTCACTTGCAACAAACTTTCTGACATAACTTCTCTTGAGAAACTCGCTGGACACAAAACCTATTTTAGGATTCGTATAGGAACTTATCGTATCGGATTTGAACTGAAAGAAGACAATATAGAGTTGATTGCAATCATGCATCGCAAAGAAATCTACCGCTACTTTCCGTAGCTGCTTGGATTAAAAATTTTAGAATCGCACACACCTGCACTCCTAAAGCTTCACGGAAAAAATTTGACCTGTATTTCTCTTGGCCAATTTTTTACATAAAGCTCTAGTGAGCAACTGCACACTTTTAGACGCGCCTGACATGCGAACCCCCGCCTTGCGCTGGTGTTGTGCATAGGAGAATATGTAGGTGGGTCGCCAACGCACGAGATGAAAGTTCGCTTACACTTCACAAAATTGCTCATAACCTCTCCCAACCAAACGATTTACAGTACCATTCGGGATTTAAAAATATCGCACCGCCTGCGTTGGTGTTGTGCGTAGGAATATATGAATGGGGGCCACCAACGCACAAGATGAAAGTTGCCAAACGGTTAGACCCGATTAAAAATACCGCTTAAAAAGAGGAACGAAAAACGGCTCACAGAACATAGTGGTTGGGCCGCTGGTGTCAATGATCTCATAATCTCGTAATGCCTCTTCAATACGCTTTATATTAGTTGCGGTGCCCATATTATATTGCTTTTGTACTTTCCTCGTCCCAAATTTTGTTTCCCCTGCAATCAGCGCTCGGATGTAATTCACTTGAAATTGTGTTAGGCTCTCCGTCTGGCTTTTAAAAAATATAGCTTGGTCGTCAAGTAGTCGGTCGTATGCGTTTTGAATGTCTTTATTGGTAATTGTTTTCTCTGATAAATCCCAAACGGTGCGGCAGAGCAACTGCACGTAGTACGAGTGGTTTTCTGTTAATTCAACAATTCGATTAGTGTGGGTGTCATTGATAGACCTGCCACTATCTTTGAAATTCTTTATGATAAACTCTACCCAGTCTTTAGTGGCAATTTTGGGCAAGAACAAAATGTCACCAAATCGATAGAAAGGTTGCCCATTTGAATTGAACAAAAAATTCATGATATGGCGTTTTGATCCATAGAGGCAATAAGCAATTTTTGTATGTTTTTGCCATACCGATCGTAATGTCTCAAGCAATTCTTTGCCACCGTTAAGCTCCACCAGTTTTTGAAACTCGTCAATACAAACTACTACAGGTACGCGTTTCTTAGTATAGAGCGTATTGGGGATGTCCAGTATGGAAGCGTGATCTTTAAAATGAGGAGGCAGGTGAACACCAATTTTAAATTCCCCTGCCCCCTCTATGGGAGGTGTGTAAGTTATGAATGGAGAAATTTGCCCTAGTATATCTCCAATCTTATTGATGGCAATGGATAATTTTCCTTGGGTGGCTTTCACACATGCCTTTAAGTAGTGAGAATAAAATTCTTCTACAGACTTAAGTGCGAAGCAGTCTAACGAGATTACCACAAGTTCGTTTTTGGAGTATTTCACCGCTTGTGAGACAAGTGAACTCTTGCCCTATCGCCTCGGTGAAATTAAAATAGTATTCAGCCCATCGTTAAACGATTGATGTAACCTTTTTATTTCTGCTTTTCGATTGCAGAAAATGGAGTAGTCGATCACTTCGCCTGCTTTAAATGGATTTTTGTTCATGATTTAACTAAAGATGTTATAAACAAATATAGTTAAATATTTATAGACAAGATTGTTTATAACATGATTGTCTGTTTTTAGGGTACCCCTAAAAATCCGCGAACCCTTTCTTTGCCTGCCACGCGCTTCGCGTAGTGAGAAAGGGGAAAGAAGGCTGGATGATAAAAGAGTTTTATTAGAGATGCCCTTTACCCAAATAATTCGCTACATAATCCACAGCCCCTTGCTCTAAAGTAACAAACCCCCTAGAGTACCCAGCATCTATTAACTTTCCCATCTTCGCTTCTGTAAAGTATTGGTATTTGTCTCTGATATCTTCGGGCGTATCTACGTATTCAATTATTGCGGGTTTATCCAGCGCTGCGAAGACTGCCTTTGCTAAATCATTAAATGTTCTTGCTTTGCCAGAACCTAAATTATAGATGCCTGAATTTTTTCGGTGATGCATTAAAAAAATGCAGACTTCTGCAACGTCCTTCACATACACAAAATCCCGCATTTGTTCACCGTCCTTATACTCAGGATTATGAGATCTGAATAATTTCATTTTCCCGGTTTTCTGAATTTGATTGTATGCATGCCAGATGACAGATGCCATTCTTCCTTTGTGGTATTCGTTTGGGCCGTAGACGTTAAAAAATTTTAACCCTGCCCAAAAGAACGGTTTCTCTCTTTGTTCCAACGCCCATACATCAAAGTCTTGTTTCGATTGACCGTAAGGATTTAAAGGTTTTAGTTTATGAATGGTTGACTCATCATCGTCATATCCAAATTCACCCAAGCCATAAGTTGCAGCTGATGAAGCGTACACTAAAGGAATCTGATATTGAATACATTTTTTCCAGAGGTCTTTAGTGTATTCAGTATTTAATCGACTGAGTAATTCGGTATCAAACTCTGTCGTGTCAGTTCGCGCTCCAATGTGAAAAATGAACTCAACTAATTCATTATTTTGATCAAGCCATTTTATAAAAACATCGCGATCTACTTTTTCTTGAATTTTTAACCCAACCAAATTTTTGTTTTTCTCCGAGTTATCAAATTTGTCAACGGCAATAACAGCATTGAAATTATCAGCATTTAACCGTTGGATGAGATAACTGCCAATAAATCCGGCTGCTCCTGTAACAATAATCATAAGTCCTTAATTTGCTGGCAATTTAGCACAAATTGACCGATCATTTTTGATTGATATAAGCCTCGTATATTTGCACTCTCAAATACTATCATGATTTACGTTAGTCGCAAAGAACATTTTAATGCAGCCCATAAGCTTTCTAATCCCAATTGGTCTGCAGAAAAGAATAGGGAAGTTTTTGGTCCTTGTGCAAACGAGAATTGGCATGGACACAATTATGAATTAATTACAACTGTTGCCGGAAGTACTGACCCAGAGACTGGCTTTGTCATTGATTTAAAGAAATTAAGTGACTTAATTAAAAAAGAAATTATTGATAAAGTCGATCATAAAAACTTGAATTTGGATGTTGATTTTATGAAAGATAAAATGGCGAGTACAGAAAATCTGGCTATTGAAATGTGGAAGCTGCTCGCTCCTAAAATCTCAACAATCAGCAAATCTGGAAAGCTGCACTCTATCAGGCTTTATGAAACTCCGCGTAATTATGTTGATTATTTTGGTGAATAGTTTGTTGTAAATAAAAAAATCAGTCATTGAAGTTCTATATAATAGCAGGCGAGAGGTCAGGGGATTTGCATGGGAGCAATCTGGTTA
>JANYHI010000065.1 GCA_025359125.1 Cytophagales bacterium
AATGGAGTTGAACCCGAATATTCAAACGCTTATTGAAAGATTAGACTTTGTAGAAGTTTAGCTTTTTGCGCTTTATAAATTTGCGCAATTGTCGTTTGCAATAGTCCATGCCCACGCCTCCAATTCACCCTTTGCTGCCCTTGCTTCATCCTCTGGATAGGCTAAATAAAAAAGGAGGCAGCAACCTCCTTTTTTTTTGGTATCCTAATACCTTCTATCGAGTACCCAAACGCAAAACGAAAAGTAAAACGATAAAAACGCTTTTGCGTAGAAGTATTAACTCCTAGGATTTCAACTTTGACTTGTTTTCTTGCTGCTCGGCCAATCTCCAATGAAAATCATGTACCTCCATAAGCTTTTTATTTTCCTCTGTTTCGCCAAATAAATTGATGACAATCATTTTAATGTGCTTCCAAAGAATCCGTTCTTTAATTGCTTGTGGTGAGCTTAGACCATAAGACTTCATTATCAGCAAAAACTGATCTTGCTTCTGTTTGGTGGATTGTTTTTTGATTGAGGCCATAATTTTCTATTTTAGTTATTGATACTTTGTGATGTTATGATACTGATTTGTACCCGTTTCCAAAAAGTAAAATGGCAATAAATTGAAGTATAGCTACTTACGATTTAAAGCCATTTTTTGTATCGGAAAGTAGTACAGTATAACACGATTGGTGCCTTGTTGGCTGTGACTGATGCCCTCTTTAACACGGATGGTGCATTCTGTACTGTAATCGGTACGCTGTTGAACCCTTTACACAGTTACTTAGTCGCTACCAGATGCTGAGAAGGATAATGACACCAAAAAAGAAATAGACCGAAAAAGAAATAATACGAACAAACAACATTCTATCGGTAATATTGCAACTGACAGTTGCAAAGTGGATTGATTGTTTTCCAATGCCACGATTATTGATACTTTATCGCTGCGCTTTATTTTTAAATGTTCATAATCTAATGGCAAAATTCTTTGGAAGAATCAGAAAAGGCCTACTATCAGAAAATAGATTTACAAAATATCTGATATATGCTGTAGGCGAAATTTTGCTTGTTGTAGTTGGAATATTACTTGCATTACAAATCAATGCCTGGAACGACCAACGGGTTAGAAATGATGAATTTTCAAATATCTATTTAGGCATTATAGAAGAATTGGAAGGGGATATAAAAATATTGGATGAATACCTACCAGAATACAAATGGAAAAACGTAAAATTGAAAAAGATAGTGCGTGAGGATATTTCCTTAGAGGATTGGACAAATAAAGATTCGCTTTTTCGATCTTTTACCTCGTACCCAGATTTTGAAATTGGTCAACAACGCTTTGAATTATTGAAATCAAAAGTAGCCATAGATGAAAAAACTAAAGCCCTAAATAGAATAATTTCAGATTTCTACCACAAGCATTCAAGCAATATCGCGATAAAAAATACTGAAGCAACTTTAAGCTTCAATAGGAACATTGAACATTGGGAAGAAAACGAAGAGTGGTTAAGCCAAGGTTATGTTGACAAGAATTATAGACAATTAGGAAAGTATGCTATCGGAAATCCTCTCTTCAGAAATAAGATTGCGTGGTATTCGATTGTTTTAAGAAGACTTGAAAAAGCGCTTCGCGAATACCAAGATGAAGCCAAAATTTTAAAGAAGAAAATCAAGGATTATCTGGACAATAAGAATTAATAGAAAATCAAAGTACCAGCATTTGTTTATCATATTACCCCTCCCGATAAGACTGTAAAAGAATCTTTTCTGCACAAGCAAAAAAACTATTTCAACTTTCTATCAAAAAAATCTTTTGCGGCTGTAAAAATTCTCGTCCAACTTTCGTAACGCAAAAATCCATGCACTTCATCTGGCAACACCAATAGTTCAACCGGAATATTTTTAGCCCTCAACCTTTCCACCAAATCAATAGATTGTTGAAAGTTTACATTTCTATCGTCATCGCCATGCACCAATAAAACGGGTGCAGTCCACTTCGATAAATCAGCGATAGGAGACGATTTTTTAGCCAAATCATTTTCGGTTTTTTGTATGCCCCATAGGTTGGTAGCATCTTGTCCATCGAACGACCAATCGTGCACGCCATGTAAATCAACACCAGCTTTAAATAATTCAGGATTTCGGGCAAGCCCCATCGCAGTCAAGTAGCCTCCGTATGATCCGCCCCACAAACCAATTTTTGTAGGTTCAACTTCAGCTAGTGTTTGTAAATATTTTCCTGCTGCAACAATATCTTGGTACTCACTTGCACCACGTGGCCCTTGGTTTTTAGCTTGTCTAAAATTTTTGCCATAGCCAATACCATCGCGATAATTAACCGAAAGAACTGCATACCCTTGATTTGCTAAATATTGATTGAAGGCATAACAGTTAATATAATAGTCGCTGTAGTGGAAGCCTAAAAGCATTTGGCGCATAGGGCCACCGTGCATGTAAAGTATTGCAGCACGCTTGCCAGCAATAGATCTGTTGATAAATAGTTGGCCATGTATCAATGTGCCATCGGCAGCTTTGAACGTTACCGCCTCTGGTTTAACAAAGTGACTTGGATTAAAGGCTGGTAACTTAAGCGGATTAACTTGAATCGTAAGTTTTTTGGTTTCCTCTACTCGCACCAGCATTTTGGAAGTTGTAGCCGTTGATCTAAAACAATACAAATCATTTCCTGCCAATGTGGGAAACATTTCTATCCCCTCTCCCGCTGTTATTGCAATTGGGTTTCCGGAAGTAACGGACGACTTCCAAATGTGCCTTCGGTTGATGTCTTCCCGATTGCCATCAAAATAAATATTTTGTCCACTTTGATCAAGAAAAAAATTCTCTACTTCGCCATCGCCTGGTGTAATGTCTTTCACCTCGCCACCATCGGGGTTCATCGAAAAAATATGGTTCCACTCGGTATGTTCAGAGTAAAATAGAATTTTATTAGTAGAAGTCCACACCAATGGATGCGTAACACTTTGCGAAAATCCGCCATCGTCCGCTGGCGATTTCCAAATGGCTTTGGTTAGTCCGGTTTCTGGCTCAGATGTAACAATCGAAAACTTAACTCCTTCTGTAAAATTACTAAGCTCTCCTATTTTAGTTCCAGACATACGAATGAATGCGATTGATTTTCCATCGGGCGACCATGCGGGCGATTGATCATTGGTAACATCGGGCGAAATCCATTTGATGGTTTTACTGATCAAACTAAATACGCCAATAAAACTATGGTCTCCCCTATCAGATGTAAAAAGAATTTCATTTCCGTTCGGGGAAAATTGAGGATCATTATTAAAACCTCTGGCAACAAAAAGAGGAATGGGCGTTGCGTTGACTTCTAATGTTGATTCATAAATCTGCCCGCCTTTCGAAAAAAGAAACTTTAATCCATCGCGATAAAAAACAGGATTATTGCCTTGTGCTATTTTTGCGGGAGCACTTTTATTTCCTATGTCTTTAAAATAGATTGCCTGATCTACACCAGTAAAAATATTTGCAGGGTTGGGGGCTTGCCCTGCTCTGTTGGAGGCACCACCCCTAACAAACAGCAACTTTAATCCATTGGGTGAAAAAGTCAATTGCGAAATTTCTTGCCCATCGTCTTGTTGAAAATCGGTAAGCATACGAGGCAAGTCCGTTCCCGTCTTCACCATAATATTTCGCTTGCCGTGGTCATTTATTATCCACGCCAAGTTCTTTCCATCTTTTGATGAGGAGAAATTAGATTCAATAGGGTGACTCATGATTTGTTCCAGCATGGTTTGAGCAGGAACTAATTGAGCTGTTAATAGCAGAAACGCGAATACAAAATTTCTCATGGAGTATCGGTTAATAGTTTATTTAGTAAGCGATATCTCAAAAATATAAAATAATGCGAACTTAACTTGGTCTCTTTCGTTACAATCGGTAACCACAATTGCCGTGAAAAGAATTTTGTGCCTGCTTATTGCCTTTTCATCTACCTTCTTTTCCATTTCCATTTTTTATACAACCGAAAACACACTATCCTATCACAGTACATTTCAAAATAAAGTAACTACCGTTGGTTATTCAATCTATGCTTCAGTAGAAGAGGACTTTCTTGACCAAGATGCTGACGAGTCTGCCCTTCCAAAGATTAGTATTGACTACTCTTGCCAACTCCCCAAAATCGGCAACAGCCTAATCAAAATAAATCACGAACGCGCTTTCTCTAATCCGTTGCCGTTTCATTTGCAAATCCATAATCTAAGGATTTAAAAGTCGCCACTTTTCTTTTTACTTGTCTGCACCTAAGCCTGCATGACACTAGACTATTTTACATTTAAATTCAAAACCTATATGAAAAATTTCATTCTTTCTGTCATCGTATTTATTGGCCTAGCCAACATTTTTTCATCGTGTATTAGCACAGTGCCAGCCGGATATCGCGGCATTAAAGTATACATGCTTGGCAACAAGCGTGGCGTAGAGCAAAAGCAATTGGGCGTAGGTGCCTATTTTATGGGGTTTAACCAACGGATCTATAAATTTCCTGTCTTTCAACAAAATTACGTGTGGCGAAACGAAAACGACTCACACGGACCAGATAATTCCATTTCATTTCAAAGCAAAGAAGGCTTGGACGTAAGTGGTGATTTTGGCATTAGTTATTCGCTAGTGGCCGACAGTGTGCCTGCTATTTTTCAAAAATACAGAAGGGGAATTGAAGAAATCACTAATATCTTTTTACGAAACATGGTGCGCGATGCGTTGAATACTACTGCCTCGCACATGCCAATAGAGTCTATTTATGGTGTGCACAAAAGAGATTTATTATTAAAGGTTGATAGCATGGTGGCGAGGCAAACAAAACGATACGGAATTATCATAGAACGGATTTACACCATCGGAGAACTTCATTTACCTCCGACTATTGAGACGGCTATCAACGCTAAGTTAGAAGCCAATCAACGCGCGCAGCAAAGTCAGAACGAAGTAAAGCAGGTAGAGGCAGAAGCTTTTAAGAAAATAGCAAAAGCAAAAGGCGATGCCGAAAGTCGAGTGATTGAAGCAAAAGCTACTGCCGATAGTAAAGTAATTGAAGCTAAAGCAGAAGCCGATGCTACCAAAATAAAAGCGGAAGCCGATGCACAGGCTACGAGCGTGAATGCAGAAGCTCAAGCTATCGCCAACAAAAAATTATCAGTTTCCTTAAATAAAGAGTTAATTCAATATAGATCTATCGACCGCTGGGATGGCAAGCTTCCGCAGATCTCGGGGCAAAACACTCCATTTATAAATCTCAATCAACCAAAATAAGAATTCTGCACTTAAAAAATTGCCGCCTCAAAAACCTGAGGCGGCTTTTCTTAATTACAGGTTGTTGAACAGGATATAACATATTGAACAAAAAAAATTAGCCGATAAGGGAACTAGTGTGGTAAATACTGAAAACTTCTTTTACATTTAAGAACTTCTTTATTAACTATGCCTGATCTTCAAATAAAAAAATCTTCTAAAACTTACGATGTGTGCATTGTTGGTTCTGGAGCGGGTGGTGGAATGGCCGCGTACGTATTAGCAAAAGCAGGAATAAAAGTTGCCCTGCTCGAAGCAGGACTGATGTATGACCCCGCTAAAAATGTTACACAACTAAAATTTCCCTATGAATCTCCGCGCAGAGGTGCAGGAACTACCTTTCGCCCTTTCGGGGATTTTGATGCCGCCTATGGCGGCTGGGAAATTGAAGGTGAACCTTACACGCAGAAAGACGGGACCAAATTCGATTGGTTTCGCTCACGCATGTTGGGCGGCCGCACGAATCACTGGGGAAGAATTTCATTGCGCTTTGGCCCAAATGATTTCAAACACAAAAGTATTGATGGCCTCGGAGAAGATTGGCCAATCAGTTATAGCGATGTTGCACCTTATTATGATAAAGTCGATCGTTTAATTGGTGTATTCGGAACCAAAGAAGGAATCTATAATGAACCAGACGGAATTTTTCTTCCACCACCTAAACCAAGATTGCACGAACTCTTTGTTAAAGATGCCGCCTCATCGTTAGGTGTTAAAGTAATTCCTTCCAGGTTGTCTATCCTAACTCAAAAGATAAATGATGAGCGCGGTAAATGTTTTTATTGCGCTCAATGCAACAGAGGGTGCACGGTGCATGCCGATTTTTCTTCCTCTTCTGTGTTGGTAAATCCGGCAGTAAAAACTGGCAATGTAGATGTGATTGCCAATGCTATGGCGCGTGAAGTTCT
This sequence comes from Cytophagales bacterium, assembly GCA_025359125.1. Classification (GTDB taxonomy): domain Bacteria; phylum Bacteroidota; class Bacteroidia; order Cytophagales; family Cyclobacteriaceae; genus ELB16-189. The sequence goes on from JANYHI010000065.1 coordinate 6,219, forward strand.
TACCAATGAAAAAGGAGAAGCTACGGGAGTATCTTATGTGAGCAAAGATGATCTGCAGGAGTATCAGCTTAATGCGAGGATAGTTGTATTGGCTGCAAGTGCCGGTGAATCGGCTAGATTATTATTAAATTCTAAGTCTGCATTTCATCCAAATGGTTTAGCAAATGGAAGTAATGTGGTTGGTAAATATTTGCACGACTCAACAGGGGTTGCAATGGGTGGCGTGCTGCCAAAATTATTTAATCGCAAGCGATATAATGAAGATGGTGTAGGTGGTTTGCATTTATATTCTCCTTGGTGGCTCGATAATAAGAAACTGAATTTTCCTCGTGGCTACCACATAGAATATTGGGGCGGCATGGGCATGCCTAGCTACGGTTTTGGTTTCGGTATGCAAAACGTTAATGGAAAATATCCTGGCGCAGACGGCAAAACAAAAGCTGCCGGTGGATATGGTGCATCACTGAAATCCGATTATCGTTATTACTACGGTGCAAGTTTTGGAATGGCAGGAAGAGGCGAAGCCATTGCACGAGAAGATAACTATTGCGAGATCGATCCGAATGTAGTTGACAAATATGGAATTCCTGTTTTGCGCTTTCATTACAAGTGGAGCGATTACGAAATTAAACAGGCCAAACACATGCAAGATACTTTTCAAGAGATGATTCATAAAATGGGCGGTGATATTACGTGGGGAATCAAAGGCGCTGAAGATAATTACGGACTGGAAACACCTGGAAGAATTATTCACGAAGTTGGAACTGTGCGAATGGGCGATCAGAAAAAGAAATCTGCACTGAATAAGTTTAATCAGGCTCATGATTGCAAAAATTTATTTGTGGTAGATGGTGGACCGTTTGTATCGCAGGCAGATAAAAACCCTACGTGGACGATCTTGGCACTTTCAATGCGTGCAAGTGAATATATTATTGATGAAATGAAGAAACAGAATATATAAAACACATGAGATAAAAGACATGAGACGTGAGAAATAAAATATGTCTCACTACTTATGTCTCACTACCTACTACTACTATGGATAGAAGAAAATATTTAAAAACACTTGCAGTAGGAACCCTCGCCACGGGAGTAATTCTACAATCTTGTGCTCCGGAAAAAAAAGAAGAAGCACCTGATCTTTCCAAAATCAATGGTGGGCCAGATCGGCAACCCAATGAAATTGAGCATTTCAAAAAAGTGTCATCCCAGAAATTCTTCGATGCACACGAAATGGCAACCATCACCATTTTAGTTGACATCATCATTCCAAAAGATGACCATTCTGGAAGTGCAACAGAAGCAGGCGTACCTGATTTTATAGAGTTTATTGTTAAGGATATGCCTCGGCATCAAACTCCCTTGAGAGGTGGGTTAAAATGGCTGGACATTCAATGTTTCAAACATTTTAACAAAGCGTTTACCGATTGTACTTCATCTCTGCAAATTGAAATGGTAGACAAAATTGCGTTTCCAGAAAAAGCAAAAACAGAAATGTCACAAGGTGTTGCTTTTTTTAATTTACTGCGAGATTTAACGGCCACCGGTTTCTTTACCAGCAAAATAGGAATCGCTGATTTAGGATACGAGGGCAATAGACCTAATCAATGGGATGGAGTACCACCAGATGTACTTGAACAATATGGATTGAAGTACGATCAGCGAACACTTGATGAAAGCGTAAAGTTTGATGCCTAAATAGTAGGTAATATCAAGTAGGTAAGAAACAAGAATTTGGATTTAAAATTTCAACTAAAGCAATTATGATCTCAAGAAGAAAATTCATTCAACAGGCAGCATTAGGAGCTACTGCATTTACCATCCTTCCTCGTTTTGTTTTAGGAAAAGGGTACACCGCTCCTAGCGACAAATTATACATTGCCGGAATTGGCGTTGGAGGAAAGGGAGGCAGCGACTTGACAAATTTTATGAAAAGCGAAAAAGCAGAAATTGCTTTTTTGTGCGATGTCGATGACCGAAGAGCAGCTGGGTCGATAAAAAATTATCCGAAGGCGAAATATTATAAAGATTACCGCATCATGCTCGACAAAGAGCACAAGCATATTGATGCGGTGTCTGTCTCAACGCCAGATCATAACCACGCTATCCAATCTATGACTGCGATGCAGTTAGGCAAACACGTGTATGTTCAAAAACCATTAACACATGATATTTTCGAAGCTCGAATGTTGACTGAGGCTGCAAAGAAATATAAGGTAGTCACTCAAATGGGAAATCAGGGTGCCAGCGGAGATGGAGTGCGCCAACTGGTGGATTGGTATAAGGCAGGAATTATTGGAGATGTTCATACCGTTTATTGTTGGACAGATCGGCCTGTATGGCCACAAGGAGTTGCGTGGTCATCACAGAAAGCAGAAGTGCCAAAAGAATTAGATTGGGATTTGTGGCTAGGCACCGCGCCTGCAAAAGATTATGTAGAGAAGTTGGTTCCTTTTAATTGGCGAGGCTGGTGGGATTATGGAACAGGTGCATTAGGCGATATGGGATGTCACCTTATTGAACCACCCTTCAGAGTATTAGATCTACACTACCCTACCGATGTTACAGCAAGCGTAGGTAGTGTTTACGTAGATGAATTTAAAAGAGGTTACTTCCCTGAAAGCGGACCGCCATCATCTTATGTTACGATGAGCTTTCCGGCAAGAAATGGAAAAGCAGCAGTAAAACTTCATTGGATGGATGGAGGAATTAAGCCCGAGAGACCAGAAGAATTAGAAGCCAACGACCAAATGGGAGATGGCGGAAATGGATGTATTTTCATTGGCACCAAAGGTAAAATGATGTGCAGCACCTATGGAGCCTCTCCTACTCTACTGCCCCGCTCACGAAATCAAGAAGTAACAGTGCCACAAACTATAAAACGAGTGGTAGGTGGCCCAGATCCTGGCCATTACGTGCAGTGGGTGGATGCTTGCATAGCGGGTTATGGCAAAACAGAATTGAGTTCTCCTTTTGAAATTGCGGGTCCTTTAACTGAAACAATTTTAATGGGCAACTTAGCGATCAGAAGTTATGATGTGAAAAGACCACGTGAAAATAAGCCTGATCAGTTCGATTATCCTGGAAGAGGTATTAAACTACTTTGGGATGGCGATGCCATGAAGGTTACCAACTTTGATGAAGCAAATGCTTTTGTAAAAAGAGAATATCGCAACGGCTGGAAGATATAATGGTTTATAAATAAAATGTTGAATTGGGCTAACTGGAGAGCGATGCGAAACTCTTCAGAAATACAATTCGGTTACGTGATCTTATATCTCGCTACTGCAGTGGCTGTAATCTACTTGCTCGATTATTTGAGTAAGACAAAAAAAACGAAAAAATAATCTGCGTTAAATACAAGTCTCCTTTACTATTCTTGGTTCTTACCGGTAAGCCGCAAAGTCCGGAAAACATGTAAATGATTTTCAAGGGAAAATGAAATTAGATCATTACCCCGCCAAACAAATATTTGCTGTTTAAACTTTAAGCATAATAATTCCATCAAAACTTTAACAGTAGAAAGTTTTGGGGTGATTGAACCCACGCTAAAAACCACGATATTTCTAGCAGAATTGAAACCCGAATGCTTAAAATAGATAGCCATACACACATTCTTCCTAAGAAAATGCCAAACTGGAGCGAGAAGTTTGGTTATGGCGATTTTATTTATTTGCAACATCATAAAAAAGGCTTTGCTAAAATGATGCGAGGGAATCAATTCTTTCGCGAAATAAAAAGCAATTGCTGGGATGCAGAAGAGCGCATTAAAGAATACGCCAGTTTCAATACAAGTGTGCAAGTAGTGTGCACCATTCCTGTAATGTTTTCATATTGGGCAAAATCATTGGATTGTCTTGCTCTCTCGCAATTTCTGAATGATCATCTTGGCAAATTAGTAGCTAAATATCCTAAACAATATATTGGATTAGGCACCGTGCCTATGCAGGATACTGAGTTGGCAGTAAAAGAATTAGAGCGCTTTAAAAAAATTGGTTTAGTGGGGTTACAGATAGGATCAAACATCAATGACGAAAATCTAAATGAAGAACGCTTCTTTCCCATCTTCGAAGCGTGCGAAAAACTAGGCCTCGCAGTAATGGTGCACCCTTGGAATATGATGGGCGAAAAGAAAATGCAACGCTACTGGCTGCCATGGTTGGTGGGTATGCCTGCCGAAACTTCTCGCGCAATTTGCTCGATGATATTTGGAGGAATATTTGAAAAGCTACCAAACTTGCGAGTAATGTTTGCCCATGCAGGCGGATCATTTTTACCTACCCTAGGAAGAATACAACACGGATTTGATTGTCGCCCCGATTTAGTGGCAATCGATAACCCCGTAAACCCCAAAAACTACATTGGCAAATTTTGGGTGGATAGTGTTACCCACGATAGTTTGATGCTGGAATATGTATTAAAATTACAAGGATCAAACCGTGTTATGTTAGGTTCCGATTATCCATTTCCATTGGGCGATTTAGAAATTGGCAAGTTTATTGAAGACATGGATTTGTCAAAAAAAGTAAAGGAAGATATTTTTTGCAATTCTGTGCTAGAATGGCTCAATCTATCAAAAAAGCAATTTGTTAATTAAATTTTTGTTTTGTGATAAATAGAATTTTTGTTTCAGTGATTTTAATATCGATAGCTTTATCTGCTTACTGCCAATCCGAGCAAGAAAAAATTCAACAGCTTGAAACACAAAGACAAATTGATAAGCAGCGAAAGATTGTTGTTAAAATGGATTCAGCCATTCGTCTTTCCGAAGAAGGACAATACGAAGCTGCCGATGAAAAATTTAAAGTCGTTTTAAAAACCATCCGAAGTGTGCCCACCGATCTTACCTATCACTTTGGTAGAAACTCGTTTCTGATTGGGAAATACAAACAAAGTGTAGACTGGCTGAATAAATATATTCAGCTAAAGGGAACGAGCGGGCAATTTTCTGAAGCAGCAATGGATTGGCTACACAAAGCCGAGGTGGAATTATTAAAAGAAAGAGAAGTAGAAGCCAAAAGAGCATCAGAAGTTTTATCAAAAGATTTTAATATCGATTGTGGGCCAACAGGAAAAGTGGTTTGCACTATTTGTAGAGGAACAACGGTAATCGTTAAGAAAAATTATTTTGGCGAAAACTACGCCACTTGTCCTTACTGCCATCGGTTAGGTTATTTAACATGCGAAGAATATAATTTACTTATTAAAGGTCAATTAAGTCGTGAGTCAAATTGAAGACTCACAACTTTGACCGATAAAAATAATGGCTAAATTTGCAGCTTTGGTTATCAAAAATGTCTCTTTATAATCGAGTAAGCGGAAAAGAATTAAAGGCAAAACTAAACGCTGCCATAGTCGATCGAACTACCGTTTCTTTTTACAAATATTATCACATTTCAGATCCTAAAAATTTTAGAGATGAGCTCTATAAACTTTTTGATAGTCTTCAAATTCTAGGACGAATATATGTAGCAGCCGAGGGCATCAATGCTCAAATTAGTTTGCCCACCAATAATTTTGAACTATTTAGAAGTCAGCTTTTCAGCATCCCTTTTTTAAATGGCATCCGGCTGAATACCGCGGTAGACGACAATGGTAAATCATTCTTTAAATTAAAAATATTGGTTCGCACTAAAATTGTAGCCGATGGTTTGAATGATGAAACTTTTGATGTAACCAATCGCGGTCAACATGTAAACGCCAAAGAATTTAATCAGCTAGCAGAAAATCCCGATACTATTATTGTGGATATGCGCAATCATTATGAAAGCGAAGTGGGGCATTTCACAAATGCCATTTGCCCGGATGTAGATACCTTTAGAGAAGAGCTGAAAGTGGTAGAAGATATTTTACAATCAGAAAAAGATAAAAATCTTCTTATGTATTGCACAGGCGGAATTAGATGTGAAAAAGCAAGTGCCTGGTTTAAACATCGTGGTTTTAAAAACGTATTTCAATTAGATGGTGGAATAATTGAATACGCCAAAGAAGTAAAAGAGCAAGGGCTACAAAATAAATTTATCGGTAAGAATTTTGTTTTTGACGAACGCTTGGGCGAGCGAATCTCTGAAGACATAATTAGCAAATGTCACCAATGCGGAAAGCCTTGCGATGACCATACGAATTGTAAAAACGATGGATGTCACCTCCTATTTATTCAATGCAAAGAATGCGCTGAAAAGTATAATGACTGTTGCTCTAATGAATGCAAAGAAATCATAGCATTGCCGGCAGAAGTTCAAAAAGAAATTAGAAAAGGAATTAATAACGGAAGGCAAGTATTTAAAAAAGGCAGAGTAAGTTCAAAAGTGATAATGCAAAGCTTAGATAGTGACTTAGGTTAAATTTTCGGATGCAACTTCAATGAAAATAAAAATCGGTATCATCAATATTTCAGATCGCGCCAGCAAAGGTATCTACGAAGATCTTCCTGGAAAAACCATCGTGGCTACACTAAATGAATACTTGAGCAGCCCATGGCAAAGTGAATATGCCGTGATACCAGATGAGCAGCCCTTGATAGAACAAACATTAATTTCAATGGCAGACGAAAAAAACTGTTGCCTGATTATTACCTGTGGCGGCACGGGGCCATCTAAACGTGATGTTACACCAGAAGCAACTGCTGCCGTTTGCGATAAAATGATGCCCGGCTTTGGCGAATTAATGCGAAGTGTAAGTCTGCAGTATGTACCCACAGCCATTTTATCGCGACAAACCGCTGGTATCAGAAATAAAACTTTAATTGTAAATTTGCCAGGCAAACCGAAAGCAATTCGTCAATGCCTAGATGCTGTGTTTCCTGCTATTCCCTATTGTGTCGATCTTTTGGAAGGCCCTTTTATTATTTGTAATGAAGAAGTGATAAAACCATTCAGACCTAAAGAAGTGAATACAGAGTCATCTAACATAAAATAAAAATGGCGCGTATTAAATACTATTACGATACTGAAACGTGCAAGTACGAACGCATTAAAACCAGTACCAACGATATCATTCTTAACACGCTTGGGTTTCTTTCTTTAACGCTTACGCTAGCGGTAGGCCTTTTGATTTTGTATAGCAACTATTTCGAATCTCCTCGTGAATTACTTTTGAAGAATGAAGTGAAGGAAATGGAATATTTGTATGGCTATCTTGAGAAGGAAGTGGAGAAATTGGATAAAGAATTGGCCAGCATGGAATATCGCGATGATAATATTTACCGGGCAGTATTGGGTGCCGAACCGATTGATGTAAACATGCGAGAGGCTGGTGTGGGTGGAGTAGACCGATACGAAGACATCAAAAAGAAAAATATTGTTCACGAAGATTTTCTTCTAAAGCTTCATGAGCGCGTTGACAAATTAAAACGCAAAGTTTATATCGAATCAAAATCGCAAGACGAAGTAATAACGCTAGCCGAAAGCAAAGAAAAACTTTTCGCGGCTATTCCGGCAATTCAACCAGTTGCCAACAAAGAGTTGATTGCTTTGGCTTCGGGCTATGGTATGCGTATTCACCCTGTTTATAAAGTACGCAAGATGCACACCGGTGTTGATTTTGCTGCCGCTATCGGAACTCCCATTTATGCAACTGCAGACGGTGTGGTAGATAAAGTAGAAGTAAGCTTTAGTGGGTATGGAAAGGTGTTAGAAATTGATCATGGATTCGGTTACAGAACTCGCTTTGCTCACATGCATGGTTTTAATGTGCGCTATGGCCAAAAAGTTAAACGTGGTGATCTAATTGGATACGTAGGAGATACCGGTTTGTCTACCGCTCCACACTTGCACTACGAGGTGTTTGTCAATGGGCTACATGTAAATCCTATTCATTATTTCTTCACAGATTTAAATGCCAAAGATTACGAGAAGATTATTGAGTTGGCATCAGTAGA
>JANYHI010000027.1 GCA_025359125.1 Cytophagales bacterium
AGGTGTATTATCAACGGAGAAAAGAATACCAACATCAGGATTTCTGATTTTATAGGAGTGGTTCCTTCTATCACTGGAAAAGTGGAATTGGTTTATGAAGGTCAACAAGAAGGACCCGGCATTGTGGCGCAGAACCTGGTAGGCAAAGCCATTCGCAGTCAGTTTGTAAATTATTTTCCTGACCCCGATAAATTTAGAAAGCAAAAAGAAAAAAGCCCGTATAAAAAAATTACTAACTGGTTTGGCGATGGTAACAGCATTGATTTGTTGCATGATATGAGCAATAATGATTTTGAAAAATCATTAAAATCAATACCCGGGCTTACTGACCTGATCAACGAATTTCACAAAGGGCAAGATGCAGCCATGAAATTATTTTTAATGGAGTTTGCTCTTCATGGGTTGGCAGAATATAGTTTACTTAGCAAGCATAATTTAACAGCCGGCCACCAGTTTAAAGATTTGCTAAGTAGTATGTTCAATATGCCTAAACCCGATGAAGATGAATCTGAAGATGATGAGGCCATCGGAGGCGGTAAGTATTGACGAGGCACAGATTTTTGAACTTCGTAAACTGGCCGCACAAGGTGAAGGGCTTCAGTTAGAATTTAAGCGCAAGGCAACACATCCCGAAAAAATTGTGAGGGAGATGATTGCTTTTGCTAACACACATGGTGGCACTTTGCTAATAGGTGTAGACGATAATGGAACGATTTGCGGTGTAAAATATCCGGAAGAAGAATTAATGGAGATTGATAGCGTCTTGGCAAAATGTAAACCTCCACTGGTGTTTAACGAGCGTCTACTTGCCCTAAAAGAAAATCGATTTATCATTCGATTAGATATTCCTGAAAGCGATAGAAGGCCACATTTTTTTTCAGTCGATAAAGAACCTGCCGAAACCTACGTGCGAGTAAAAGACATGAGCATTAAAGCAAGTGCCGAAATGCAGGAAATAGTTAGGAGAACCAGAAAGAAAAAAGACATCCGATTTACATATGGTGAGTACGAAAACTTGCTGATGAAATATCTGGCAGAAAATCAAACTATAACACTTGCTCAATTTCGTGAGTTAACAAGGTTGAATCGCTTTAAAGCATCGCGCAAATTAATTCTATTAGTGCTGGCAGATGTTTTAAAAATTACTGCTACTGAAAAAGGAGATCTTTACGCAAGAGTTTAAAAGAACCTTTTTAAGTCAAGTTCAAAACCGAGTAATAGATTTTCTCCGCTGAGTTTATTATCAAAACCTATAATTTCTTGAACCTGCGATTTTGGTTTATAGATATATGCTTTCTTTTCAAGGGGATCAATCAACCAGGCTAATTCGCAGCCGTTGGCAACCCACTTTTCCATCTTATTCTTAAGCTGACTTAACGAATCAGATTTCGAGCGCAACTCGACTATAAAATCGGGGCAGATGGGCGCGAATCTTTCTTGCTCATTTAATGTCAATGCTTCCCATCGTTCCCGCTTAATCCAGGCTGCATCAGGAGATCGCATTGATCTGTCCGGCAAAATAAAACCACCTGACGAATCAAATCCATATCCTAAATCAAGATTTGCTTCAACCCATTGAGCAAAAAGCCCATTTAAAATAAAGTTTTTATTGCTTGAACCGCTTCCTGCTGGCGACATAATAATCAGTTGACCTTCCTCGTCTCGTTCTATTCTTAACTCTTTATTTGCTAAACATATCCTGAATAGTTCATCATCACTTAATCTGTCTTCGTCTGGTATTTTTAGCGTTAAAGCATCCATTTATCAAATTTAAAAAAAAATACAACATTAGCATCTAGCAAATTCTTTCTATCTGTAATTCATAACAAAAAGATCAACCCAAACTGTTGGTTTTTTCATTTCGCTTTCGTTAGTTTATCCCATCGAATGAATGTCGCGAAGAAACGTTTCATGCTTACAGTTTTTTTATCCTCTGTAAGAAGCGTGTCTCTGCGATTTTTTTGTTTATAGCCAACCCTCGCCCATGAGCAAACTAAAAAAAGAGAAAGACCTGCCTGCCGGCAAGGCAGGAAAAAAGATTTTCGTTTTAGACACCTCTGTCATCATCTTCGAACACAATAGCATTTTAAATTTTGACGAACACGACATTGGTATTCCTATTACTGTGTTGGAAGAGCTCGATAATTTCAAAAAGGGCAACGACACCAAAAATTTTGAGGCGCGTGAGTTTATTCGCTTGATTGATAAACTGGCGAAAGACCAAATGCTTCATCACTGGAATCCGATTAACGGTAAGGGAAAAGGAAATTTTAAGGTGGTGATGGACACTGGTGGCACCAATCAAATAGATGCCAACAAAGTTTTTAATGAAGACAAACCCGACCATCGCATTTTAAATGCAGCTCTGTTTTTGCAGAAAGAAGAAAAGGGGAGAAAAGTAATTCTGGTTTCTAAGGATATTAACCTACGCCTAAAAGCAAAAGCATTAGGCCTTACGGCCGAAGATTACACAACCGGAAAAATTCAAAACATTAGTTCCCTTCATACCGGAAAAACGGTAGTAGATAACGCGACATCTGAAGCAATTGATTTAATCTATGATAAAGGCTATTGTCCACCTGAAGACGTGCTGGGGAAGCAGAAGCCAATGAAAAACCATTACTACATCTTGCGCAACGGGAAGAAGTCAGTTCTTGCTTTCTTTAATTCAGCTAACGGAATGGTAGAGCAAGTGGAAAAGCGCAATGCCTATGGAGTCAAACCCAGAAATGCAGAACAGGCATTTGCTATTCATGCTGTTCTTAAACCCGAGATCAAATTAGTTTCCATACAAGGGGTGGCCGGAACCGGAAAAACATTGATTGCGTTGGCGGCTGCTCTTGAACAAAAGCGCGAGTACAAACAAATCTATTTAGCCCGTCCAATTGTACCGCTAAGCAATAAAGACATTGGCTATTTGCCTGGCGACATCAAATCAAAATTGAATCCGTACATGGAGCCTCTCTGGGATAATTTGAAGTTCATCCAAAACCAATACAGCGAAAGCGACAAGGAATACGCTAAGATTACGGAGATGGTACAGAATGAAAAATTAGTGATTACCCCGCTTGCCTACATCAGAGGAAGAAGTTTATCAAATATTATTTTCATTGTAGATGAAGCGCAAAATCTTACTCCACATGAAGTAAAAACCATTATTACGAGAGCCGGGGAAAATACTAAAATCATTTTTACGGGAGACATTCACCAGATTGATACACCTTACCTCGACTCGCAAAGTAATGGGCTTTCGTACATCATTGATCGGTTAAAAGATCATGAGCTGTATGCCCATGTTACCTTAGAAAAAGGAGAGCGTTCAGAACTGGCTAATCTGGCAAATGAGCTATTGTAGAGGTAATACCTAAATGAGTAACTGGTAATAAGTTATTATTTAATTGGCTTTGCAATATTTCTATTGAAATAACAGAAATTAAGGCAGCAAATGAGCTAGAAAATCATCTTTAAGCCTTTTGCTACTTTAAGATCAAGTAAGTTTTTACCCCCTCAAGTATAACTTTCTAAGCTAACTTCACTATCTGTAAAGAACTTGCCGTCAAAAAGTTGCGAGGATTAGCTCGTATTATACGGGCACGATGCTTAGTCGTATCTATGCAAAAAAAAGGATATGATTTTCAAGTTCTTATTCAAACATTTTTCGGAATCGAAGAAACTTCAATACCTGAAGGAACATGGTACAATGCTTGGAACGCGCGTAAGAAACAACCGAAAAATTTTTCTCTATATAGTCAAAGATTTCTTTGTAGAGGTTATCTATAAAAATGACAACACAGATAATGGTGCCGAAAGCCTTGGCACCTTCACTAGCTTAGAAGGATTGAATTCTTATTTGGAACGAGAATTTAAGACAGCTTTTTAAATTTTATTATTTGCCCAATGCTTTAAGCATTGTATCGCCAATTAAGGCAGGAGAATCTACCACATGAATGCCGCACGCCTGCATAATTTTCATTTTAGCAGCAGCGGTATCTTCCGCTCCACCGATGATTGCACCAGCATGCCCCATTCTTCTGCCTGGAGGAGCGGTTTGGCCAGCAATAAAACCAACTACAGGTTTCTTATTTCCATTTTCCTTTATCCAGCGCGCGGCAACCGGCTCATAGCTTCCGCCAATTTCTCCAATCATTACAATGGCATCTGTTTCAGGATCATTCATTAATAATTCAACAGCATCTTTTGTGGGTGTTCCAATGATTGGGTCACCACCAATACCAATAGCTGTGCTGATACCCAAGCCAGCTTTTACGATCTGATCGGCTGCTTCATACGTCAATGTCCCTGACTTCGATACGATGCCTATCCTGCCCTTCTTAAAAACAAAACCAGGCATAATACCAACCTTCGCTTCTCCTGGCGTAATTACACCGGGGCAATTCGGGCCAATCAACGTCACTTTTCTATCCTTCACATATTGCTTAGCAATCATCATATCCTTTACGGGGATGCCCTCCGTAATAGCAACGATTACTTTAATGCCACCTTCTGCCGCTTCCATAATGGAATCTGCCGCAAAAGCAGGAGGAACAAAAATGATAGAAACATCTGCGCCCGTTTTTTCTACTGCCTCCTTAACGGTATTAAAAACGGGTCGGCCTAAGTGTTCTTGCCCTCCTTTACCAGGAGTAACTCCTCCTACTACATTCGTTCCGTATTCAATCATTTGGCCAGCATGGAAAGATCCTTCTGTGCCGGTAAATCCTTGAACAATTACGCGGGAGTTTTTATTAACAAGTACACTCATATTACAATTAGGTTAGCTCACAAAATTAGGATAATAAAGTTGAGGGGCAAATGGCACCTTCGATTTAGAATCTATCGCTTATTATAATCCTTACTTGATAAAATTCGGTAGCACGGCTCTACCGAACGAGTAAATTGCAACGGTGAAAACAATGCCCCAGGCAATTCCGCTGATCAGCATAAAAAGCAAAACTTTGCCCTTAGGCTTATTCAACCCCAACGCTAAAAGTGTTCCTCCTATGGGCGTTAAAATAAGAGGTGTAAAAAATGCAATCCCGCCAAGGCCATATTTTCTTAGCATGATCAAAAACTTGCGCCTGATGTTAGAGGGATTTTTTGGAGGATTAAAGTAATTTTTAAAAAAACGATTCTTGAGCCACTCTCCAAAATAGGTAAACGCAACCACGCTAATCATCATTCCTAAAACCGTAGAAATGATTGTGGTAAAAGGATGTAGCTTTAGCGCGTAGCCTTGAATGGGGCCAAAAATAAATTTAATAGCGCTTGCTAAAACTACCGGTATTGCCTTTAAAATTTCTTTTAACATATTAGACTTTCTCGCCAAAACTCAAATCACCCGCATCTCCTAAGCCTGGCACAATGTAAAATTCTTTATTCAACTTTTCATCTACACTAACGGTAAATAAAGAACATCGGACTTTTAATTGAGAACGTAAATTTGCAATCCCCTCCACAGAGGCCACCAAAGAAGCAACATAAATAGTTGAAGGTGTGCCCTGCTTCAGCAAGGCGGTTACCGACCGAATGATAGAATTACCCGTTGCCAACATAGGATCAATTAAAATTACATCTCTATTGGTAAGAGAAGGAGTTGCCAAATAATCCAATTGAATGGTTAACTCCTGCTGATCTTCTTTTCGATAGGCTCCAATAAATCCACTATCCGACCTATCGAAATAATTTAAAAAACCCTGAAAATAAGGGAGCCCTGCACGAAGCACAGTTATCAAAATCGGCTGTTGTTGCAAGTGAAAAGAATCAGTTGCTTTCAATGGCGTTTGAAAAGATATGGGCTGATAATTCAATTTCTTTGAAATCTCGTAAGCCATTATCTCGCCTAGTCTAACTAAATTATTACGAAAACGCATTCTGTCTTTTTGTATTTCAATGTCTCTCAACTCCAAAAGAAATTGATTGGCGATTGAGTTCTCTTGATTCAACACAAAGACATCCATAATTTAATTTTTAACTGTCCAAAATTTAAGATAAAGTTGCAGAATATGTCGACAACAAAAAGAAAAGTTACCAAAACTTCAGAAGATTGGAGCCTGCTCAACCAACTTTGTGAGGTAGCTGCTCCCTCAGGCCACGAGAAGCCGATGAAGGATTTTCTTCTTCAACTCATCAAAAAAGAAAAGAAAAACTGGAAAAATAAACCCACCATTATTGAAGGCGAAGAATTTCAGGATTGTCTGATTCTAAAATTTGGCAATCCTCGCACAGCCATCTTTGCCCATATGGATAGCATCGGCTTTACGGTTAGATACTTCAATCAACTTTTATCCATTGGCAGCCCCGATGCAGAAAGGGGAACCAAATTAGTTGGCCAAGATGGGTTGGGGCCAATCGAATGTGAGTTGGAGTTTGACAAAGAAGATCATGCCTTTTATAAATTTGGAAGACAAATTGAAAGAGGCACGCCACTCACCTATCAAATCAATTTTCGTGAAACAAAAGATTTTATTGAAACGGCTTACTTAGATAACCGGCTTGGAATTTATAATGCGCTAAAGGTAGCCGAGACGCTAAAAGACGGAGTCATCATTTTTAGCTGCTGGGAAGAACATGGCGGAGGTTCGGTAGGATATTTAGCCGAGTACATTTTTAAAAAGTGGGGCGTGCGGCAGGCTTTAATTTCAGATATTACTTGGATAACAGAAGGTGTTGAACACGGTAAAGGTGCTGCCATTTCTTTACGCGATAAAAATATTCCTAGAAGAAGTTTTGTCAATAAATTAATTTCCCTTGCCGAAAAACACGATATACTCTTCCAGCTAGAAGTGGAAGGCATGGGCTCTAGCGATGGCGGAGAATTGCAAAGAAGCCCCTATCCTTTTGATTGGTGTTTTGTAGGCGCGCCAGAATTATTACCTCACACACCCAATGAAAAAGTTCATAAAGCAGATATTAAAAGTATGATTGCATTGTATCAATTATTCATGAAAGAGTTAT
>JANYHI010000032.1 GCA_025359125.1 Cytophagales bacterium
AATATTCTTAATTCTTCCATAGTTTTGGCAGAACACTAAAGTAAGAATTGAAAAGAGATTTCGTAATTGTCACTTGATCTTTTCTTAACATTATACTTACTTTGATAAACTAAATCGCAACTACTATGTCAAAAGGTCAAGACAAAAAAAAGGAAACCAAGAAGGAGCCTAAAAAAACAGAAGCCGAAAAAAGGGCTGAGAAGAAATCAAGAAAAGAAAACCCGAAGTATTGATTTCCGAAAGTCAAAGCCTCGCGAAATGTGGGGTTTTGACTTAATAATCTATTGCAATTACCACGGCTCTAGTTTAGGATTCATCTTTTAATCCTAACTTGAACTAAACCTATACCTATGATTAAGCTCATTATACAAGCCTTAAAAAGGTTTGCGTGGTTCAAACGCTTCAATGCAAAAATTACCTATGAGCTGCTCGCTAAAAATATTCCTGCAGAAGATTGGCATTTCATGAACTATGGATATACTCCAAATTCTTTCGAACCCAAACTAGAAGTACCGAGCGATCCAAAAATTCAAAAATACTCATTACAGATGTATCACTATCTGGCTTCAAAAGCTAATTTGGAAGGGAAACAAGTTTTAGAAATTGGCAGCGGCCGGGGGGGCGGTGCCAAGCACGTGGCTTCACATTTTAAACCTGCCAGTTATATAGGGTTAGACATTGCCTCTAGTGCTGTTGACCTAGCCAACAAAATTCATCACGTGCCTGGTCTCAAGTTTATTCAAGGTAGTGCCGAATCGATTCCACTTGTTGATAATAGTATTGATGTAATCTTAAATGTGGAATCATGCCACGGCTACGGCTGTGTAGATACTTTTTTAAAAGAAGTGAAAAGAGTATTGAAGCCGGGGGGATATTTATTAATGGTAGATTTTCGTAATAGCCCGGAAAACATGAAAATTTTAGAAGGGCAAATTCAAAACTCTGGGCTTATTCAAGTCTCAAAAGAAGATATTACTACTAATGTTGTTCAATCTATCGAGGCTGAAGATGAATCGAAGAAAGCGCGCATTAAAAAATTAATTCCAGCACGCTGGCAAAAATTATTCAACGAATTTGCCGGAGTAGTAGGCTCGCGTTTTTATGAAACCCTAAAAAACGGAACACGACCTTATTATCGGTTTGTGCTAGAGAAGAGATAAATAATTTTTTAATGTGATCTTGGGAGGCTTGCCGCGCGAGACGCACGCCACCGGGCTATTCGCTTCAATCCACGCGAAGCGCGTGGGATTTCCGCTGCTATCCCTAGCCCTTAAAAATAGAGCCAAGCAACCTAACATCTTCACCACTTCTTTGTTAAATTGCAAACGGTTGTTAGCAACAGATTTTAAATTAAAAACACTATGTACGGAGGCGGAAATACGTTTGAAAGCATAAAAACAGATAGTGTTGCACAAGAAGATCCAATTTTATTGGCTGCTTTTGAAGCCCGAATTGCCCGCGGTGAAAAGATAGAGCCCACTGATTGGATGCCCCAGCTTTATCGCAAGCAGCTCATCCGCATGATTGAGCAACATGGGCACAGCGAAATAATTGGAGCTCTGCCCGAAGGAACATGGATCACTCGTGCACCCGGCTTTAAGCGCAAAATGTCACTAATGGCTAAAGTGCAAGATGAGGTTGGCCATGCGCAATTACTCTACAGCGCAGCAGAAACATTAGGTAAGTCGCGCGAACAAATGATAGACGACCTGATCACCGGTAAATCAAAATATTCGAACATATTCAACTACCCTACTTTTACTTGGGCCGACTGCTGTTTTATTTCATGGTTGGTAGATGCGGGCGCCATTGTAAATCAATTAGCCAATGCAAAAGGAAGTTACGGCCCTTATTGCCGTGCGTTAGATCGTATCTGTGCCGAAGAATCTTTTCATCTAAAATACGGACATCATTGTGTGATTTATTTAGCGAGTGGCACCCCCAAACAACGCAATATGTTTCAAGAAGCATTGAACAGATGGTGGCCTCCCATGATGCATTTCTTTGGTCCATCCGATAAAATTTCTACTCACACAGAAATTTTAATGAAATGGAAAGTAAAAATGGGAACCAATGATGATATGCGAAATCAATTTCTAGATATGTATGTACCTAAAATTTGGGAATTAGGTTTTATTATCCCCGATCCAAACTTAAAAAAGAATGAAGCTACCGGAAGATGGAATTACACAGAACCTGATTGGGAAGAATTTAAACGCGTAATTAACGGAGAGGGGCCTTGCAACAAAGAAAGATTAGAAGTGCGCAGGATTGCGGAGGAAAGAGGAAAGTGGGTGCGCGATGCATTGAAGTCAACACAAAGTAATTATGTAATGCCGCTGGCCTAGAAAGTAATTTCAGTTGACAAAAATAAATGGCTCGGCCAGCAACTGAATTTCTTTCCAAATTGCTTTTAGTGCGGAGGTAGGTGAATCGTACATGCTTTGCAGATAAACGAGTGCGCTGCTGTCGTTGGGAAGTTCGTTATTGAACCACTTAATAATGTCATCTGCCAGCGTCATTACTTCGCTGGAATAATATCGTGGGTAAAACCGCGACAGAAGATCAAGCATGCAAATCAATTCTGAGTATTTCATAATTGAGTAGACAAGTTGGAGAAAAGAAAGATCACTAATAACAGAAAAACCACCGATGGTCTCACAAAGTTTCAATCGGTAACTAAGTTTTACAACCATGACGTTAAAGAAATCCATAGGTGAAATCGCTTGATCCACGTGTAGTGCGTTTGCCCCTTACGGGCAAAGCAGGCCAAATAAATCCCAAAGTTCCGTACGATCAATTCGGCACATTCGAAGTTTTTGTCCAGTCTAAAGAAGGGAAACTCTTTCAGCACGAAGGCATTGTTCATGCGCCTGATTTAGAATTAGCCTATGTACTGGCAAAAGAAACTTTCACCAGGCGGTTTACTTGCAATTCTTTATACGTTGCCGAAACACGAAACGTTTTTGTTTCACTACTTACTGAGGGGAACATAAATGTGTATGACTTGATTGAGTCCGCACATTCTTCTCAAGCAAAAGTGCCTTACGAAATTTATCATCTTCCTAAAAGAGGTAAGCAACATATTTACGCTGGCAGTGTGATGGCCGGCTCTCCGGAAGAAGCCATGAGCGAGGCAAAAGAAAAATTAAATCAAGGAAAAGTGATTTACAACGTGTGGGCCATTGCCGCTGATCAAATAAGATTTACAACACCAGAAGATCAAGAACTTTGGATTACACTTCCGGAAAAAAAATACCGCGATGCTGCCGAATACAAGGGTGGTGATAAGTTGAATGATTTTTTAAATTCTAAAAATTAGCTGTGAGATTAAAATACAAAACAAGCTACTTTATATCGGCTATAGTTATTATTATCGGAATGATCTTGCGATTGGCAGAGGTAGATAAATTTCAAATCGTCTTTCACCTCGGTTTTTTAGGCGTGGGCATATCCGGCTTGTACTACTTCTTTCTAGATTCAAATAAAAACAACACTACTACCAAATGGATAAATCCATTAATCAGTATGGTAATAATCTTTTTAGTGAGTATTCATTTTATTACGATAGTAAAATCTATTACCTGCTTTTTGCAGGATATTTTATAATGAAAGCGTTCGATAAAAAATTTGACTTTCAATCTAATGACAATGAACGAGCTGCCGCTTAAAGAACTTCTTTACAAAATGGCCGATGATCAATTGATACTAGGTCATCGAAATTCTGAATGGACTG
>JANYHI010000075.1 GCA_025359125.1 Cytophagales bacterium
GATATGAATTTTAGTTTGAATAGAAAATACACACTACAAGTAAAGTTACCTTTTCAATTTGTGGAGGGTAGGCTAGCCAAAACATCTTCACTGGGCGATGTCTCAGTTTGCGTAACGCGCAATGTTCTCTCGTCCGATAATTTCGATTTGAATCTGTCCCTCGGAGCAAAAATTCCTACAAACAATTCCGATAAAACATCTGGCGAAGGAAATGCACTGCCCATGTATTATCAGACGAGCTTGGGCACATACGATTTCATAGCCGGACTATCACTCATTAATAGAAATTGGCTTTTTGCTACGGGTATCCAAATTCCATTAAATGAAAATAAAAACCAATTCGATTGGCATCGATGGAACGACAATGATCCAGACGAAATCGCGTACGTGAAAGAATATGCTAACTCAACCAACCTTGCTCGGGGCACGGACGTGATGCTTCGCGTTGAAAGAAATTTTAGGCTTTCGAGGCTCAATTTTTCGGTTGGCGCGTTGCCCATTTATCGTATTACCGCAGATAAGATTACCAATTTTAAAGGCGAAAGAACTTCGTTTAATGCAAAGGGCAACGAAGCAATTGGCTTGGCTTTGTCTGTGATTGGTACAGTTGGCTATTCTTTTAATACACGATCTGGAATTAAATTATTAGTTGGACATAAAATCAGGCAGCGCGAATTTAGCCCAGATGGATTAACGCGAGAATTGGTAAGTTCGGTAACCTATATGTATCGCTTTTAATGAAACGCTTACTTGCTTCTTTGTGCCTTGCTTTCGTTTTTTTAATAACGAGTGCACAAATAGAAAATACCGAAAAGATTGATTCTCTTATTTCTGGAGCCAATTACCAGAAGGCCATTGAACTAATCAATTATCATCTTGCAAACAATACTTCTGAAACCAATTCAATTTTACTGAAAAACAAAAAGGCACAAGCACTCATCTCTCTGGGTAACATATCTGAAGCAGAGTTGATTCTCGATAACATTAAAACATCGGATCAAGTATTAAATGCAATTACTCTTTCTAACAAAGGATTTCTGAATCTAGTAAAAGGGCGATATGACATTACTATAGATGCACTAAAATCCTCCCAAAATCTGTTCAAGTCTGCAAATCAAGAAAATTCAAAAGAAGGAATCAGATGCCTCGCCAATTTAGCTTCTTACTATGTAGCTGTCGGAAAATATAATCAAGCAGAAGAGTATGAATTAATAGTATTGCAGCAGCGCAAAATTACGTATGGAGAAAATAGTGAGGAAGTCGCCTCATCTTATAACAATCTTGGCTTAATTTATTTAACAACCGATCCCGATAAGGCTCTTGATTATTATGAGAAGGCATTAAATACATATCAAAAAATTTATTCTGACAATAATCCGAAAATCGCTATTGCCAATACCAACTTGGGTATTTTATATGTACAAATAGAACTATACGGTGATGCCATCAATTATTTCGAATCGGCCAGAAAGGTATGGGAAAAACTATATCCGGATGGACACCCCAATTTAGCTTTCGTTTTAAGAAATTTAGGACGAGCCTATGCCAAACAAAAAAACACAAAAAGTACCATAGAGTTCTATGAAAAATCTATTAGCATGTATCGGCAAGCCTATGGCGATAAACACCCCGATATCGCCAGCTCATTAAATGAATTAGGAAGTTTGCAGCTTGGCATGAACGAATATGAATTAGCCATGAAAGCACTTCAGGAAAGTTTGATTGCAAATGCTCCTCATTTCAACAGTGCAAATATTAATAACAATCCACTTAAGACAGATTATTATAACCCGTACGTTTTTCTTAATTCTTTAAAGTTAAAATCAAAAATTTTGGAAGAAAAATACTTAGCCAAAACATTAAAGCTTGCAGATTTGCGACAAGCATTACTATGCCTTACGCTCTGCGATTCTTTAATTGATGACATACGATTTCATAGTTCAGATGAAGGCGATAAACTTGCTTTAGGAGGAAATGCTACTGTGGTATATGAAGATGGAGTTCGCATTGCTCTGACGATTAGTGAAAACGTTTTAAAGCCTAAGTCATATTTAGAAAAGGCATTTTACTTTGCGGAGAAAAGTAAGTCCGCAGTGTTGCAGGAGTCTATTGCCGATACTCAGGCAAAATCGTTCGCAGGTATCTCCCCTGCTTTGTTGGAAGAAGAAAAAAATATTAAGTCTACTATTGCTTTTCTTACTCAGAAGCTTTCTCAGAAGCCTTCTACTGAAGAGGAAATAAAAATTCGTGAACAGTTATTTAAACAGAATATTCAGTCGCAAGAATTTACTGCTCAGCTAGAAAAGAATTATCCCAATTATTTCAATTTAAAATATGGAAGGAAGTCTTACACCGTTCTGGATCTTCAAAAAACCATCAATACTAAGACTGCTATCCTTAGTTACTTCATTGCAGAAGAATCAAAGAAGGTACATGTTTTCGTAATCACTAAAACAAAGTTCTACGTTAAAACATATTCTCTTCCGGCCAACTTTGATCGATTGATTAGAGGGCTTACTAATAGTCTGTTGTATAGTGAACCACAGACTTTCCGAAAATCAGTAAACACTTTGTCAGGTTTATTAATCTCCCGATTACCTTCTGCTGTATCTGAATTAATTATTATTCCTGCTGGCAATTTAAGCACACTCCCTTTTGAGGCATTGGTTACAAAAAAGAGTAAGAAGCCAGACTTTATTTCTGCTAAATTTCTGATTGAAAGGTATGCTATCTCCTACGAATTTTCTGCCGCACTATTGCTGAATAAAAAGGAGAATGACTTACAAGAGCCTTCTATTTATTTGTGCGCACCTGTACAGTTCTCAAGCAATCCTAACTTGGCAGAGCTTCCGGGAACTGAAAAGGAGGTAAACGCTATCGCAACTTTATTCGGCAAAAAATCAGCTTATTCTCTTCGCAACCAGGCGAATGAAACGGTAATCAAATCTGATCTTCTTTCTAACTATCAATATCTGCATTTTGCTACTCATGGAATTGTAGATCAGGAAAATCCGGAATCATCACAACTATTTTTAAATGCTTCAGAAAAAGAAGATGGCAATTTATATGCTGGAGAAATTTACTCACTTAACCTTAACGCAAAACTTGCCGTGTTATCTGCCTGTCAAACTGGATTAGGTAAAGTTTCTAAGGGAGAAGGTGTAATAGGTCTATCGCGCGCGCTAGTGTACGCGGGTGCTCAAAATATCATTGTTTCATTTTGGAGTGTGGCTGATGAATCAACCTCGCAACTGATGACAGATTTTTATGATTTCCTTCTAAAATCTAAAAATCAAAATTTCAAACTGGCTTTAAGGCAATCAAAGCTTAAAATGATTAGAGATGGAAGGCATTCGGCACCCTACTATTGGGCGCCCTTTATACTTATTGGAAAATAAAAAAACCACGCCTTGAGGGCGTGGTTCTACACAGTTGAACGCTATGGCAAAATAGGTATTGGCTGTGCTTTTGAGAACCCCAAAGTAGGGAGTTGAGTTTCATTTTTCCTAAACATTTTATAAAACTTTGTTTGGTCTGGAAAATTGGCCTTTTTTGAGCCAAATTGTCAATATTCACAAATGATTGAAGATAACTATCGACAACGGGGGCTAAGAAACAATTTGGTTAAAAAACTTCGTTTAAAAGGCATTTTAGATGAAAGTGTACTTAAGGCAATTGGAAAAGTGCCCAGGCATGTGTTTTTTGACAATGCCTTACTCAACCATGCCTATGAAGACAAAGCCTTCCCGATTGGAGAAGGACAGACTATTTCACAGCCTTATACTGTCGCCTTCCAAACCGAAAAACTGGAAATAAAACAGGGAGATAAAGTGCTGGAAATAGGAACTGGATCTGGCTATCAGGCGGCTATTTTAGTAGAGCTAGGAGCTAAAGTATATACGATCGAGTTTCAAAAAAAGCTTTATGAACACACCAAAGAATTTTTGCCGCAAATCGGATATAAACCGCTCTTCTTTTTTGGAGATGGTTCTAAAGGAATACCAGCAAAAGCTCCTTATGATAAAATAATTGTTACCGCAGGAGCACCCGTTATACCCGATGCATTGATCGAACAATTAACTGAAAACGGAATTTTGATTATTCCCGTTGGTGATCGCGAGAAGCAAAAAATGGTTCGTATTATAAAAAAGAATGGCAAACTTTTGAAAGAAGAATTTGACAGCTTTGCCTTTGTACCACTCTTAGGCGAGCAAGGATGGAAGTAAAGACTTCTGCTATTTTAGCAAAAACTCCTTCAGCAGATCGAACGAGTTTTTCATAGGAAAACTCATCTTTTGTTTGTTTAAAAAGCCCTGCAACTTTTCAGGAATAGCAATGGAAGAACCAATAGCAATTTCTACTACATCTTTAAACTTAGCAGGGTGCGCAGTCTCCAGAAAAACACCAATCTGCTCTTTCTCTTTGTTTAAATATTTTCTAAGACCTAAATACCCAATGGCTCCGTGTGGGTCCAGTAAATATTTCTTCTGATTATATACTCCAGCCATTACGTCTCTAGTCTCATCATCAGAAAAATAACAGCCATCAACATCATTCGAAAGCAACGTATGGCTGTTGCTATAGAGATCCAGCATCCTTGCAAAGTTGCTAGGGTTGCCAACATCCATTGCATTACTTATTGTCGCAATGGAGGGCTGAGGAGAAAAAACCTTTGTGTTAAGGTAATGAGGTATAATATTATTACAATTTGTAGCGGCAATGAATTTGCGAATGGGCAACCCCATACGTTTTGCCAATAAGCCAGCCGTTAAATTTCCAAAATTACCACTTGGCACTGAAAAGGTTAATGGATATTTATTCGATGGCAATTGAGCTACCGCATGAAAATAGTAAAACGACTGAGGAAGTAATCTTGCCATGTTTATGGAGTTGGCAGAAGTGAGAAATAATTTCTGTTTCAACTCTACATCCATGAAGCATTGTTTTACCAATCGCTGACAATCATCAAAAGTTCCATCAATTTCCAAGGCTGTAATATTTCCACCAAGTGTGGTAAATTGTTTCTCTTGGATTTCACTCACTTTTCCTGAAGGATACAAAACAATTACTCGTGTGCCTGGTACATTTAAAAACCCGTTGGCAACCGCACTGCCTGTATCGCCAGAGGTAGCTACTAAAATAATTATCTCTCGTGATTGTTGTTGAGCAAAATAGCCGAGTAGGCCAGATAGAAATCGGGCACCAAAATCTTTGAAAGCCAAAGTAGGACCATGGAATAACTCCAAAGAAAAAATATTTTCTTCTATCGGGATTATCGGTGCATCAAACTGAATGGTATGATCTACGATTCGTTTTAATTCAGTTTCTGGAATATCACCTCCAATTATATTTTTAGCAACGCTAAAAGCAATTTCTTGAAATGATAATCTGGGAAGAGAAGTAATAAATGACTTCGACAATGTAGGGATATGCTCGGGCATGAACAACCCATTATCAGCAGCCAGCCCCTGAACAACCGCTTCGCGTAAGCTAACTTTTATATTTTTGTTGTTGGTAGAATAGTAGTTCAAAGGAATTTTAAATTTTAAGTGTTGGAATTTTAAATTACTCTAGCTCCCACTTGATTAATTTTGGAAACATAGACTTCACTCATTAAATGATTTTTCAAAAACTCAAGCCGCATTGCCTCGCCTACCTGTTGTGCTGAGTTATGATTTGTACTTAACGTAAACAATGTTGGGCCGGAGCCCGAAATGCCACAGCCAAGAGCACCAGCTGATACTGCACTTTGCTTTACTTGTTCAAATCCCGGAATAAAAGCTGATCGAATAGGTTCAGCTATTACATCTTTAAGCGATCTACTTATTAATTGCGAGTCTCCTTGTGCTAAGCCCACCATCAAGCCGGCAATATTACCGCTTTGCGTGATGGCATCTTTTAGCGATAAAGTAGGTCGCAGCACTCTTCTTGAATCAGAGGTTTTTACTTCGAGATGTGGATGCACCAATGTGCAAAATAGATCTAGGTTTACATTTACTTTCACCACATCTAAAGGTTGGTAATCTCTTATCAATACAAAACCGCCCATTAAACAAGGAGCAACATTATCTGCATGTGCCGACCCACAAGCAATTCGTTCAGCTTCCATAGCAAAAGGAACTAGTTGCGCCCGCGTTAAACGGCTACCCAGTAATTCATTAATAGCGACCAATGCCGCCACGCCACTTGCAGCACTAGAACCCATTCCACTTCCCAAAGGCAAATTTTTATGCAACTCTATTTCTACTCCTTGCTCCATTCCTATTGCACGTAAAAAAGCTTGAACTGCCACACCCGCAGTATTCTGAGAAGCCTCAAGCGGAAGCCTACCTTCATCGCCAATAATTTTTGAAAGTGTAACTTCCTTGCTTTCATTCAGTGTAAGCACTACTTCATCACCAGGAAAATCTACAGCAAAACCTAACACATCAAATCCACAACATACGTTGGCAACTGTAGCGGGTGCAAAAACTTTAATTGTATTCATTAGTTGTTAGTTAACAGTTGTTGGTTATTCGTTATTAGCATCTATCAACTAATACCTACCAATAACAATTTCAATAGCTTCCAATTCTAATCACATCGGCAAATACACCTGCAGCAGTAACCTCTGCGCCTGCTCCTGGGCCACGAATAACCATGGGTCTTTCTTTGTATCGCTCGGTAGTAAGTAAAATAATATTGTCGCTACCCGACAAAGAATAAAATGGATGATTCGCACCAACTGATGCTAATGAAACTTTCGCTTTTCCGTTCTCTATAATGGCCATGTACCTGAGTTTTTCTCCACGTTTATTGGCCGCATCAAATAGATTAAAATAATCACTATTAAAAGCACTGAGCTTTTGAAAGAAATCCGAAACGGACATCTCTGTTCTGCATGCATCCGGAACTAAATTTTCTACTTCAATATCAGTAAGCTCCAAATGAAGACCAATCTCGCGCGATAAGATAAGCGTCTTTCGTGCAACATCCATCCCATTTAAATCATCTCGCGGATCGGGTTCGGTGAAACCTTTTTCTTTCGCTTCGGAAACCACTTCACTAAATTTTTTATTAGCATCAAAAGAACTAAATATAAAATTCAGTGTGCCGCTTAGTACTGCTTCAATTCGCAAGGCTTTATCTCCGCTGATAAGTAAATCATTCAACGTATTAATTACTGGTAATCCTGCACCAACATTAGTCTCGTATAAAAAACGAACTCCTCGTTTCGCAGCAGTTGATTTTAATTTTTGATAGCGAGCCAAGGAACCCGAATTCGCTTTCTTGTTGGGTGTAACAATCGAAATATTTGAAGACAAAATGTTTTCGTATTGATTAGCTACCTCTTCGCTGGAAGTGCAATCCACTAAAATACTATTCGATAAATTCATCTTCTCCATGGTTTCAACGTACCCGGGTAACAACATGGAGTCTCCATTCTCTACAAGATTCTCAACAGCCGTTAAAAGTTTAATGCCATCTTCATTAAAGAGCATTTTCTTGCTGTTGGCAATACCTACTAAATTAACTTCTAAATGGTTTTGAGAAGCTAATTGAGAATACTGTTGGTCAATCATTTTCAGTAACGATTTACCAATTAGACCTGTGCCTATTAAAAACAAATTCAATACTTTTTTGTCAGATAAGAAAAATGCTTCATGCAAAACATTCAAAGCCTTAGTTGTATCAGCCTGCCTAATTACTGCTGATATATTTAATTCAGAAGAACCTTGAGCAATAGCGTAAATATTTACACCCGCCTTACCCAATGCGCCAAACATTCTGCCGCTAGTTCCTGGATTATGTTTCATTCCCTCACCCACAATGGCTGCAATGGTTAAATCATTTTCAACCACTACGGCATCCATTTCTCCACCCTTAATTTCATATTGAAATTCCTTTTCAATAGACTCTTTTGCCTTAGTGGCAAAACCCGAATCAATTGCAAAGCAGATAGAATGCTCTGAAGAAGCCTGACTAATTAAAATCACATTAATTTTTTCTTTAGCCAACGTTCCAAACAAACGCATTGACACACCCACTACACCTTGCAAACCACTTCCCTGTACGTTGAACAAACTGATATTGCTTACAGAGGACACTCCTTTGATAAGTAATGTCTTTCCATTTGCATCTGCACTAATCTCAGATCCCGGAAAGGTAGGATTGAATGTATTCTTAATCCAGATTGGAATTTTCTTAACCATAACAGGCTGCATGGTGGCAGGGAAAATAACTTTGGCTCCGAAATGCGAAAGCTCCATCGCTTCCTCATACGTCATTTCTTTTACAGTAAATGCTTTTTTCACTTTGCGTGGATCGGCCGTCATCATTCCATCTACATCGGTCCATATCTCTAAGGATTCTGCGCTCAACGCAGAAGCAAAAATCGCTGCGGTATAATCTGATCCACTTCTTCCGATAGTGGTAGTTTCGCCCGCAGGAGAAGAGCCGATAAAACCAGTGATGATTTGTAATTCGGTATTATTTTTAAAATGCTCTTGTATAAGTTTATTGGTTGCAGCAAAATCAATTTTTGCATTTCCAAAATTACTATCAGTACGCACCACCAATCGCGCATCTAAAAATTTCGCCTTAATGCCTTTGCCATTAAATGCTTCGGCAATAATGTGAGCCGAAAGGCGTTCGCCAAAGCTCATAATGTAATCCATAGACCGAGGCGTTCTTTCCTTCACTAAAAATAATCCATGAAGAATATCCTGCAATTCATTAATAGTGATTTTAACATCAGCGATTACGCTACTTTGTTTCTGAATATCAATCAGCGCACGAACAGCTTCAAGATGTCTCTTTTCAATTTGTTCAAGTTGATGGAGATAACTCTTGTCTCCCGTTAAGGCAAGTTCACTCAATTGAATTAATAGGTCGGTAATTCCTCCAAAGGCAGAAAACACAAGCGCAATTTGCTCGCGTGCTACATACATTTTTGCAATTTCAATAACGGACTTTATGCGTTCTGGAGTGGAGACTGAGGATCCTCCAAATTTTAATACTTTCATTTAGTTTATAGTAATGTATTTTCTAGAACTATTCTGTTCAGGATAAAAAAATCAATAAGCAATAAGTTGGAGATTAGTTATATGGTGGGAGCTACCCCGTAATGGTGGTGGTAGTAATGCCAATAGCGATTACGAATAAGAAGGAAGAAAAAATTTTGTTTACCATAAATAACTTGTGCAATAAGGTAAGAGAGTTCCGTTAATGCAATTATTTTTTATGATTTTTGTAAAGATTAAAAACAAACTAACGATTAGTAGTTATTAAACTCAACCTCATGTCTCGTAAGAAAAAAAATCCGCGCGAATCATTTGTAAGCATGACAGAACTTGTGCTGCCGAATGATACCAATACACTTAACAACCTGATGGGTGGAAGGCTCATGCACTGGATGGATATTGTTTCCGCTATTGCGGGACAAAAGCATTGCAACAGTATTGTAGTTACCGCATCTGTTGATAATATTTCTTTTCGCGAGCCAATTCGGTTGGGCGATGTTGTTACCCTTCGCGCGAAGGCGACTCGCGCCTTTAATTCTTCTCTTGAAATCCGGATAGATGTGGATGCTGAAAATATTCCGGCAGGGAAAAAAATAGCTAGCCACTCTGCTTACTTCACTTTTGTAGCTGTTGATTCAAATGGAAGCCCAGTCGAAATTCCAGAAGTCGTTCCCGAAACAGAAGAGGAAAAAGAATTGTACAATGGCGCAATGCGCAGACGTCAACTTCGATTAATATTGGGCGGCAGAATGAAACCCAGCGAAGCACATGAATTAAAATCTATTTTTGACATCAAAGAATAATGGAGCAAGCTTTATCTACCATCACCTTTACCGAAGACATCTTCTTGCTCCCAAAGCTTGTCACAATCATTATAAAAAAGCCTTGGATAGAAGTAACCCCAGAAGAGCGAACTCAGTTGGCCAAGATCTTAAGCGCTTTAAGACTAAGCCTCGAAAAAGTAAGAATCGTTACGCAAGAAGAATTAGCTCTCGGCAACTTAATCGGAAGTCCTACTTATGTAATTGTATTTGGGCTAGAGATTAAAGGTGTCAGTCTTTTTGAGTTCATGACGATTAATGGTGTTAAAGTAGTGCTCTCTGAAGATCTATCGGTTTTGTTGAAGAATGAAGAATCTAAAAAGAAACTCTGGCTTTCTTTAAAGTCGATGTTCGAGTTCTAAATCACTCAAAATACAGGCATTATCTACCTATTTTTAAATATTAGTCCTTCTTATATCTTTGCGACACTTTTTTAAACCCTGCTATAAAGGCGTGGGTAAGAATTAATAAAATAAACCTTATGCAAAACCTATTGTATGTATTGCCCTTCTTCGGAGTTTTGGGCCTCTTGTATGTTGTTTGGAAAAGTGCCTGGGTAGCCAAACAGGATGCCGGCACCGACAAAATGAAAAAAATTGCCGGTCATATTGCCGAAGGAGCAATGGCTTTTTTAAAGGCCGAGTATAAAGTATTAATCATATTCGTTGCCTGTGTTTCTTTGTTGTTGGCAGTTACTGCTAATGGAACTACTTCTTCTTGGCTAGTAGGCGTTTCTTTTGCACTTGGTGCTTTTAGTTCTGCTTTAGCCGGATTTATTGGTATGAGGGTGGCAACAAAAGCGAATGTTAGAACAACAAACGCTGCTCGCACCAGCTTAGGTAAAGCACTTGAAGTTGCCTTTGTTGGTGGTTCCGTAATGGGCATGGGTGTAGTTGGTATTGGAGTGTTAGGCTTGAGCTTACTGTTTATTGTTTATGGAAATATGTTTGGTATTGACTCGCAAGAAAACGTAACTCGAGTTATTACAATCATTACGGGTTTTTCTTTTGGTGCTTCATCTATTGCATTGTTTGCACGTGTAGGAGGAGGTATTTATACTAAAGCTGCCGATGTAGGCGCTGACTTAGTAGGAAAAGTTGAGGCAGGTATTCCGGAAGATCATCCTCTTAACCCTGCTACCATTGCAGATAATGTTGGCGATAACGTAGGTGACGTGGCAGGTATGGGTGCCGATTTATTTGAATCTTATGTTGGATCGATTGTCGGAACAATGGTTTTAGGTGCAGCTTTCATGGTACCCGGCTTCAGCGATAACTTTAATGGATTATCAGCAGTTTTATTACCGCTGGTTTTAGCTGGTGTCGGAATTATCATGTCATTCTTAGGAACGTTCTTTGTGAAAGTTAAAGAAGGTGGCGACCCGCAAAAGGCATTGAATATGGGAGAATTTTCTTCGTCTATTGCTATGCTCGTGGCATCGTATTTCATTATCAAATGGATGCTTCCAGCAGAATGGGTTTACAATGATCTGTTATATCGCACAGCAACGGGCGAACCAACAGTGAGAATAATGACAGCCATTGGCGTATTCTATGCGACCATAATCGGTCTGGTAGGTGGAGTATTAGTTGGCCTTATCACTGAGTACTACACAGCAATGGGCAAAAAGCCTGTGCTTTCAATAGTGCGCCAATCTTCAACTGGTGCCGCAACAAATATTATTGCTGGCTTAGGTGTTGGTATGATGTCAACATTGCTTCCAACCATTGTAATTGCATTTTCTATTATCGGAGCTTTCTATTTTGCAGGCCTTTACGGAATTGCAATTGCTGCAGTAGGGATGCTTTCAAATCTTGGAATTCAATTGGCTGTAGATGCTTATGGGCCTATCTCTGACAATGCCGGTGGTATTGCAGAAATGTCTGAGCTTCCTAAAGAAGTTCGATCACGTACCGATAAATTGGATGCAGTAGGTAATACTACAGCTGCTATCGGAAAAGGATTTGCTATTGCTTCTGCTGCCCTTACAGCGCTTGCATTATTCGGTGCATTCATGACTACAGCAAAAATAAATTCAATTGATGTTTCTAAAGCCAATGTAATGGCTGGTTTGTTTATAGGAGGCATGCTTCCATTCGTATTCTCGGCTTTAGCAATGGGCGCGGTTGGTCGTGCAGCAATGGCGATGATCGAAGAAGTGAGAAGACAATTTAATGAGATTGCACCTTTGAAAGCTGCTTTAGCATTAATGAAGAAAAACGGTGACACCCCAGTTGAAGAATGGTCTACAGAAGAACAAAAAGTTTTCCATGCGGCTGATGGTTCAGCTGAATATGGTAAATGTGTTGAAATCTCTACAAAGGCCGCGTTAAGAGAAATGATTCTACCAGGTTTAATGGCTGTTATTGTTCCCGTGGTAATTGCTTTTCTTCCTGGTTTTGGTGTCGAAGCGCTTGGTGGAATGTTAGCAGGCGTTACTGTATCGGGTGTATTGATGGCGATCTTCCAATCCAATGCTGGTGGTGCCTGGGACAATGCGAAGAAGAGTTTTGAAGAAGGTGTTGAGATTAACGGTCAGATGTATTACAAAAAATCTGAGCCGCATAAAGCTGCTGTAACGGGTGATACGGTTGGTGATCCATTCAAAGATACCTCTGGTCCTTCACTGAATATTTTGATAAAATTGATGTCTATTGTGGCCTTGGTTATTGCTCCCCTCCTCGTTAAGGAAGTGCCAGCAACAACTGCTGAAAAGGTAAAGCCGGTTATTGAATCTGTCACTACTATAAGTGAAGTTCAAACATCAGTAAAATAAGTTTTAATTTTCAAAAAAAATGTGGGAAGCTCTGCTCAACAGCAGGGCTTTTTGCTTTTGTAAATCATTCGAGTAGTTATTACCTTTAAAAATGCCAAACAAAAAGCTATATGCTTAAACAAATTATTCCGCACGTTTTATTCTCATTCATCCTATCGTTTTCTTCAGTAGGCCAGGTAGGCATTATTGGAAAATGGAAATCGATAGACGAAAAAACGGGTGAAGTAAAATCTATAGTTGAAATCTTTGAAAAGGGTTCAAAGATTTATGGCAAGATTGTAAAGATATTTCCTAAGGGAGCTGATACCGATCCGCTATGTGATAAGTGCCCCAAAGACGATGATCGCTTCAATAAGAAAATCATCGGGTTAGAGATTATTCGTAATCTTAAAGCAGATGGTGAAGAGTTTGAAGGTGGAGAGATTCTTGATCCTGAAGTGGGCAAAATATACCGATGCAAATTGTGGCTCGAGAAGGAAGAACTCAAAGTGAGAGGTTACTTAGGGCCTTTTTTTCGTACCCAGACTTGGCAACGGGCGCATCCTTAGGTAACTTAACTTCAAAAGAACGAACTTTAACCTAAATTAGACCTAATTGAAATTACTAAAAGGTTACCAATTGTGGCACTACGCGTATTTAAATTAGATTCTCAGTTTGACGAAAAAGAGACATTCGAAAGAATAACCAAAGGAGATGAAAAGGCTCTGGAGGTAGTTTATAAGAAATACTACAGAATGATGACCAAGCTGGTTATCACCAATAGCGGAACTGAAGAAGAGGCAAGAGATGTTTATCAAGACGCCTTGGTAGTTTTTTGGCAGAAGGCAAGATCAGGAAATCTGATTTTAACTTCAAAAATGAGTACGTTTATTTACAGCATTTGCCAAAATCTGTGGAGGAAAGAGTTAGACAGGAAGAAACGGTTGTCAAATGAAGAAAAGGACACTTCCATTGTAATGGACATGGATAGTCCTGAACGGGAAAAGATAATTGGAAAGTGCCTAAATCAATTAGGGGAAACGTGTAGAAAGGTTTTAATGTATTATTATTTTGATGAGATGTCGATGCAGGAGATAGCCGAAAAACTTGGCTTTGCCAACACAGACACCGCCAAGACGAAGAAGTACAAATGCAAACAAAAATTAGATGAACTAGTAAAAGCTCAGTATTCTGAGCAAGATTTTTTAGACTAACAGAATGATGAACAATTTTGAATTAATAGACGATTATTTGACCAACCGCTTATCAGATGCGAATAAAATTGCCTTTGAAAAGGAAGTAGCGTCTGACCCTGCATTGAGAGCTGATGTAGCCATGCAGAAAGCCATAGTAGAAAGCGTAAAGAATGCCCGCGTGGCTGAACTTAAATCAATGCTTAACAATGTGCCGATAGCTGGATCATCGCCCTTTAGCTTACCAATGCTTAAAATGGCAGCGGGCATAGTTGGTGCAGGACTTTTGATTGCAGCCCTGAGTTATTA
>JANYHI010000035.1 GCA_025359125.1 Cytophagales bacterium
TATTCACGATACCACTGCCGGCTTCGTCTGTTACAAAAGAGAAGTTTTAGAGACGATTCCATTGGATGAAATAAAATTTGTGGGTTATGCCTTTCAAATAGAAATGAAATTTCTAACCTGGAAATATGGATTTAGTTTGACCGAAGTGCCTATTATATTTACAGATAGAACTTTGGGCCAATCTAAAATGTCGGCTGGTATTTTTAAAGAAGCTTTTTTAGGCGTTTTATTTATGAAAATTTTTAGCTGGTTTAAAAATTTTTCTAGGTAATATTAGAATCACTAATCCTTCGGCTCCCACAATTCAATTTTGTTTCCGTCAGGGTCCATAATCCATCCAAACTTACCATATGGATATTCTTCCACTTCGCCCACAATCTGAACGCCTTCTTCTTTCAATACTTTCAATAATTCAATCAAATTTTCTACCCGATAATTAAACATAAAAGGCTTATCACTAGGCAGAAAATATTTTGTATCAGCAGCAAAAGGGCTCCACGCAGTTTGGGCAGGCTCTTTCGCTTCCTTATTGTTAATATCTATCCATTGAAAGGAAGTTCCATACTCGCCTATCGGTAAACCAAGATGCTTACCATACCATTCATTTAATTTTTTGGGGTCAGAAGTTTTAAAGAAAACTCCGCCTAATCCGGTAACTCTTTTCATTTTTTTTATCTGTTGGTTAAATGGTTTTCATAAATTTCTATCCACTGAAATGGTGTTAATTTTTGAGCGAGCTCCCCGATGAGCTTTACGGGAACATCTTCTGATTTCTTAAAGCGCAAGCAACTTTTGCCTACCTCTAATTTTTTATCGGTATGTTTCTTCCATTCAGATTTTAACCAGTCCAATAAAGTGCCATTAAGTGCCATATGGTAAACTGCAATGTGATTTTTTTGACTCGCAATATTTAGAAAAGGTAAAGGTAACTTGGGTGTACAATGATATCCTTTTGGATATAATTTATGTGGCACTACGTAGCCAATCATTCCGTAACTCATCGTTTCCTCAAAACCTTTGGGTAAGTTTTTTACAATTACTTTCCGTAAGTCGGTAATTATTTTTTTTCGGTCCGGTGGTAAAGAATCAAGATACTCTTTAACAGTAACTGCTTTTGATTGCATAAGCTTTAATAAATTTAATTACTAACTACCGAAGGTAAAAATTCCTTTTTCTTTAAGAGAGCGGCACTTAATAGTGAAATAAGAATACCTACGGGAAATATTTCCATCAAAGTAATACCGAAACGGAAGATTGGATTTTTGTAAATAGTCGCAAATTCTTCCTGCTGCTTTGCTGCCTCCTGCATTGCTATTTCGGTGGCTCCGTCATTTTTCATTTTTGCGATCTGTTGCTCGGTCATTTGTTTGAGGAAATCGCCAGACATGGTATTGTAAGAAATCTCCCAGCAAAGTGCGTACATCAATGCCGCTACTAACGATATTAACAATCCGACTTTTAAAGCGGTGCCAAAAGTAATAACTCCTTTACCTTCACGATCGCGATAAGACTTAACTCCAAAAAATATCAGCGAAAGCGAAATGACCATTGTGCTGTAACCAAGCAACTGGCCATTTTCAAATTTAAGAATCCCCTTTTCATACATGGGCATGGTGATCAGCAGCATCCCGCCAACTATTCCACCCGCAATCAGGCCGTAGGTTAAAATAATTCTCTTCATAATTTTTTCATTTTTGTTGAGCTGAAATAACGATAGCCTCTCTTTATTTCCTTCACCCAAAAGGGTGATTTAGATAAAATTACAAGAAATCACATTAAAGTTGTACGGTTTATGGAATGAGTTGAAGCTCTTTGGCTTTTTTCACAGCTTGGGTTCTGCGGCTTACCTCCAATTTCAAAAATAAATTGGAAATATGTGTTTTAATCGTATTCAAAGAGACAAAGAGTTTGTCTGCGATTTCTTGATTCGAAAGCCCTTTGGCCATCAGTTCTAAAACTTCATGCTCACGTTTACTAATTCCAAGTTTTTCTAGTTGAATGGGATCTAGTTGAAATGCATTTCCCGAACGGACGATCACAATTTCCCTCTGGGTAAGTCTGTATCCTACCCAACCCCCTAGCACGGTAAAGAAAAAAGCGATTATGCCAACATAAAACTCAATGGAGAGGTCGTGAATAAAAAAACGATACTCCAGCTGCTTTAGTAAGAATACCAAAACAGCTAGAGCTATTCCATAGAAAATAATAATTCGCTTCACCGATGTTAAAATACAAAATTTACGAACCGAGTAAAACTGTATTTATCGCACCTTCTATTATTCGTATCGCAATGAACTAACAGGCTTTACCATAGCAGCCTTTAATGATTGGAAAATTACAGTGAGCCAGGCGATGACCAAAGCTGATACCCCACTTAAAATGTAGACGGATGATCCCGGTTCAATTTTATATGCAAATTGATCTAGCCAATAGGTAACCATAAAATAAGCAGGTACTACAGCCAAAACAATTGAGATTGAAACTAGGATTGTAAATTCTTTTGAAAGCAAGGCGGTAATGCTAGAAACGCTTGCACCCATTGCTTTGCGAATGCCGATTTCTTTCGTACGCTGCTCGGCAGTAAACGAAGCAAGTGCAAATAAACCTAAGCAAGCTATTACTATGGCCAAACCTGTAAATACTAAAAACAATTTACTAAGACGTTGCTCCTCTCTAAAAAGCTCATCAAAATTTTGATCTAAGAATGAATATTCAAACGGATCGCCAGAAGCATATTGTTTCCATATTTTTTCTGCTTCTGCAATCGCTTCAACAGAAGTACCAGAATAGCGAATCAATAACGCGTTCGCATCATTGGTTATGCGCAAAACCATCGGGCGAACACTAATCTTAAACGATTCGAAATTAAAATCCTTCACCACACCGATAACATTCATTGCAGCTTCTTTGGGCGCATCA
Organism: Cytophagales bacterium; assembly: GCA_025359125.1. Taxonomy (GTDB): domain Bacteria; phylum Bacteroidota; class Bacteroidia; order Cytophagales; family Cyclobacteriaceae; genus ELB16-189. The sequence goes on from JANYHI010000035.1 coordinate 2,920, forward strand.
TTTCCCCCGTCAAAAGTAAAAGTAATAAGCTTCTCCTCCAATGGCTTTGTCCAACCCAATTCACGAACAGCTGCTTCATTCAAAACAACGGCCATGGTATCTGAATTAAAATCTTTTGAGAAATAGCGACCGGCTACTAGTTCGAACTTCATCACCTCAGCATGATCGGTATCGGCAAAGTAAGTTCCCATTATGTGATCTCTCTTATCGCTGGCCGCGCGAAAAGCAGTAGTATTATTTACGCCAGGAAACACATTATTGGTAAAGCTAACTTTCTCAATACCAGTTTTTTCCAGCATTGCATTTTTAAAAGCTTGTTGATTGGTACCTAAAAGCGAAGTGTTACTTATAACTAACACATTGTGTTTATCCAATCCGACATTTCTGCTTTGTAAAAAATTGATTTGTTTATATCCAATAATAGTGCAAATGATAAGTATGATGGATAATGCAAATTGAAATACAACCAGACTGCTACGGATTCCTTTACTTTTTAAACCTGCTCTTACTTTTCCTTTCAACACTTCTACTGGGCTAAAGGCCGTTAGATAAAATGCAGGGTAGCTGCCAGCTAATAGTCCTATGATAACAATTAAACCTAGTGCTCCGAAAATAAAGAGCGGACTAAATAGCGTATTAAAAGAAATCTCTTTTCCTGAAAGTAAATTAAATTGCGGCAAGAGTATAAATGAAATGACAACAGCCAGAAAGACTGCAATAAATCCGTAAATCAACGACTCTGATAAAAATTGCCAAATCATTTGAGATCGCACCGAGCCTAATGTTTTACGCAACCCTACTTCTTTTGCTCTACCTGCAGAACGAGCAGTAGAAAGATTCATAAAATTAATGCAAGCGATGAGTAATATAAAAGCCCCTACTCCTCCAAAAACATAGATGTACGTTATATTTCCCCCTGGCTCAATTCCATCACTCCACTTGGCATGCAAATGCGAATCCAGCAATGCATAAGGCACGTATCCGTATTCATTCCCGCTTTCGCGAAATTTTGTAACAGAAATACCCATGAAGCGTTCGATTTCAGGAGCAATATGAGACTCTGTAATTTGATTAAGTTTGGTTGCAATAGAACTAATAGAAGTTGCCTCATTCTTTTTAAAGTAAGTATACAATCCATTATTTAGCCAAACAGTACTATTGAAATATTCTTTATCTGAGCTGGTAGAAATTAAGGCGTTGAAAATGAAATGAGAATTATGAGGAGGAACAGCTGCAATACCTGTCACCTTCATTGATTTATTACTGTTGCCGATCGTTATTAATTTTCCGAGGGCAGAGCCTTCAAAATATTTCTTCGCTAGTTCGGTTGTAAGTACTATGCTATTAGGTTCTTTCAAAGCCGTTTTACGATCTCCTTCTAAAAGTTCAAATGTAAAAAATTCAAAGAAGTTAGAATCTGCATGAAATACTCTGTCTTCAGTAAATGATTTTTCTTCATTTTTAAAAACCACATTATCTCTTCTGTTGATTCTTGTGGCTTCTTCTACGCCCGGAATATCGGTAATCATTGAATAGGCTAACGGAGGGCATGAATTTGCTGTATTAATTTCTTGCCCGGCAATTTTACCGTGCAGCCCGATTCTGTAAATTTTATCTGCATCTTTATGAAATGTATCATAACTCAATTCATCTGTTATATATAGCAAGATGAAAAGGCACACCGCAACGCCTACAGCCAATCCAAGAATATTAATGGAAGAGTAAAAGGAATGCTTGCGAATATTGCGCAAAGCAACAGTAAAGTAGTTTTTAAACATATTATAAAATTAAATACTTGTGTTAGACGCCACCGAATAAAGTTTGTTGCAGTTAATTCTATTCAATAAGAAGAATAATTATTCATCTCGCAGGGTTTTAGTTGGATTCAATAGCGCAGTACTAATTGTTTTGTAACCAACTGCCGATATAGCAATAACAATCATTGCTGAAATGGAAATAAACAGTGTAATAAAATTCAACTGGAGGTAGTACTCCCAAATAGAATCCATTAAAATATCAGCAGCGAAATATCCCAGCGTTCCACCTAAGATGGTAGCAATGCCCAAATTAATCACAAATTCTAAATTGATTACTTGCGCAATGTTTCCAACGGAAGCACCTAATACCTTTCTAACACCGATCTCTTTCATTTTCTTCTCAATATTTAATGAGACCAAAGTAAATAAGCCGATGCCAGTCATTAGCGCAGCAAAAAAACCAAGGAAGGCAAACATGACGGACACATTTTTATTAATCTCATTAGTCTCTTGCAATTCTTGATCAATCCACTGGCCGGAGTACAACGTATTAGGAAAAACTTCTTTCCATTTTTTTTCCATAAATGTATTTACCGATGCCATTTTGGTGGGATCTGTCTTAACAATCAATTGCTGATACTTGTCTTTCGCAGCATACCTAATCATTAACGGTTGGATTGGTTGCCACAAAGCCCTTGCATAAATATTCTTAACAACCCCTATTACATAAAAGGAGGAGGTATCCATCCAAACTAATTTTTTACCAATAGGGTTACCCTTCCATCCAAATTGTTTTACTAATTCTTCCGTTACAATAACAGATTCCTTCCTGTCCGTCTCAGAATCTTTCTGAAATTTCCTTCCAGAGACCAATGTCATATCCATCACTTCAAAATAATCGTCACCAATCTCCATAATATCTACTTCCCTTTCTACAGCCTCGCTTTTAACCGGATCATTGTACCAGCCGTTAGCCACGTGATGGCGAGTGCCGGCAATTAATTCTATGTCTTTATTAGTAGAGAGCGCATCGCGATAAGTATTGAATGCTCCTTCTGTATTTACCCAAGCCGAGATTACACCATGTTTAGCAAAACCTAAATCATAATTGCGCTGATACTCTCCATTGTTATAGAAAGCAACTCCCATAATGATGGCTAACAACGAGATTACAAATTGCCCTCCGAGTAATATTCTAGTAAACCAATTGGTGCCACCAAATTTCGCTTTACCTTTTAGTATACTTATAGGCTCAAAAGAGGTGATATAAAAAGCAGGATAAGATCCAGCAATAATACCTGTAATGGCTAACAGAATGATTAAGAAAATTAAAAACCCTGCATTCTCAGAATAGCTTAAATTTAATTCGAGCCACGTCCACATAGAATCATATGCGGGTACTAACCATTCTGCTAAAAGTAACCCAGCTAACAAACCTAGAAAGCACAAGATCAAATTCTCTCCTAAAAACTGAATGATTAATTGCTTTCGCATTCCACCCATTACTTTTCTGACGCCAATTTCTTTTAGTCGTTTACTAGAAATTGCGATAGATGTGTTAGTGAAATTAAAACAAGCCAACAGCAACAATAGGCCTGCCATAATTGCAGGAACTGTTACCGCTTCTTGCGGAATACCTCCCCCTAAATAATCGCTGTCTACTCTTGGGTTACTACGATTTCTTTTCATCATCCCATCGAAATTTTCTAGGTAGTATTCTCCCACCTTAAAATCTTCTCTCACTTTATTTTGAGGCTCCACATATTGCTGCAATCGCGAAGTGATTCCGGCAACTTGGCTGGGGGCATCAATTTTTAAAAACAATACGTGTGTCCATTTTTTCCAGCTTGTTTCGGATAAATCTTTATCAAGATTTACATCCCAGAAATTATCAAATGCGGTTATTACATCAAATCCCAAACTGCTATTCTGCGGAAGTTTTTTAAATACTCCGCCTACTTCAAATTCTTTTGGTCTCCGCACACCATCTGTGCCTAGCACAATTTGAGTTAACGGTTTGCCGACTGCATCTTCGGTATTATAATATTTAAGTGCGATCTTATCGCTGATAAAAACCTTTCCTTTATCATAGAAATTACTAAACACACCCGATTTTAATTGGAAAGTGAACAAATCAAAGAAGGCAGAATCTGCATACACCATCTGATCTCCAAAAACCTCCTCGCCAATTCGCATATCGCAATAGCCCGACATATATCGCACTACCTTATTTACTTCTTTAAAATTTTGCTTCACGTAATTACCTAATGGCATTGGCGCCATCCCATATCTATCTTTTTTTCCTTGAAACTCTCTCCAAAACTGAACGCGGTAAACCTTATTGGCATTTAAATGTCCCTTATCCCAATTCTCTGAAAATTCCCAATTAAGATAAGCCGTAATACAGCAGGCGATAGCGATGCCCATTCCGAATACGTTGATGAGGATGAAGAGCTTGTTCTTCATCAAATTTCGAAATGTGATTAATAAGTAATTTTTAAGCATGGAGTTGTGTTTTGTACTACCATTGACGCGACTCTACAGTAATAGGTTGCATAGCCCTGCCAAGAAATATGCCATATTTCTAAAAGTGATTTTCTAAACAGCGACAATAGAAAAAGAATTTTTTGAAATTCAAATGTGTACGGCAATGAACACAGATGTGTACATATTTATCATCACCTGAAATGTATCAAAAAAAAACCTGTCTGGTCTAGACAGGTTCTCTTTACTTATTTAACCTAAACCTATGAGAAAATCTTAAATATGAAATTGTTCTTTGATGTTTTCAGTCACCACTTTTCCATCGAATAAGTTAATGATGCGATGTGCGTAGTTAGCATCATACGGTGAGTGAGTAACCATTAATATGGTTGTGCCTTCTTCATTTAGTTGAGAAAGCAGTTTCATTACTTCTTCTCCATTGGCAGAATCTAAATTACCAGTTGGCTCATCGGCCAATATCACGTTTGGTTTTGCAACAATCGCTCTCGAAATAGCTACGCGTTGTTGTTGCCCTCCTGATAACTGCTGTGGGAAGTGATTTCTGCGATGCATAATATTCATGCGCTCCAAAACTTCTTCTACTCTTTTCTTTCTTTCATCGGAGGGAACTTTCATATAAAGAAGTGGAAGCTCCACATTTTCAAACACAGTTAATTCATCAATCAAATTAAAACTCTGAAATACGAATCCGATTGATCCTTTACGAAGTTGCGCCCGCTGACGTTCTGAATATTTGGCTACTTCATGCTCTCCAAAATAATACTCACCGCCCGAAGGATTATCTAGCAGGCCTAGTATATTCAACAAAGTAGATTTACCACAACCAGATGGACCCATAATGGCAACAAACTCGCCATCCTTAATTTCCATATTAATACTGTTAAGAGCTGTAGTTTCCACTTCTTCTGTAGTGTAAACTTTTTCTAGGTTTTTTAATTTTATCATGGAGATGTGATTTTACAGGTTTGATGATTCTAGTTGATGTTTAGTTTTATTAATACTTCAATTCTATTCAATGGTTGCAACATTAGACGCTAAATATTTCATTTAGTTGCATCAATCTAAAATTAAGACTTCGTTATTGCCAAAGTTTTCATAAGAAGAGGTGATAACTCGATCGCCCGGCTTCAATCCTTCGAGCACTTCAAAGTTCTCCGAATTCTTTCTTCCTAACTTAATATCGCGCTTTACTGCCTTACCTTCGCCATCCATTACAAATACCCAGTTGCCACCGGTGTCTTTATAAAAACCTCCCACAGGCAAGAGTAATTCTTCTGAAGCCTGACCCAATTCAATTCGCATTCGCAAAGATTGACCTCTGCGAATACCCTGAGGTGTTTCACCATCAAAATTCATATCCACTTCAAACCTTCCATTTTGAATGGTTGGATAGATATACGTGATTAACATGCGATAAGTCTTTCCGGCAAAGTCCGTAGTTGACGGAAGGCCTTCAGAAATTTTCGGCAAATACAATTCATCAATAGGAACACGCACTTTATAACTACCCACTAAATCTACCTGACCCAACCGTTGGCCTTGGGTAACCGCTTGCCCAATTTCCCAGTGCGGAGTGGAAAGCTGACCATCTATTGGGGCTTTGATAACGAGATTATCCAAAATTTTTCCTACTCCATTCAAGCTTTGTAATAATTTTTTTTCTGACGCATCAAGCTGAACGATCTGTTGCATTCTACTGATAGAATCTAATCTATATGCCTTGTAGGTAATTTCTCTTCTCTTTAGGTTAGCTTGATAATCCGCTTCTGTTTGCTCAAAATCTTGCTTCGCAATTAAATTTTTTTCGAACAGTTTTTTTTGTCTTTCATACTTCGGCTTTAAAGTTGCCAAAGCATTGTCGATCGTAATTAAGCTTTCTTCTTGGCGAAGTGCATTCTGCGTAATAGTCAACCGTGTGTCTCGCGTTCTATTTACGGTTTGCGTAAGATTTGATTCCTGATCTAATACACTAATTTCTCTATTCAAATTGGTGAGCTCCAGAATAACATCGCCTTCCTTTAAAACCGCACCACTCTCGCGTACTATTCGTTTAATATTTCCTCCTTCAATCGCATCCAAATAAACTGTGCGAGCAGGCTCCACTGTTCCGGTTTGAGGAATAAACTCTTTGAACTCCCCCCTCTTAACTTCTGAAATCGTGATCTTATCTTTTTCAATTTTAAGCTTTGATCGCCTGTCGGCAAAAATAAATTGATAGCCAATGAAAATAACTAAGACACTAATGCCTGCATAAGTTCCTATCCGCTTCAGGGTCCAATACTTCTTTTTGATTTGCTTATCCATTCGTACAATTTCAAGTTCGGGCACTCATTGCCAACAAGCGTGCCAACGATCTTTTCGTGGTCACAGCTTATCAATTTAAGCTATTCTATAATAATTCACGTTCATATCTGAACTTAAGTGTTCGGTTGCGGACGATAATTTATAACTTTGAATAAGTAAGACTTTGATTCCACCTCGTTTAATGGATATCTGTCTTTCGGTATCAATATTGTGAATTGGTCTTTGGCTAGCTAAAATTAAAGAACAAAATATGTCTGAACCGAAACAAGGAAAAATTTTAATTGTAGATGATAATGAAGATTTGCTGAAGGCAGCTAAGATGTATTTGAAACGTCACTTCGCGCAAGTAGACATCGAAAAAAATCCGGAAGCATTGCCTGGCTTGATGAATCAGGAAGATTATGATGTGATTTTGCTCGACATGAATTTTACCAAAGATGTGAGCAGCGGCAGCGAAGGATATTATTGGTTAGAGAAAATATTAAACATCGATCCTTCAGCAGTGGTAGTTTTAATTACTGCATATGGCGATGTGCAAATGGCTGTGAAAGCCATTAAAGCCGGAGCTACCGATTTTGTATTAAAGCCCTGGGAAAATGAAAAACTGTTAGCCACATTGTATTCTTCTATGCGCCTGCGCGAATCGCGCGATCAGATTGAAACCTTAAAAATTAAAAATCAGGAAATCAACAAAGCACAAAACGAAAAATTCAGCGACATCATCGGCCAAAGCCAAAGCATGCAGCGCATCTTTCAAACCGTTGAAAGAGTAGCTCAAACCGATGCAAATGTTTTGATCTTAGGAGAAAATGGAACTGGCAAAGAATTAATTGCACGCGCCATTCACAGTAACTCTGGTCGCAAGTCAGAAACTTTCGGCAGCGTAGATTTAGGATCGATTACCGAAACACTTTTTGAAAGCGAATTATTCGGTCATAAAAAAGGGTCTTTCACCGATGCAAAAGAAGACAGACCCGGAAGATTTGAGTTAGCCAATCATGGCACATTATTTTTGGATGAGATCGGAAACCTTTCCATGCCATTACAAGCAAAGCTACTGACTGTGCTGCAAAACAGAAGAGTGAGTAGAGTGGGTTCAAATAAAGATACGCAGATTGATATACGATTGATTTGCGCAACTAATTTACCGCTGTACGATATGGTGAAAGAGAATCGGTTTCGGCAAGATTTACTTTACCGAATCAACACAATCGAAATTCAAATTCCTGCTTTGCGCGATCGTATTGAAGATATTCCACTTCTGGCTAATCATTTCTTAAAACACTACGCAACTAAGTACGATAAAAGCATCACCAAAATAAGTGATGGAGCCATGGCGCGCATGAATAAACATTCGTGGCCGGGCAACATTCGCGAACTGCAGCACTCCTTAGAACGAGCGATCATTTTAAGTAACTCATCGGTGCTACAACCTGAAGACTTTAATTTTAACATTGCCAGCAATAAAGAAACGGAACAAGGTATGAGCCTTGATCAATTCAATTTAGATGAAGTAGAAAAATTGCTAATTAGAAAAGTGCTAAAAAAATACAATGGAAATATCACACAAGCAGCTTCTGAATTAGGCTTAACGCGATCGTCACTTTATAGAAGACTGGAGAAACATGGACTTTAGGGTTATCAGTTATCTGTTATCAAATGCGCTCTGTATTTCATTTGGCAACCTAATCACCATTAACAAATAACTATCAACTGATAACTAAAATGATAAATGACTTTCGCTTTAGAGTAGCTTTTCGGGTAGGATTACTGGCAACATCAGTTGGGTTGGTGATGTTTATGATCAATAGGCCAAACATGGTTTTTGCAGCCGGGCTTACCATCTTTATCATCATTTTTCAACTAATCGAACTTTATCGCTTTACTTCGCAAACCAATCGAAAGCTTACTCGCTTTCTGGAATCAGTAAAATATTCTGATTTTATTTCAGGATTTGCAAACGATAATAAGCTAGGAAAAAGTTTTCGCGAATTAAACACAGCCTTCAACGAAGTGATGGAAGCGTTTCGTAAGGCACGATCAGAAAAAGAAGAAAGCTGGCAATACCTAAATACAATTGTACAGCAAGTGCGTACCGGTATTATTTCATTTGATGCCGATGGCGAAGTACAGTTGATGAATGCCAACGCTAAAAAATTTATTGGCACCGCACAATTAAAAAATATTAACGAACTGGCCAATCAAAATCCTAGCTTATTTGAATCGCTGATGCAAGCCGAGCCAGGCAAGAGCGCTCTGTATAAAGTAGGAAATGAATTTTTGTTAACCATTCAGGCAACGGAGCTGCGTATTCGCGGCAACACAGTAAAGGTGTTGACACTACAAAACATTCAAACAGAATTGCAAAAGCAAGAACTAGAAGCGTGGCAGAATTTAACACGCGTGCTTCGTCATGAAATCATGAATTCCATCACTCCTATCTCTTCGCTTACCTCTACGCTACGAGAAATTCTGGATCAAGACATGGTGAAAAAAGAACATAACTACGAACTTAAAACCGAAGGAGCTGAAGATTTGCGCGAAGGACTAACCACAATAGAAAATAGAAGCAAAGGACTTATTCAATTCATAGATGCTTACCGCGAATACACTTCGCTACCGCAGCCTAAAATAAAAATAATTAAGCTAAAAGATTTATTAGAAAGAGCATTGGTGTTGATGAGGCCAGAAATAAAAAAAACATCCATTCAATTAAATATGACCTGCGAATCGGAATACATAACCCTTGAAGTTGACGAAGAGATGATTGGACAAGTGCTGATTAACCTGATTAAAAATGCAATGGAAGCACTGCATCAAACTGAAAATGGAAAAATTGAAGTGATTGGAAAATATAATGGCACTGCAATAACAATCGAAGTAATTGATAACGGGCCGGGCATTATTCCCGAAGCAATCCAACGGATATTTGTGCCTTTCTTTACCACCAAAAAAACGGGCTCAGGTATTGGCCTCGCACTATCTCGGCAAATCATGCAAATGCACAACGGTACCTTAAGTGTAAAATCAGAATTGGATGTAAGAACTGTTTTTACAATGAGATTTTAATTAAGCAGACGCTTTCGCTTCTAAAAAATCATCCCATTCAGTATGACTAAAACCCGTTACATCTCGAAGAAAAAGTGCGTAACTAGGCTTATACGGTTTGCGCTTCAGTGGCATATCAGCCTCTTCGGGTGTCCGATCTCCTTTACGGGCATTACATTTTTTACATGCTGTAACCAAATTAATCCAGCTGTGTTGCCCACCGCGCGAACTGGGCAGTACATGATCTAACGTAAGATCTCTGCGTGTACCACAATATTGGCATTCTGAATTATCTCTCTTAAAAATATTTTGCCGCGTAAGGTTCACTCCTTTATAAGGTGCATTCACATATCTGTTAAGCCGAATTACGGAAGGCATAGGAAAACTTTTTGAAATGGTATGCAACTTGTGGCCATTGGCTGGCTTTATCATTTCGCTCTTGTTTAAAAAGACAAGGATAAATGCCCGCTCCACAGAACAAACCATGAGAGGACTGTAATCTTGATTCAACACTAAAACACGACTATTCATGTGTTAATATTTATTTTTTTAAGGTCACATGGAATCCCTCATTCGATTATTATTCTGTTTAATTTGCTTCTCTGATGGGGATTTCATATTTCAATGGCTATTTCTAATGGAAAAGATAAAACCATTTAACCGTTTAAACAACGGGTAGGCTTAATCGTTCAAAATCCTGCGAAATGAATCAAATGTGTGGGTAAAGATTTTGGTCTCCGTGTCGAGGATGCCATCTTCCATTAGTTGGTCTATTTTTGCCCTGCCGTCTACATGAAGAATACGGGAATCATCAAGTACAAAACCACATCTTAAATCTTTGCTGGTTCTGGATCTAAAAAAAGCAACATCGCCTGGTTTTATAGAATGGAAGGCATTCACTTTTTTTCCTTGAATATGCAAAGCCGCTTCGGAAAACGGCAAGGGGTAACCTCCTATTTTAAAAACCATTTGAACGAGGCCATTAGCGGAGATACCAAAAGGAGTTTTACCACCTGCTTGCTCAGGGGCATTAAGGTATTTTAACGCTATCGACTTTATAAATTCGTATTCTCTCTTTTGACTGAGGCTTTTCGATTCGCCATTGAAAGCGAACTGCTCTTCCATTTTAAAAAGCTCGGATTGCGAAATAGGAACAATACTTCCTAATACAATTGAGATGGGTGTTTTTTTATAAAGAATGGTTGAACAAACATCGGTAGTGATTTTAAAATCAACTGTATTGATTTGATCGAAGTATTCTTTTGTGATGGGGTGATGTTGATTCATTTCTATCCAGCCCTCTGATTGATCAGCATAAATTTTTATATGCTGCCAGCGGTTATCTTGGCTGGCTTCTAACGCTTCATAGTGATCTCCAAACAAAAGTTGATTCACTTGAGAAGATAATGGATTCGCTTCTCGCTTTACAGAGACGATTGATAATCTGCATACACCGTAGTTACCTTCCATCATTACCTAATCTTTATTCTGGATAATTCGCGTTTAACATCTCGCTCTTTTATGCTTTCACGCTTGTCGTGGGTTTTCTTTCCACGCGCCAACGCAATTTCTAATTTAGCAAAACCGCGTTCGCTAATAAATAATCGAACGGGTATTAAAGTTAGTCCTTTCTCTTCAACTTTTGATTCCAACCTTTTTATCTCTGATTTTTTTAATAATAACTTTCGCTCGCGTGAAGCTTCATGGTTATAATGTGTTCCTTGTGCATAGGGGGTAATATTAATTCCCTTAGTGAAAACCTGACCATTATTAAAATAGCAATAGCCATCTTGTAAATTAACTTTTCCCTCGCGAATAGATTTAATCTCAGTACCCATTAATGCAATGCCTGCCACAAATTTTTCAATCAGTTCATACTGAAAACTAGCTTGCTTGTTTTTGATATTGATATCGCTGGTAAATCGTTCCTTCATTTGGCAGGCTTGGTAAATACTTGTTTAAGTTTATCTTTCTTTAACATTTTTTGTCCAGTTGCTCCGGTAGCTATCAACCTGTCGCCCACTTTAGCTTCGATAAGGCAAGTAAGTTCATTTCTATCCATTTTTTCAAATGTGGCTGTAAAGATAATCTCTTCTCCTACAAAAGCAGGACTATCGTGATTGATCGTTAGAAATGTTCCAACTCCCTCTTCATCTTCATCTTTCATTTCGATAAAAAATAATCGCGAAGACCACTCAAAATCGCGTGCCAACGAAAAGGTCGAGCAAACAGCATGCAGTATTTCACCATGAAAGACGGCTTGATCTGCCACTGTTACTAACTTTTTAAATAGTTTAGAATCACCTCGCTTAAAAATCAGTTTCATTTATTAAAAAAATAGAAAGTCAGGATTTAGAATACAGAATTTCAATTTTTAGATAGACAAGTTAGCTAAAGGGGCAATATCCAATCTACAAAAATCATTTTTCAAGAATTTATAATGAGCTGCTATAGCAATCATGGCTGCATTATCTGTGCAATATTGAAACTCTGGAATGTAAATTCTCCACCCCAATTTTTCCGCTTCGTTTTTTAACTCTGTCCTTAATCCAGAATTAGCGGCTACTCCTCCTGCAATAGCAATTTCTTTTACTCCAAGTTCTACTGCCGCCAACTTTAATTTCTTTAATAGCATTTTCACAAGATTTGCCTGCAAGCTTGCACAAATGTCGGCCATATTTTTTTCAACAAAATAAGGGTCAATTTTTTTTTGATCTCTTAAGAAATAAAGGAAAGAAGTTTTAATTCCGCTGAAAGAAAAATCAAACCCTGACATAGAGGTATCTGAAAACTTAAAGGCTTTGGGATTTCCCTGCTTTGCATATTGATCGATTAACGGCCCACCAGGGTAAGGCAATCCTAACATTTTTGCCGCTTTATCAAATGCCTCTCCTACGGCATCATCTTGCGTTTCGCCTATCACTTTCATTTTTAAATAATCCTCCACTAATACAATTTGAGTATGTCCGCCACTTACGGTAAGGCATAGAAATGGAAAAGCAGGAACGGGCTTTTGAATAAAGTGAGCCAGCACATGAGCCTCCATGTGATTAACTTCTATCAATGGAAGGTTGAGAGCCAGAGCCATCCCCTTCGCGAAAGAAACTCCAACCAGCAAAGAACCCATAAGGCCCGGGCCGCGGGTAAATGCGATTGCATTTAATTCATTAAAGGGTATACCCGAAGTAGTCATCGCTTCGTTTACAACCATAAGAATATTTTGCTGATGGGCGCGCGATGCCAGCTCTGGCACCACACCTCCGTATTTCTGGTGTATGCTTTGCGAGGCAATAACATTATTAAGTACCTTGCCGTGTTGAATTATCGAGGCAGACGTCTCATCGCAAGAAGATTCAATGGCCAGTATAACAGGATGCATTTTGATTAATAAATGAGGCTGCAAGTTATTAAAAATAGATTGTTTGAATGGCTCAAGAAATTTGTGCTATATGCTGCCTATTTGAGCCTTACATTTATTGTGGCCTCATTTTTTCTACTCCAATTGCCCGCAGTACAAGAAGGTTTGCTTGGCCGATATACGCGGCAATTCTCGCAAGTAACAGGATTTAAAATTTCGTTTGAGAAATTCTATTTGCGCTGGTACGATCAGCTTGAGATAGAAGGGTTAAGGATTATTGATGCAGAGGAAAATTTAATGATTTCCGCTAAGCATATTAGCATCAATTTCAGGCTTACCAGTTTACTCCAAAATAACGATATCAATATCGATGGGGCTGATTTAAAGGAAGCAGAAGTAAATCTTAAAACAATTGATGAAACTCCTACCAAAAAAAATCTAAATATCAATGTTTTTATCAACCGGTTAAGTGGAGATTCAAAAAGCTCGGGAGGCAATCCTCCCAAAATAAATATTGGAGAAGTCAAATTGGAAAATTCCAAGTTCAGCTTGAATGATACCGAGCAAGATTCTATCGCTAAAGGTTTTGATTACTATCATTTTAAAGTAGCGGTAGAGGCTGACCTGCAAGCATTCAAAGTAATTGGCGATACCATTGAGTTTGATTTAAGTTCGTTTCAGGCAAAAGACAAGAGATCGGGTTTAGAAGTAAAAGAACTCAAGACCTTTTTTAGGATTTCGCAAACCAATATGGAATTTTTGGGACTTGACTTAACCGCGGGCGATAGCCATGTTACCGATACAATAGTTCTTAGCTTTAAAAGTCAAGCAGACCTCAGTGATTTTAATACGAAGGTAAACATCAAAGCCAAATTAAAGAAGACAGTTATTTATCCGTCTGATCTTGCTCTATTTACAAATGGCAAAGCTCCACTTCCAGAACCTATTTACATTGATGGAGAAATAACGGGCAAAGTCTCACGGTTTCAATATAGAAATATGCTAGTGAAATTAGGCAGCACTACTATAGAAGGAAAACTTCAGATGGATGGGTTGCCTGCAATTTCAGAAACATTTATAGACTTAACTGTGAAGAAGGGGGCTGTTAACATTAGAGATCTACGTTTTCTTTTTCCGGAAAATATTTATGAATTACTTCAGCCCCTGCAACAATTTAAGCTAGAAGGAAAGTTTACCGGATTTATAAATGACTTTGTAGCAAATGGAGATTTTAATGGAAGACTAGGCAAAATTAAATCAGATATAAATCTTAAAATTAATCAGGAGAAATTTGAACGCTCTACTTACAGTGGTAATCTTGCTCTCACCAATTTAGATTTGGGAAAATATTTTAACGACACCGTAACCTTTCAGCGCGTTACTCTTAAAGGACAAATAAAAGGAACGGGGTTGACAGAAAAGTCGGCCGATTTTAATCTTAGAGGCAACATTCAATCCATTGGATTCTTTCATTACAATTACACTAACATTTCAACCAACGCCCGCTTTGCTAGTCAATTGTTCAACGGAGAACTAAAAGTAGACGATCCTAATCTAAAGTTTAATGTAGTGGGTTCCGTTGATTTAAGAAAAGGCCTGAATGTGGTAAAACTAAAAGCCAACCTCGACACTGCTAATATTCATAATCTGGGATTTATTAAAGAACCACTTAGCATCAGCACCTATCTAGATATAAACACAAAAGGATTGGAAATTGACAGCCTGTTTGGCGATGCGATCTTTACAAAAAGCAATATAAAATACAGAGAAAAATTTTTGGCGATTGACTCACTCTATATTCGATCGCTTCATCAAAATAATAAAAGACAGTTTTATCTAAGAAGTTCATTGGCAGATGTTGAACTGGAGGGCAACTACTACTACTCGACATTATTTCATGATCTCGTTAAACTTTTCAATGAATTTAAATTGAATGTAAAGAACAATAAAATAGCGATAAAACAGTACTATGATAAAAAAGATAAAAGCATTCAAGCTTACGAAGCGAATTTTAATGTTACCCTCAACAACATCAACCCTGTTATAGAATTAGCTGATATAACCGCGAGCGTCTCAAAGAAAACAAATATCAAAGGAAAATTCACAAACGGAAAAACCTCCTTGTTTCAGGCGTATGCGTCAGTCGATACATTAACAATGGGTGGAAAGATATTTGCACAAAATGAGTTTGACTTATCCGGATCAAAAGTAAGAGACAGTGTAAACGTATTAGCAACACTATCCATCACCAGTGCCTACCAAAATCTTACTAACAACTTTACAACAAAGAATTTATTTTCAGAGCTAATATGGAATAGAGATCACATCGATTTTAGTTTAGATGCCGACCAAGCTGGAACCACCAACCTCTTACGTTTAAAGTCTGAAATCGATTTTTTGGACGACAGTACTAAAATAAAAATCCTTCCTACTCGCATTCGCGCACTCGACAAAGAGTGGGAGATTAATCAACGTAACTTTACACTCAACAACGGAAAAGAATGGGATGTGCATCATCTCGAAATCCGAAACAATGAAGAATCAATTTTACTGAATGGCAGAATTTCGCAGTTAAGCGATCAAGTATTAAATCTTACGGTTAAGAATTTCAATCTTGATATTCTGAATACCATTAGTTCTGAAAAATTTAAGGGCACTATGGATGGTGAAATCAAAGCTAGAGATCTTTATAGCAACCCCTACTTTCAAAACGAAATTTCGGTGAGCGAATTCACTGTCAATAATTTTTTGATAGGAGATGTAAGTGGAACTAACATCTGGAACAGAGAAAGTGAGCAGTTTGATATCAACTTTACAATTGATCGGCTAGGTAACAGAACTGTTTTATTAGATGGCTACTATAATCCCAAAAAAGCAAGTCCACTTTACATTAAAGCTAAGTTAGCCAAGACAAATTTAAAAGTAATTGAACCCTTTTTGCGAGGCATATTCTCTCATATAGACGGAACACTATCAGGCGAGTATTTGATTACCGGCAATTTTAATGAACCCATAATAAATGGAAAGGGGGTTGTAGAGGATGGCCAGCTAATGGTAGATTATCTTAAAACCCTTTACAAGTTTAGCGGCACATTAGGAATAACGCCCACTCAAATCAGTTTTGATGATATCGAATTAACTGATATAGTAAAAAACAAAGGCAACCTGAGGGGTTATCTTACTCATAAAAACTATTCAAAGTTCAGAATTATTCTGTATGCAGATTTTAAAAATTTTCAACTGTTGAATACTGGAACAAAAGACAATACTTCCTTCTATGGTCAAGCGTATGGATCCGGAACGTTGAATATTTTGGGTCCTTTGGAAAACATGAAAATTTCAGCCACCGTCCGATCTGAAAAAAATACGCGTGTGTTTGTTCCTATGAATAGTGGTGAAACCATTGAGAAAAAAGATTTCGTCTCTTTTGTAAATCTCAGCGATTCTGCGCAACAACGGAAAGCTAAGTCATTAATCAAACCAAAAGCAGAACCATCGGGCATTACCATGGATCTTAACTTAGACATTACACCCGATGCCTACGGAGAAATCATTTTCAACATCAAATCAGGAGATATTATTCGAGGGTATGGAAGGGGAGACATCAAACTACAGTTAGATACAAAAGGAGAGTTCAGCATGTTTGGGGTGTATGAATTTGAAAGAGGAAATTACAATTTCACCTTGTATGATGTTATTAATAAAGAATTTGATATAAATAGGGGAAGCAGAATAAGTTGGTATGGTGATCCATACACAGGCCAACTGGCTTTAAGTGCCAGTTACAAACAACTCACTTCGTTTGGCCCCATCATTGCCGATCAAACGTTGGCCAATACTCCGCAAATGAGACGAAAATATCCTGCTGAAGTAGTACTAAAATTAGACGGAGCCATGATGAGCCCTCAAATTAACTTTGATATTATTGCGAATGAATTACCGAACGTAGTACGCATGGATAACGGCTCAACGGTAACTTTAAATACTGACTTCAAGGCGTTCAAAGCAAAATTAGATGAACAAGAATTGCAGAAGCAAGTATTCAGTTTAATTGTACTAAGACGCTTTTCTTCGGCCGATGCGTTTATAAGCGGTGGCGCCCTTTCCAGCAGCGTAAGCGAATTACTCTCTAATCAATTGAGCTACTGGCTTACTCAAGTAGATCAAAATCTGGAAATAGATTTCGACTTAGGAAATTTTGACCAGGAGGCTTTCAATACTTTTCAATTAAGACTATCGTACTCATTTTTAGGTGGGCGCTTGCGCGTAACACGAGATGGTACTTTTAATAATAATCAATATGCCCGAAGCGATGTTGCCAATATGCTAGGCGATTGGACGGTTGATTATCAATT
Source organism: Cytophagales bacterium (assembly GCA_025359125.1). Classification (GTDB taxonomy): domain Bacteria; phylum Bacteroidota; class Bacteroidia; order Cytophagales; family Cyclobacteriaceae; genus ELB16-189. The sequence continues at coordinate 20,247 of JANYHI010000035.1, forward strand.
AACCGCAGACGGAAAATTTAAAGTAAAAATGTTTAACCGAACAAACATCAATCAACTCACCAACTCCATTGGAGCTCAATCAACTATTACAACCGGCATCAGCTTAATGCACACACAGAATTTCAACAAGTGGCGAGACTTGCTTATTTCGGCTCGCGAGCGCAGAAGGAGAGAACTGGAAGAACAGCATGCTAAAGAAGCGGCAACCCCCAAAAAAGAAGGAAGTCAATAATTAAAAAATCTTAGTTATCTTCGAAAACAAAATAATTACTATGGATTTGTCTCTCATCATGAAAAAATATGCTGACCAAATTGGTGGTCAGTTTACCCAATACGATTCAGTACAATCCATTATTATCATTCCTGTTTCTGGCGGGCGGTTTCAAACTGTTTTAGGTACGATTAAAAAAAATGACCTCTATAATCGGGAGCTTATCACCTTCAATTCAAAAGTATGCTCTTCCTCCTTATCCATAGATTTTAAAATGCTGTTGGAACAAACAGCTTTTTTTAATTATTGCCGGTTTGTTATCAATCAAAACTATTTACAAATCGAAGCGGTAGCATCTCTGCAAAATCTTTCCGAAGAGACCATCAAAGAAATGCTTCAGGAGGTGGCCAACCTAGCCGATCAATATGAGATGAAGCTGACCGGATCAGATATTCATTAGAAAATCTTAAATCACTATTTCCGTATTACCTTTGTTGTAATGCAAGCCGTCTTATCGTCCTGACGGTAACGTCAGGAAGGAAAGTCCGGGCAACAAAGAGTGCCGTACTTCCTAACAGGAAGGTCCTGACTGTAAAAGTCAGGAACAGACAGTGCCACAGAAAATAAACTACCCCGCTGCGCTAGTCGCAGAGAGGAAAAGGTGAAAAGGTGAGGTAAGAGCTCACCGGGTTGAAAGTGATTTCAGGCGCATGGTAAACCTTACGGGTTGAAAGGCCAAATAGGTCATATCCACGAAAGTGATCAGCTACTCGCTGATAGTTTACTGATATGATTGGGTAGGCTGATGGATGCTGACGGCAACGTCAGTACTAGATAAATGATAAGACTGGTTGTAAAGCAGCCAGACAGAACCCGGCTTATAGGCTTGCATTATTTTTTAAATCCGTTACACGTTAACTGTTATCAGCCATGTGCAACCATTAATTAACAATCATTAACTAATAACTTTTACCAAATGCCAAAAGTTTTATTGATAGAGGATGAGGCTAGCATTCGCGCAGTTCTAAAAGATATTTTAAAAGACCAAAAAGACCTGGGTCTTGCAATAGAAGAAGCTAAAGATGGCATGGAGGGGCTCGCAAAATTAGAGGCAGACCATTTTGACTTGGTGCTTTGCGATATAAAAATGCCTAAGATGGATGGCATGGAAGTTTTGCAAAAAGCAAAAGAAAAAGGCATCACTTCTACTTTTGTAATGATTTCTGCGCACGGCTCGACCGAGCTTGCTGTGGACGCTACTAAAATGGGAGCGTATGATTTTCTTCAAAAACCACCCGATCTAAATAGGCTGCTTATCACCGTTAGAAATGCGCTAGATAAAAATCATTTGCTTAGGGAAACTAAAACGTTAAAGAAGAAGATTTCATCTAAATATGAAATGGTTGGTAACTCTCCTGCCCTAGAAGAAATAAAAACAATTATAGAAAAAGTAGCTCCTACTGATGCCCGAGTTTTAATTACAGGACCGAATGGTTCGGGGAAAGAATTGGTAGCACGGCATCTACATGAAAAAAGTAGTCGATCTAAATTTGAATTTGTAGAAGTAAACTGTGCAGCCATTCCTGGCGAATTAATTGAAAGTGAATTATTCGGGCACGAGAAGGGCTCCTTCACATCGGCCATCAAGCAGCGAATTGGTAAATTTGAACAAGCAGAGGGCGGTACTTTATTTCTCGATGAAATTGGAGACATGACACTTGCTGTACAGGCAAAAGTACTTCGGGCTTTGCAAGAAAGTAAAGTTACAAGAGTGGGTGGCGAAAAGGATGTTTTAGTTAATGTAAGAGTAATTGCCGCAACCAATAAAGATTTAAAAAAGGAGATTGCTGAAGGCCGGTTTCGCGAAGATCTATATCATAGACTTTCCGTGATTATAATTAAAGTACCCTCATTGGCTCAACGAATTGAAGATATTGAGTTGTTAGCAGAAAAATTTCTTGCCGATATAGCTACAGAAACAGGCGCAAGGAAGAAGGAAATTGAGAAAGGCGCTTTTAAAGAACTAAAAGCTCACCCGTGGACGGGGAATATCAGGGAGCTGAGAAATGTTATAGAGAGATTAGTGATCATGAGCGAAGCCACAATCACCGAAAAAGAAGTAAAGAAGTACCTTTAAATTCTATTTTGAGGCACTGATTGTTTAATCTCTTTCTTGCTGTAAGTGGGACAAGTGTATTGACTGCAAGCAGAAAGTAGAGACACGAGTAGTAAAAAGGCTATAACTTTTTTCATAGTAGTGGATTTGGATAATTCAAAAATATCAATCTTTTTATTCGAAACAAACTTAAACGGGTTAAAATGCCATTAATCGTTCTGAAAGGTCAACCAACCAAAAGATTACACCCTCTTAAATCGCTGTTATCCATCCGACCAAGCACTTCAAAGTAACCATTTTGATCAATGCGGGCTAAATCATGAGTCTCTATGAAAGCACAAGAATGGGCATTTGCTAGGTCTATCACATTTAAACAACCAATTTTCTCCGTTGCCAAAATTTGAGTAGGATCATTAATATCTCTCACCATCACTTTCATCCATTTGGGAAGATTATAAAGTCCCTTTCCTTCAGAATAAGCCTGCGACAAAAGTTCTGTCATCCCATATTCCGAAGCAATTTGTTCAACATTAAATCGGGTACATAGTAATGCATGTAATTCTTCTCGGATAAGTTCCTTCCTCCTACCTTTCATTCCACCGGTTTCAACAATTATACAATGACTTAAATCCAGTTCAAATTTTTCTGCCAAATCCAATAAAGCAAAGGAAACTCCCCATAAAATCACTTTTTTGTTTGACGACCTTAACCATTCAAGTTTCTGAATTAACTCTTTCTGATTATATAAGTAAAAGCCCGAATGTTCTGATTTACTCTTTTTAATAAAATGATCGATCATCACAATTAGCGAGGAGCCTTCTCTTTCCAAATATGAAGGTAATAAGGCCAGAATGTGATAATCTTGAATAGAGCCGAAGAACTGATTAAAAATGGCCTCGGCATTATTCAGATAAAATAGAAGGCTTTTAACTGCGTGGCGACTGGTTATTAAGCCCGTTGTACCACTGCTGCTAAATTCCACTTCCGGGTTCCAAGTACCAGTAATAATCGAATGTGTTTTGAAAAAACTGATAGGTAAAAAAGGGATTTGATCAAGAGAAGTGACCTTTGCAACATCAATGTTTCTGGCATTGATATACTTTTTATAAACGGGATTTTGTTCGGCCTGATGGCGAAATAGTTGTAAAGCAATATCTACAAAGCTATCTTCGTTAATTGAATTGAGGGAGGAAGTGAAATGGGAGATGAATGACAAGAACGAAAGATTTATACAAAGTTATAAAATGAGGGTAATCAAAAATATTGGTTTCGCATTAATTTTGGCAATTGCCTTTAATGCCTGCTTTACTGCCCCAACTTATCCTTTTGTCCCTCAGATAGAAGTTTTAAATGATGATTTATATTTTGGGAAATCAAAAGATGGCGGCTTTGATTCACTTGTTGTATCATTGAAATTTAAAGATGGTGATGGTGATTTAGGGATTGATGATTCATTCACCAGTAATGCGTACAAACAAACATTTTACTTTACTTTTCAAAATCAACCTGTTACTTATAAAACAAAACGACTCAATCCAAGTTTAAAGTTACCCGATTTTGTTACCCCATATAATTGCATAAACTGGGAGGTTCAAAGAAACGGGAGTAATATTGTGACAGATACTTTATACATCGAATTAAACCCAAACTATTATAATATCTTCATTGACTTTGAAACAAAGAATCCTGATGGAACTTTTACAAGGTTTGATCCGGCATCGTATTATAAATACCCCAATTGTTCTCCACAAGGATACAACGCAAGGTTTCCGGTTCTATCAAAAGATCCGGGAAAAAAATCTCCTTTAGACGGTAAATTAATTTATTCAATAAAATCCTTAGAGATAGCAGATAAATTTACCATCAATACGTTACGATTAATAATTAGCATACAAGATCGCGCGCTCAATAAAAGCAACTCTGTTACTACTAAAGAATTTACGCTCGCAGGTATTACCAGAAAAGGCTAAAAGCTTGGAAACTTAGCAGGATTTGCTTCGCGCATCAACTCATAAACTTTATCAAAAATTTCTTCCGGATTTGGTTTTGAAAAATAATCACCATCGGAACCGTATGCGGGCCGATGTTCTTTTCCAGTTATTGTTAATGGAGCAGCATCTAAATATTGATATCCCTTCTGCACTTCTAAAACGTGTTGCATCATAAAGGCAGTTGCTCCGCCCGGCACATCTTCGTCTGCAAAAACAACTCGGTTGGTTTTCTTCAACGATTCAACAATTGTATGATTAATATCAAATGGCAAAAGTGTTTGCACATCTATCACCTCACACGAAATTCCTTTTTCTTCCAACTCTTCTACACCATCCATCACCACTCTACACATCGATCCATAAGTAACAATGGTAACGTCCGTTCCCATTTTTAGAATTTCTGGTTGGCCAAGAGGCAAGGCAAACTGCCCAACGTTATCCGGTAATCTTTCTTTTAGCCGGTAGCCGTTCAAACATTCGATGATAAGAGCAGGATCATCAGATTGTAAAAGTGTATTATAAAAACCAGCTGCTTGCACCATATTACGCGGCACTAGCACAAACATTCCGCGAAGGCTATGTAAGATCATTCCCATCGGAGAGCCTGCATGCCACACGCCCTCTAACCGATGGCCACGCGTGCGCACAATCAGCGGAGCTTTCTGGCCGCCTTTCGTTCTGTATTGAAGGTTCGCCAGATCATCACTTAATATTTGAATTGCATACAGCAAATAATCTAAATATTGTACTTCGGCAATAGGACGCAGTCCGCGCAAAGCAAGGCCAATACCTTGTCCAACAATTGTGCATTCGCGAATGCCTGTATCGGTTACGCGGAGCTCGCCAAACTTCTCTTGCAATCCGGCAAAGCCTTGATTGACATCTCCAATTTTTCCAACATCTTCACCAAAAGCTAAAACTCGCGGATCGCGCTGTAATGCTTCTGCAAAACAGGCTCGTAAAACTTCGCGTCCGTCTACTAATAGAGAATTATCAGAATAGGTTGCAGGGGTTGATTTTACTTTTAAAGCTGACCATTCCGATTGACTATAAAGATGAGAGCTATATCGATCTGTATTTTCAATTGTTGTAGCGCGAACCCACTCTATCAATTGATCTTTGACAGAACATTTTTTTTCAATTAAAAAACGCAGAGCAGCCTTCGCTGCTTTCACTGCATCGTAGCGCACTGGATTGATCGTCTTGACAAGAATGTCAAGAGTCACTTTCAATTCAATATGTTCAGCAACTGCTTGCTCCAATAATTTTACTAATGCATTTTGATCTGCTTGAATGCCTTCGTTAAAAGCTTTCCACGCTTGATCTTTTATTTTCTTTGCAGTAGCCTTTGCCCCTTTCTCTAACTCATCTAATTCATCGGCAGTAGCAATGGCTTCGGCAATAATCCATTCGCGCATTTTAAGAATACAATCAAAGTCTGTTTCCCAATTTAATCGATCTCTTGATTTGTATCGCTCGTGCGAACCAGAGGTAGAGTGACCTTGCGGTTGGGTCATCTCAACCACGTGTATGATTACCGGAACATGTTCTTCTCGGCAAACTTTTTCTGCTTGCGCATAAACTTTACAAAGCTCTTCGTAATCCCAACCTTTCGCTGTAAAAATTTCGTAGCCTTTTTCGTTTTTGTTGCGCTGAAAGCCAACTAATATTTTCGAAATGCTTCCTTTGGTTGTTTGATATTCTTTGGGAACAGAAATTCCGTACTCATCGTCCCACACAGATACCAACATAGGTACTTGTAAAACCCCTGCTGCATTGATTGCCTCGAAAAACATTCCTTCAGAAGTAGAGGCGTTACCAATGGTACCAAAAGCAATTTCATTTCCCTTCGTACTTAGATTACTAAAAGAATGAAGATCCGGATTATTTCTAAAAAGTTTTGAAGCGTACGCCAACCCAACTAATCGAGGCATTTGTGATGCTGTAGGTGAAATATCTGCGCTGCTGTTTTTTAGTTGAGAAATATTTTTTAGCTCGCCATTTCCATCTAACATACGGGTAGCAAAATGCCCGTTCATTAATCTGCCTGCAGAGGCAGGATCTGCTTCCACATCTGTATGCGCATAAAGCTGTGCGAAGTAATGGTGAAGATTCATTTCACCAATAGCCAGCATAAATGTTTGATCTCTATAATAACCGGAGCGATGATCTCCATTGCGGAAAACTTTGGCCATCGCAATTTGAGCTACTTCTTTGCCGTCACCAAAGATGCCAAACTTGGCCTTGCCCATAAAGACTTCCTTTCTTCCGAGCAAACTGGCTTCGCGGCTTTCGCAAGCCAATTTATAATCGGCCAAAATTTCAGTAACTCTCTTGGCTGAAACTTTTGGAAAGTCTGTTTTTGTCTGGCTCAATCGTGTGCGGTTAATAATTCAAAAGTAAATAAAAACCCATCAGGGTTCAAAGAAGAAAAAAAACTCCAAATAAAATAGCGTTATTCAATCTAACCCCGAAAGAATTTCACCCAGTCGCCTCCACTTACCAATGGATAATTTGCCGACTCTTTTAGCAAATAAATTTTTACAGGTTTTTTATCAACCAAAACACATTCACTGTGATAGCCATACCCTAATTCTAACTCGTCAATCTGCTTTTCTATTTCTTTTTTCTCTATTTCAAAAACTTCGACTAAAATCTTGTCTACTTTTTTTCCGGTTCTAATAGCAAACGGAAAATCGCCAAACGAATAAAGTTGAAAACCTGTAAGCCAAATGCTAAACTGGTAATTTAGATGAGGTTTAAAAACCTCGTAGTTATGAAGTCCTCTGCGAAGAGAACCGTAAAATGCATAGAGGTTTGCGGGCATCTCGAAAGATATTTAATTTTTATGAAGGTGAGGTTCCATTTTCCAACCTTCCAATTCCATAAATACCTATTATATTTGCGCACTCGTTTGAAAAACGTAAATAGATAACTTTAATCCCATCGATATGATCATTGGAGTACCCAAAGAAATTAAGAATAATGAAAACAGAGTAGCACTGACCCCTGCAGGTGCGCAAGAGCTTAGCAAACGCGGAAACACCGTTTACATTCAAACACAGGCAGGTGTTGGCAGCGGCTTTAGTGATGAAGAATATAAGAATGCAGGTGCTAAAATATTACCTACAGCGGCAGAAGTATTTGCTATCGCTGACATGATCATGAAAGTGAAAGAACCAATTGAGCAAGAATATAATTTAATTAAAAAAGATCAATTGGTATTTACTTATTTCCACTTTGCTTCTTACGAGCCATTGCTACACGCGATGGTAAAGACTGGTGCTGTTTGTTTGGCCTATGAAACTGTTGAACGATTAGATGGAAGCTTACCGTTGCTTATTCCGATGAGTGAAGTAGCCGGAAGAATGTCTATTCAAGAAGGTGCCAAGTATTTAGAAAAACCAATGAAAGGACGTGGCATTTTGTTGGGCGGTGTGCCGGGAGTAATGCCTGCTAAAGTATTGATTTTAGGAGGCGGAGTGGTAGGAACCAATGCGGCAAAGATGGCGGCAGGAATGGGTGCTGATGTTATTATTACAGATGTGAATATTAATCGGCTTCGCTACTTAGATGATGTGATGCCGAAGAACGTGCACACGATGGTATCAAATGAATATGTGCTGCGCGAATTAGTAAAAACGCACGATCTGATTATTGGTGGTGTATTAGTGCCGGGCGCAAAAGCTCCTAAGCTAATCACGCGTGATATGCTTAAAACGATGAGACCTGGAACGGTGTTGGTTGACGTGGCCGTTGACCAAGGTGGTTGTATTGAAACATGCCGCCCAACCACACACGAAGATCCTACTTTTATAATAGATGATGTAGTTCACTATTGCGTTGCCAATATGCCCGGTGCGGTGCCTTACACTTCTACTTTAGCATTGACTAATGCGACCTTACCGTATGCTATTAAATTAGCAACGCAAGGATGGAAAAAAGCTTGCTCCGAAAATGTTGATCTAAAGAAAGGCTTAAATGTAATCGGTGGCAAAGTTGTTTATAAGGCTGTATCAGATGCATTCAATACTCCGTACACAGATGTGAAAGAGTTTTTAGGTTAATAATATCTTGCCACGATTGTGTAAAAAAAATGATTTGCACAATCGTGGCCATTCTCTACACAAACTCAGGAAAGGCATCTAAAAAAACGGGGGTTTCACCTTGCTTAGAGGCTTCACAGCAGTAATGTGCCATGCCATTTGTTACGGCTAAATATTTTGCATTCACCGTCATGTTGTAAACTGCTACTTGGTTAAATGCTTTTTGACTTAACCTGATATCCGCAGCCTTGCACTCAATTAACATCCACGGTTTTCCAGCTCTATCAAAAATTAAAATATCAGATCGCTTTTGAAGTTTGTTGTAAGTGAGGCTTCCTTCAATGCGAAAAAGTGATCTGGGGTAATGGAGTTCGAGGATTAAATAATGAATAAAATGTTGCCGAACCCATTCTTCGGGCGTTAGTATGATATACTTCTTCCGAATCATATCAAAAATCCATACTTTGCCTTCCTCTTTCTTTAGAGTGGCTTTTATATCAGGAAGATTGAGTTTGCGCATCCACTCGAAAGCTACGGAGTACTAAGGAAGGAACAAATGACTTAACTATTTGATGATGAAAAACAAAAAAGACATTGTCGAAAATTGGCTCCCCCGCTACACGGGGCTTAAGCTAGAAGACTTCGGCCATTATATTTTACTCACCAACTTTGACAATTATGTAAAGAAATTTGCCGAGTGGCATAAGGTTCCTATACATGGCGAAGATCGCGCTATGTTGAGCGCTACTGCCGAAGGAATTACAATTATTAATTTTGGAATGGGCAGCCCCAATGCGGCAACTATTATGGATTGCTTAACAGCCATTATGCCTAAGGCAGTTTTATTTTTAGGAAAATGTGGTGGCTTGAAAGCTAAAAATGAGATTGGCGATTTGATTTTGCCCATTGCAGCAATAAGAGGAGAAGGTACCTCCAATGATTATTTTCCGCCAGAAGTTCCTTCCCTTCCTGCCTTTGCCTTACAGAAAGCTATTTCAACAACCATCCGAGATTACAATCAAGATTATTGGAGTGGAACGGTTTATACCACCAACCGCAGAGTGTGGGAATGGGATGAAGATTTTAAAAACTACTTAATTAAGATTAGAGCCGCAGCCATTGATATGGAAACAGCTACTATTTTCTCAACTGCATTTTACAATGAAATTCCGGCTGGTGCCTTGCTATTGGTTAGCGACTCGCCCATGACACCCGATGGCGTAAAAACAGAGGCGAGCGATAAAGTAGTAACTACCAGCTATGTCGATCTGCATTTAAAAATTGGAATCGATTCGCTCAAGCAATTGATTAATAAAGGAACAACCGTTAAGCACCTTCAATATTAATTTTAAATAGAGCCCGAACGAATCCGGAAGGTATAGCCTAGTAAGATTCCGTAAGAGAAAAAGTTAACAGAAGTATTTACCTTTTGGCCAAGTAAAAAAGTGTTTTCTGTTGGCTTATCAAAATTGGCAAACTGCTTCAATGTTCCTTCTGATGCCCAGCTAAAGTTGAAGCCTATACTCAAATCTCTTCTTTCTTGCTTAAAGGTTCCGCCTATTACTACATGATAAATATTCCAAGAAGAAATATCTAAGTTAAGCGAATTACTGTTTAAGTTATTTCTATTTCTACTTGTTATTCGATCATCAAAAACACGATCATAAAAAGAATTATTTGTGCGAAATCCAGTGCTGATACTAATCCTTTCATTTAATGCTTGTTCGATGCCAATCGCAAAATTGGTAACCGATCTGTTAGAAGCATTCAACTCTAAAAATTTTTTGCCATCCAGAACTAAATTAGTAGGCCTTTTAAATAAATTATCTTCGGGTGACATGATATTATAAAGTGAAATGGCATCAAACCATTCTGCAGAAACAGCCAATAATGTTTTCTTTGTTTTATAAGCTAAGCCAGCAGAAATAGAGAGAGGACTTTTATAGATTGTCGATAACTTAGTTTGCCGATCATTAACCGCAAAGTTAGTTCGTACATAAATGGGTGGCTTAGTCGGATTAGATTCTAAATTAATTTGAAGGCTATTTGCTACCACATCGCGTGCTATTGTACCAGTACCAGCAATATTAATACTCGGAAAAACGATAGCTAAGCCTGCGGACCATTTTCCGGAAACAAAAGCTAAGCCTAGTTTAGGCTCGTACCTCAAGTTGGTATATTCAATACTTTGCGCTTCACTTGTACTGACCAGTGTATTTATTGGTTTACCAGTACTAGTAACATCATTTAAAATCATTCTGCTCAATTCATTTTTAGCATAGTTGTGCGAACGATAAACGAAATTATTAGTAAGCCCTACAGACCATTTATCGCTGATCTTATAGGCAAAGGCAAAGGCTCCTTGATTTTCTGATAGGCGTGTGTTGATTGAAAATTGACCAACATAATCTTCTGCACCAGGACTTTCATTATTCGCAGTAACAATATCTTTAAATCCATCTTCCCTAGCCGTTGCTTTAAAAGTAAATTCTGTTGGAACAATAATCGCGTAGCCCATCGTCCAGCGAGAGGGTCTTTTCTTTTTAATTAACCCTGAAACGGTAACTGGCACTGCAGAGAATTGATTGCTAGTAACATCTTGCCCGGGGCCGGCACCATCTTTAGCAGTAATATTTACTACTTGGTATAAGTTTGAGTTAATAGATATCGAAGTGCTTTTTACTAAACTCAATAATGCAGGATTATAAATTACTGAACTGTTATCCTCCAATCCGCCCACGGCTGGGCCACCCATTAATACGGCTCTTGTGCCATATCGATATGTCCAATAATGTGTGTCTTGTGCGATTAATTGAACAGAAATGAACACAAAAATCAGAATAGCGAGGAGTCTCATAAATTTAGGCCTTCGGTAAAGCATTCAATTTAACGCTAAAATTGAGGTTTTTTAAAATAAAATAATCTTTTTCATCTAGTACTTGGTTATACATAGTACTTTTGGCTTATAACTTGCATGGATAGACAAAAAAGTGCTGTATGAATCTAGAGAACACACAAATTCAGATGAGAAAGGGAATTTTAGAATTTTGCATTCTTCACATTATTGCGCGAGGCGAAGTATATGCCTCTGATATGTTAGGAGAATTGACTCAAGCTAAAATGATTGTGGTGGAAGGCACCCTTTACCCCCTGTTAACCCGCTTAAAAAATGCCGGGCTACTTGAGTATAAATGGGTAGAATCAAAATCGGGACCACCGCGCAAGTATTACAAACTAACCGAAACCGGAAATTCGTTTTTAGTAGGGCTTACTGAAACTTGGGATGATTTAGTCCATTCTACCCAGGCCGTAAGAAGTAAATCTCAAGCGCCAGCATAAATTCAAATTCAACATTTTTTAATTTCATACATAAATGAAAAAGAACATCAGCATCAACATTAGCGGCATCATCTTTCACATAGAAGAAGACGGATACGATGCGCTTCGCAAATATTTAGATTCCATCAATAGCTATTTCGGCTCGTTTGAGGATAGTAGCGAAATCTTAGCTGATATTGAAAGCCGCATTGCCGAAATATTTCTTTCTAAGCTAAATGAAGGGAAGCAGGTAATTACATTAGAAGATGTGAGTGGCTTAAAGGCTACCATGGGTAACGTTAGCGATTTTAAAGCAGCAGAAGAACAAGAGGCAAGCAGCGAACCACCTAAGGCAGAAAAAAGCAGCTATCAAAAAACTAGCGCTTCGCCCAATCCGCATAAAAAATTATTTAGAGATGCTCATAAAAAAATACTAGGTGGTGTGTGTGCCGGCTTCGGCCATTACTTTAACATCGATCCGGTTTGGCCTCGGGTGCTTTTTGCACTCTTAGTGCTTGGTAGCTATGGCGGATTAATTCTGGCCTACATCGTCATGTGGATCGTAATTCCGGAATCTCAAGAACTAACAGATGAGAGCGGTATCAAAAAAATGTATCGCGATCCTGAAAGAAAAGTTTTAGGTGGCGTTGCCAGTGGTGTAGCCGCTTTCTTCAATGCGGATATCACCGCAATTCGTGTTTTGTTTATTGCACTAAGTTTTGCCGGAGGCGTAGGCCTTTTGCTCTACATCATTTTATGGATTGCCTTGCCGCAAGCCAATAGCATTACCGAAAAAATGGAAATGCAGGGCGAACCCGTTACGCTTTCCAACATCGAGTCATCAGTAAAGAAAAGTTTAAATGAAAAGGAAGAAGAAGAAAGTACACTTGCCAAAATAATTTTATTTCCCTTCCGGTTGATTGGAACATTTGTAACCGCATTGGGCAAAATACTTGGCCCGATAGTACGGGTTTTCTTTGAGTTAATAAGAGTTGTATTTGGCCTTTTTATATTCGCTACGGGGCTCGCGTTATTAGTAAGTATTGTCATTATGTTCGGCATATTTATGGGGCTGTTCAGCACTTCCATCCTTCCCGACTATTGGGGTGGAGATATTCAAGGGTTAAGTTTACCCACTGAGGCATTTAGAAATACGTTTCCTGCCTGGAGTATGATAGCAGCATTTGTAGTGGTATTGATACCCTCACTGGGAATTTTATTATCGGGTGGTTCTATCTTGGCAAAAAAATCTTTGTTTAAACCTGCCGTTGGCTGGACGATGTTGGGGCTATTCATCTTTAGCATTTTAACGCTCAGCTTCACCGTTCCTAAAATTATATATTCCTTTAAAGAAGATGGCGAGTATAAAACAGAAAAGGTCTTTAACCTCAGCGGTAAAGTTGCTGTTTTAAAAGTAAATGAAATTGGATTAGACGATTATAAAGTAACTGATCTTACCATAAAAGGATATGAAGGAACCGAGTTTAAATTAGTGCAGCGCTTTCGGGCACAAGGCTTTACGCGCAAAAACGGAGTTGAAAATGCGCAGATGGTTGAATATAATGTGCAACAACAAGACAGCACATTAACATTCGATTCAAATTTATCTTTTAAAAAAGGTGCCAAGTTCCGCGCCCAACGGTTAGACATGGAACTCTTCATTCCGTACGGGCAAACCTTTGTTATTGAAGAAGACCTGTGGAGATTGATCGATAACCATTATATGGATTACGAGGGCTACCATGATTCTAATTTTAATAAAACGTGGAAAATGACGGAGAGTGGGTTCGAGTGCATTAATTGCAAACAACCTACCGAAAGTAAAACCATTCAATTAAATGATCAATTCGGCTATAAAGATTTTAATGAAATTGAAATTAACGGCCTATTTGATTTAGTGATACGCAAGGCAGTGGGGTTCTCTGTTCAACTAGATGGACCCGATGCCGAAAAAAGAAAATATGAAGTTTCCATTTCGGGCGAAACACTAGAAATCAAGTATCGCACACGCAATAAAAATTATTGGGACAAAGGATTTGATATCGATGATAAAGTTAAAATCAACATCACGCTTCCTAGTTTAAAAAAATTGAAAATTAAAGGAGCCGGAGAATTTGTAATAAGAGGATTTGAAGAAGATGCAATGGATATTTTGTTGTTGGGTGCAATGACGGGAGAAGCCATTATAAATGCACGCAATTTAACATTGGAGTTGGCCGGCCCAATGGTTTTCGAATTAGAAGGTAGCGGCAGATTATTACAAGCAGAAGTAACAAAGATGTCGCAATTAAAAGCAAGCCGATACGAAGTAGAAGATGCAGTGGTGGAAGCAAAAGGAATGGCGAGAGCACGAGTGAATGCATCGCATAGTGTTGAAATCGATACGGATGTGGTGAGTTCCGTAAAATATCAGGGCAATCCGGAGGTGATTAAGAGAAATGATTAAATTGGGGTTCATGATGAACCCATGAAATTAAATCATTTACTTTTTGCTTTTTTAATTGCCATCCTCATGGTAGAAAAAATATTCGGCCAAGAGGAGAAATCCATTTCCCTATCCGCCATCGCTACCCTCCATTTAAAAGGGTATCCTGATTTTTTAGTTGCCGATAAAGACGGAGTTTGGGTAACAAATGAGAATAGAGTTGAGAAACTGGTTTTTGGTAAACCTGTACCAGTAATCACTGTATCTATGCCTAAACCTTGCGGGGCAATGGCAGTTGGATTTAAATCGCTTTGGGTAGCGAGTTGCGAAAATCATTCCATCTATCGAATTAATTTATCGTCTGGAAAAATTGAAGCGATCATTCAAACAGGATTGGCCGATCCGCAAGGAGAATTAAGTATTGCTACAGGTGCCGGCTCTATTTGGTTACTTAGCCAAAAAGAAGGTGAGCTCTCGCGCATCAATCCAAATTCAAACAAAGTAATTAGTCGCATTAAAGTACTGCCTGAATCTTTTGTTGTAGTTTTTGGGTTTGGATCTGTGTGGATTACTAATTCAAAAAACTCTTCTGTACAACGAATTGATCCATCAACAGAAAAAATTATTACAACTATCTCGGTAGGAAAAACGCCAAGATTTTTAGCCGCAGGCTTAGGTGGCGTGTGGACGTTAAACCAAGCGGATGGTACCATTAGTAAAATTGATTCCAGAACAAACAAGGTCACTTCCATAAACACAAATTTGATTGGTACAGGCGGAGATATTGCCGTTGGAAAAAAGTATGTTTACGTAAGGGCAAAATCAACTATGCTTACGGTTGTAAATCCTACAACAAATCAGATACTATCGCGCTTTGGTCCGAAGGCAGGCAGTGGAGCCGTGCGGGTAGAAAATGGACATGTTTGGATTACGGCACATGATATTAATACAATTTGGGTGATTAAAGAGTGAATATAATTCTTCATAAAAATTCCATGATAAATTCACAAATAGCATAAAATCGATCAACGCTGCTAAGTAGTCCCCACTTGTCTGATCCAATTTCTGAAAAGAATTTAGCTTCTAACCCTCGGATTTATTCGGTAGGTCCCAATCAAAATGTAAGAATTACTTACATTTAAGAAACGATCATAGAATGAAACGTAAATGCCTTACTGCTCCTGAAAATATACTTGGGCTTACGGATACTATGTGATCTAAAAAATATCAAAGACATGAATGTAACCATCAAATTTTTGGGCGCGGCAAAAAGTGTTACAGGCTCTAAATACTTAGTAGAAATAGGATCACAAAAAGTATTAGTAGACTGCGGTCTCTTTCAAGGCCAAAAGGAATTGCGTTTGCGTAACTGGGATAAACTACCGATCGATCCAACTGACATTGATGTAGTAGTTATAACGCATGCCCACATCGATCATATCGGATACTTGCCGCGATTAGTGAAGGATGGCTTTTCTGGTAAAATTATCTGCACGCAAGCGACAGAAGATTTGATGAAGATAATGTTGATGGATGCCGCTAAGCTACAAGAAGAAGAAGCCCTATTCGCTTTTAAGCGCGGCTACTCTAAACATAGTAAGCCAGAACCTCTTTTTACAACCGAAGATGCGAAGATGGTTTTGTTAGTAGTAGAAAGTCATCCGCTAAGGAAAGAAATAACTTTGCGGAAAAACACACGTGTCACATTCTACAACTCAGGTCATATTCTTGGTTCTGCTTTCGCGGAGTTTACGTTGCAAGGCGATCGCGAACAAAAGAAAATAATTTTCTCGGGAGATCTTGGCAGATATAATGATCCGGTAATGTTTGCACCCGAGGCCCCTCATGATACTGACATTCTATTGGTAGAGTCTACCTATGGAGATCGATTGAATCCACAACTGGATGTAGAAGGACAGCTGACCAAAATCGTAAACGAAGCGTGCGAACATAATGGTGCGTTGGTAATTCCAGCTTTTGCTGTAGGTAGAACGCAAATCCTAATCTACTATTTTCATAAACTGATGGAAGATGGAGCCATCCCTATGTTACCTATTTATATTGATAGCCCGATGGCGATAAATGTTACAGACCTATACGAACGGCACGGTGGGCAGCATAAAATAAAAGTTGCAAAAGAGGGCACTCAGTTAATGAGCATTTTTGACTCTCCACAAATTCATTTTTGTAACAGTCGTGAAAGTTCAAAAGCATTGAACGAAATTAAGAAGCCAATTATCATAATTTCTGCAAGCGGCATGGCAACAGGTGGCCGAATACTCCACCATCTTACGCACCGCTTGCCGCGTGCAAATGATACCATTCTTTTTGCCGGCTATCAGGCCGAAGGATCGCGCGGCCGTAGCATTTTAGAAGGAGAAAAAACCATTCGCATCTTTGGAGAAGACATTCCAGTTAATTGCCACGTACGCGAAGTTCATGGACTTTCGGCTCATGCCGACCAAAGTGAACTAATGAAGTGGTTGGGTGCGCTAAAGAAATCTCCTAAACTCACTTTCATAACTCACGGTGAGGTAGAAAGCGCCACTACTTTTTCTAAACTAATTGAAGAGAAGCTAGGATGGAAAACAATGATTCCAGAATACTTGCAAACAGTTACTTTATTTGACGGTATCTAATAACTCAGCTGATAAACCTGGAAAAAAAATGAATACAAGAATTTACTCATTAGATGTATTCCGCGGTATAACAGTGGCCGCCATGATTTTAGTTAACAACCCAGGAAGTTGGGATAGCGTGTATACTCCCCTGCTTCATGCACACTGGCATGGCTGCACCCCTACCGATTTAATTTTTCCGTTCTTTCTTTTTATTGTGGGCGTATCTATC
>JANYHI010000041.1 GCA_025359125.1 Cytophagales bacterium
GTGATCTCGCCTGAGGTTGTGCTGGGTAGAAATGTAAAGGTTCAAAATAATGTTTCGATTTATACAGGTGTAATTTGTGAAGACGAAGTTTTTTTGGGGCCATCCATGGTTTTTACAAACGTTATTAATCCTAGAAGCGCGGTTAACAGAAAAAATCAATACGAGAAAACAATTGTAAAAAGAGGAGCATCAATCGGTGCAAATGCTACTATTGTTTGCGGACATTCAATTGGCATGTTTGCCTTTATTGGTGCAGGTGCGGTGGTAACAAAAGAAGTTCCTGATTATGCTTTAGTGGTGGGCAATCCCGCAAAACAAACAGGGTGGATGAGTGAATATGGACGCAAACTTCAATTTAACAAAGATGGTTTCGCCACGTGCAGTGAGAGCGGAGAAAAATATCAACTAAAAGATAAGACCGTTATAAAATTAAAATGAAAAATTTTGCATTAATAGGCGCAGCTGGTTATATCGCCCCAAGGCATTTACAAGCAATTAAGGACACGAAAAATAATTTGCTGGCTGCATTAGATCGATTTGATAGTGTCGGCATCATGGACTCCTATTTTCCGAAAGCAGATTTTTTTACTGAGTTTGAAAGATTTGACCGGCACATTGACAAGCTAAAAAGACAAGGACAAAAAATTGATTACGTAAGCATTTGTTCACCTAATTATTTACACGACTCTCACATACGTTTTGCTTTGCGTAATCAGGCCGATGCTATCTGTGAAAAGCCGTTGGTTTTAAATCCGTGGAATGTTGATGCATTAGCTGACATCGAAAAAGAAACAGGAAAGCGAGTATTTACGATTTTACAATTGCGCTTACACCCTAATATTATTGCATTGAAAAAGAAAGTGAACGAAGCATCTCCTGATAAAATTTTTGAGGTCGACCTGAATTATATCACATCAAGAGGTAAATGGTATTTTCATAGCTGGAAGGGAGAGGAAATTAAATCGGGAGGTATCGCAACCAATATTGGTATTCATTTTTTTGATATGCTATTGTGGGTTTTCGGGAAGGCTAAGTCGAGCGTTGTATTTTCATATGAAGCTGATCATGCCTCGGGGTATTTGGAATTAGAAAAGGCTAAAGTCAAATGGTCGCTAAGCATAAATGAAGAACATCTTCCGGCAGAGGTTAAAGTAAAAGGAAAGAGAACTTACCGATCGTTAACAATGGATGGGGATGAGATTGAGTTTAGCGATGGATTTACAGAACTACATACCAATAGTTACAAAGAGATTTTGGCTGGTCGTGGTTTCGGTCTGGCAGATGCAAGACCATCTATTGAATTGGCATATCAATTAAGGCAAACTAAATCGGTGTAATTTTTTTATTTTTGCTTTTTAATTAAATAAATGAAGGGAATTATTTTAGCAGGCGGTTCGGGTACTCGATTATATCCTTTGACTAAATCGGTTTCGAAGCAAATGCTTCCGATTTACGATAAACCCATGATTTATTATCCCCTTTCTGTTTTGATGCTTGCGAACATTCGAGAGATACTAATAATATCTACGCCACATGATCTCCCTCTTTTTAGGGATTTGTTAGGCGATGGTTCTTTATTAGGTATTAAGTTAGAATATCGCGAACAACCTTCACCAGATGGCTTAGCACAAGCCTTTTTAATTGGAGAGTCTTTTATTGGAAAAGATTCAGTGTGTCTCGTGTTGGGAGATAATATATTTTACGGCTATAATTTTTCAAGCGAATTAGAAGAGGCCAGCGAATTAAAAAATGGATCCGTAGTTTTTGGATATTATGTAAACGACCCTAATCGGTATGGGGTAGTTGAGTTTGATGAAGATGGTAGAGTTTTATCGATAGAAGAAAAACCGAAAGAGCCAAAATCGAATTACGCAGTTACAGGATTATATTTTTATGACAACTCAGTTGTACAAAAAGCAAAGCAAATAAAACCATCACCAAGAGGAGAGCTTGAGATAACCGATTTAAATAAATTATACCTTCAAGAGGATTCATTAAAAGTGAAATTATTAGGGAGGGGTATGGCGTGGCTAGATACTGGAACGCACGAATCATTGCTGCGAGCCTCAACTTTTGTAGAGTCAATAGAAGAGCGTCAAGGATTAAAAATTGCTTGTTTGGAAGAAATTGCTTTTCGCCAAGGATATATTTCTAAAGCACAATTAGTAGAATTAGCCAAGCCACTTTTAAAAAATCAATACGGGCAATATTTAATGAAAGTAGCAAGAGAGAAATTTTTTAAGAACTAATTATGAAGGCGATAGAGACTGGATTTGATGACCTTTTTATTTTAGAGCCGAAGGTTTTAGAGGACGATCGAGGATATTTTATGGAGGCTTATCAATATGAAGATTTGAAAAAGCAAAATATAGATATAAAGTTTATCCAAGATAATCAATCAAAATCTCGAAAAGGAGTTCTTAGAGGGCTACATTTTCAAAATGCACCTTATGCTCAAACCAAATTGATTCGGGTTCTTTCTGGACGCATATTGGATGTGGTACTAGATTTGAGAAAAGATAAGATTACGTTTGGCAAGTCTCTTACACTAGAGCTTTCTGAACAAAATAAAAAACAATTATTAGTACCGAAAGGATTTGCTCATGGTTTTTTGGTTTTAAGCAACGAGGCAGAAATATTATATAAATGTGATGTGGTCTATCACCCTGAGGCAGAGGGCGGCATTATTTTTAATGATCCACATGTAAATATAGAATGGGGTTATCTCTCAGAAAAACTAATTCTTTCAAAGCGCGATATGAGTCATCCAACTTTAGCTAACGCGAAATTTAGTTTTTAATATGAAAAAAATATTAGTAACAGGAGGGGCTGGATTTATTGGATCTAACTTTATTAACTATTTCTTACAAAATAGTAATGACAATATTTTGGTTAACCTTGATTTGTTAACATACGCAGGAAGTTTAGATAATTTGAAAGAGGTGGAAGGTCATCCAAGATATATTTTTGTGAAAGGCGATATTTGTGACAGAAGGTTGATAGAAGATCTATTTGTAGAACATCACCTGACTGGGGTTATAAATTTTGCTGCAGAATCTCATGTGGATAACTCTATCGAGGGACCTGAGACTTTTATTCGCACAAATGTTTTTGGAACTTTTACATTACTTGATGTTGCCAGAAAAAATTGGATGGAATCACCATTCATTTTTAGATCTGGTTGCGAGAAGAACAGATTCCTACATATTTCAACTGATGAGGTTTATGGCTCGCTAGGTTCAGAAGGATTTTTTACCGAAGAAACACCCTATGCACCCAATAGTCCTTACTCTGCTAGTAAGGCTAGCAGCGATATGCTAGTGAGAAGTTACTTTCATACATACGGCATGAATGTAGTTACTACCAACTGCTCTAATAACTATGGCCCCAAACAGCATCAGGAAAAATTAATTCCAACTATTATTAGAAAGGCTTTAGCAGAGCAACCTATTCCTATTTATGGAGATGGAAAAAATGTGAGGGATTGGCTTTATGTAATGGATCATTGCGTGGCAATAGATATGGCTTTTTCTAAAGGTAAAGCCGGTGAAACGTATAATGTAGGAGGAAGGAACGAAAGAAATAATAATCAAATTACGGATAGAATTTGTGAGATCCTAGATGAAAGACAACCTAGAAAAAACGGTAAATCCTATAAGGAATTAATTTCTTATGTGAAGGATAGAGCCGGCCACGATAAAAGATATGCTATTGATGCTACTAAAATTGAAAGAGAATTAAATTGGAAGGCTAAATTGAATTTTGATACGGGGATAATTGAAACAATAAATTGGTATATTGATAAGTTTGCATCAAAATAAATAAATGAAAAAAGCATTAATAACAGGAATCACAGGACAAGATGGCGCATACCTAGCTGAGTTACTTTTATCTAAAGGATATGAAGTACACGGATTGAAGCGCAGAACTTCGCTCTTTAACACAGATCGAATCGATCACCTATACCAAGATCCGCACGAGGATAAAATTAATTTGAAATTACATTATGGAGACTTAACAGATTCTGTTAATGTAATTCGCATCATACAAGAAGTGCAACCCGATGAAATCTATAATTTAGGGGCAATGTCGCACGTGAAAGTTAGCTTCGATATGCCTGAGTATACTGCCAACGCAGATGGGATTGGTGCGCTGCGTATATTAGAGGCTATTCGGATTTTAGGGCTTTCAAAAACAACAAAATTCTATCAAGCGTCTACCTCTGAATTATATGGTTTGGTACAGGCTGTGCCGCAGAGTGAGACTACTCCGTTTTACCCACGCTCACCGTATGCAGTGGCAAAACTGTATAGTTATTGGATTACTGTAAATTATCGCGAGGCGTATGATTTATTTGCTTGTAATGGAATTCTATTTAATCATGAGTCACCTTTACGAGGCGAAACATTTGTAACGCGAAAAATTACCAGAGCAGCTTGCCGGATAGCATTGGGACTTCAAAAAACTTTTTTTATGGGCAATATCGATGCCCAAAGGGATTGGGGGCATGCAAAAGACTACGTTCAGGCTATGTGGCTAATGCTCCAACATCATAAGGCTGATGATTTCGTTATTGCTACAGGGGTAACTACTACAGTAAGAGAATTTATCCGAAAGGTCTTTTTAAACCTAGGTATTGTTATTGAATTTAAGGGAACAGGAATCGAAGAAATTGGATTTATAACTAGGGTGATGAATCCTGAGAGAAAAGCTAAGGTAGGTGATGTAGTAATGAAAATTGACTCTAAATATTTTAGGCCAACAGAAGTTGAATTATTAATTGGTGACCCAACTAAAGCCAAAAGAGATTTAAAATGGGAATTGAAATATGATCTCGATGGATTAGTTGATGATATGGTTAAAAGTGATCTACAGTTATTTCAACGTGATGCATATCTGAAAGACGGTGGCCATAAAATTTTCCAACACAACGAATAATGGAAAGAGAGGCTAAGATTTACATTGCTGGGCACAATGGCATGGTAGGTTCTGCCATTGTGAGAAAACTAGAAGCAGATGGATATCGAAATTTGGTTGTTCGAAATTCTCCACAACTTGATCTACGAGACCAAGGGTCAGTCGAAAAATTCTTTGTAGCCGAAAAGCCTGACTATGTTTTTTTGGCTGCCGCCAAAGTGGGTGGCATCATGGCCAATAACACTTATCGTGCAGATTTTTTATATGATAACTTGATGATTGAAAGCAATGTAATACATCAGAGCTATGTTCATAAGGTGAGGAAACTTCTATTTTTGGGTTCATCGTGTATTTACCCCAAATTGGCTCCTCAGCCATTGAAAGAGGAATCATTGCTTTCAAGTTTTTTAGAAGAAACTAACGAGCCTTATGCAATTGCAAAAATTGCTGGAATTAAGCTTTGTGAGAATTATAGAAGACAATATGGTTGCGATTTCATTAGCGCAATGCCTACGAACTTATACGGCCCCAATGATAATTATGATTTAAAAAATTCTCATGTGATCCCTGCGCTAATTAGAAAATTTCATGAAGGCAAAATAAATAATCGTCCCGTTGTTCAAGTATGGGGTTCTGGTACTCCTCTAAGAGAATTTTTACATGTAGACGATGTAGCTAGCGCGTGTTTATTCTTAATGAACAACTATTCAGATCTTCAATTTGTGAATGTGGGTAGCGGGGTGGAGTTAACCATTAGAGAATTAGCGATGCTTATTAAAGAGATAACGGGCTTTGAAGGCGAAATAGAATTTGATACTAGCAAACCCGATGGAACACGAAGAAAATTAATGGATGTATCAAAACTTAATTCTATGGGTTGGCGCCCGATTATTCAACTGAAGGAAGGACTTTCCGATATTATATCTAAAAAGGTTTTTTAAAAAATTATTTTCACTAATTTTTATTACCGAGGCTGCCTACCTTATTAAGGATATGATAAAAAAAATTGCCTTACTATTTATCATTACAGGGGCGGGGCATGGCTTTTCTATTCTTGCATTGAAATTTATTGCAGAGCGAGGTTCGGCAACTCAGGTGGCCGATATTGGTGAGGTGGAATCTCTTATTCAGTTTATGATTGGACTTATTGGCTTTGGTATGCAAACTGATGCCATTAGAAATATAGCACTAGATCATGACTGGAAGAAGAAACTGAAAAGTTCACAAACTGCAAGAATTACCTTGTCTATAGTGTTAATATTTTTATCGCTTTTTTCTTATTCGAATGGAATGTATTTATGTTTTCTTATAGCTCCACTATTGGCATCGAATTGCGACTATGCGCTGTATGCTCGTGGCTTTTCAATAACAGGCTCAGTAGTTGCATTTTCTCGGGTTTTTGTTCCGCTAATCGTAGGTATTCTATTTGTTTATTATTGGCCTGAGTACATTTTTATATCATACCTCACTTCAACGGTAATTATTTATTTGATTACTACTATTTTTATTTCGCTCTATTTAAAAATACCGTTGATCAATGCCCCGGCACTGGATTCACTAAAATTATATTGGCAAACCCTGCCACTAGGAATTATAACGCTTTGTTATTTTTTCTTTGGGTTAGGGCTCCAGCTATTCGCACAATTATTCTTTAGTAAAGAAGAATTAGTTTTGTCATTTTTAGGGCTCAAATTTTACCTGATTTATAGAGGTGCTTTGCGCGTAATGCTGCAGGCTTTTATAAGCCGCATGACAGATTCAAAGGTTTGTTTAAGCATCGATCAGATTTCAATTATTATGGGGCTTTCATTTTTGGGTTCAGTTGCGATATTTCCTGATACTTTCATTTCATTTTTTTTTGGCGATCAATATAAAGAGCAACAATCCTTTTTTATATTCTTAGCTTTATCTGCTTTGGTTTTTAGTATTTGTGTAAGTCTATGGACGAGTGCCCTCTTGGAAAGGAAAGATCTTATTTTTATGAAAATTGCTATTGCCGCAGTGTGCGTTTCAATTGTTCTATTAGTTGTTATGAATCAGTTTTCAAAAGAAATTGATGTGATCACTATTTCTTTATTAGCTGGAGAGGTTTTCTTTACACTTGCTATAAGTTTAGCGTTTTTTAATTGGTCTGCAATTAAGAGCCGAATTTCATTTTTGCTGGTGTGTTCCTTAGCTCTTGGAATCCCTTTTGCTGCAAGAATAATTTTTAATGAAAGTTTAGTAACCTATTTAATAAGTTTTGCAGTAATGGGATTATTAATTCTCTCGCTTTCCTACAAAAAATTTGTGCTTCCTCTACAAACGATGAATTAGGTATTAGATTTAAATAAATGAGTACACAATTAAGACTTTTTGCCATTAGTTCTAACCTAGAAAAAAGTGTCTTTTTAGTTTTATCAATTGCCCTAGCTTTTTCTATACCATTTAAGGCTATTTACAATTCGATATTGTGTATTGCATTACTGATATTTTGGATCTTTTTTATGCGAAAGAGTTTTGATTACCCTCGTTTAAAAATGGTTTTAGGTATTTCAATCTTGTTTTGGGTTGCACTGATAGGAATGTTTTATACTAAGAATTTTGAAGAAGGTTTATTTAGACTCCAGCAGAAATCTTTATTGCTTTTACTGCCTGCAATTTTTATTACTATTTCTGTCGATTGGCAGAAAGAATTTAAATGGATTGTGTCATTTTTTATTTTAGGAGTTTTAATGGCCTGCATTGTCTGCCTGATTAATGCCAGCGTCCATTTAATTCTTTATAACGGGTCTGAAAAATTCTTCTCCCATGATTTAACGAGCTTCATTGATTTGTATCCATATATTATGTCAACACTTTGCCTGGCCGCAATTCTTTGCTTGGTTGAGGTTGGCTTAGGAAAATTGGAGGTTTACTGGTTCAATAATTCTCGATTGTTTTTAATTATTCTGATTTTATTCCTTTCCTTATTTATTTTTTTACTCAGTGTTAAACAAATTATTATTGCTTGGCTTGGGTTCATTATTTTTTATTCAGTACGAATGAATCGCAATAAAATTATTGCGATTGTGATGGTTGCATTTGGTTTTTTAATAGCGGGTACTTCGATTAGTTTTATTCCAACACTAAAAGCTAAGCTGGATGAGATTGTTGCGGGCAAAGACAATACCATTCCACTGGATCAAGATGCGTCACTTGAGAGAGGATGGAACGGAATCGCAATGCGAAAAGCTGTTTGGACATGTTCAATTGATGCAATTAATCAAAACCCTTGGATTGGTGTAGGTACAGGTGATGGGCAGGATGCTCTGCAGATAGCATATGAGAATAGGCAATTCTATTTTGCTTCTCGTTTCAATAGATTTAATACTCACAACCAATATCTTCAAGTAATTGTTAATTACGGTTTTCTTGGTTTTTTTTTATGGTTATCTTCCCTTTTTTATTTACTTAAGATAAGTAGATCGAATGGGTTGGCGATCGCTCTGATTTTTACCTTAGTGTTTGCCATGCTTACCGAGTCTATGCTTGAAACAAATAAAGGTGTTCTACTAATGGCATTTTTACTTTCTTTTTTTTCTGTTCACACGGGCATAATTTCAAGAATTGAAAAATAGAGATGCCAGCTTTAAAAAAAATTACTGATCCTAAATTAACAATTCGTAAAAGAGTTGTAAGCCTTGATGTGAGTGTGATCGGATATCAACAAGCAATAGATAAGGTAATTGAATTAGGTAAAGCACACATATCATCTTACGCATGTTTTTTAAATGTGCACATGACTATTGAGGCAAAGAATTCGCCTGAGTTTCAAGAAATGGTTAATAAAGCCACCTTTACTTTTGCAGATGGAATGC
Source organism: Cytophagales bacterium (assembly GCA_025359125.1). Taxonomy (GTDB): domain Bacteria; phylum Bacteroidota; class Bacteroidia; order Cytophagales; family Cyclobacteriaceae; genus ELB16-189. The sequence goes on from JANYHI010000041.1 coordinate 8,757, forward strand.
CGTTGGTATTTGCTTTGCGAATTTTATATGGCATTAGGCAAGATAGAATTGCGGGCATGGATTTTATGCGAGATATTTTGCAAGCGGGCAACAAAGAACAAATTTCAATTTTCTTGCTTGGATCAACCCCTGATGTTTTAAATGGACTGAAAAGCTATTTGAATACAAATTTTCCAAATATAAAATTAGCGGGAAGTTTATCTCCTCCATTTAGAAAATTAACAGAGCAAGAAAATACCGACATGGTTGATGAAATTAACTCCTCAAAAGCCAATCTTGTTTTTGTAGGATTAGGTTGCCCAAAACAAGAAACTTGGATGGCAAAAAATAGCTCTACAATTACGGCTACTTTGTTAGGTGTAGGTGGAGCCTTTGAAATTTACGCAGGTAGGGCAAAGCGGTCGCCCTACTGGATGCAAAGAACGGGATTGGAATGGCTTTATAGACTTGGGCAAGAGCCAAGGCGACTATTTAAAAGATACACAATAACAAATACTAGATTTATATATTTATTGGCGAAAGATTTTTTTCTACAACTCAAAGCTTAAGCACGCCATGAAAATAATATATGACTACCAAACATTTACGTTGCAATCTTACGGAGGTATTTCACGCTATTTTATTAGACTAGCTGAGGAGCTAAAAGCAAAAGGGAACGATGTAAATATATTTGCTCCCTACCATTGCAATCAGTTACTAACCGAATTGCCAGAGGCTATGGTTAAAGGCGTTAAGATAAGTTCAGAATTTTCGAAACCATCGGCTTTGATGATGTTACTAGCGAATCACCTAATATCTCGAAAGGCAATAAAAAAATGGAGGCCAGACATTTTTCATGAAACATATTTTTCGTTGAGATCAAACGCACCTATTGGTTGCCCAACGGTTGTAACGGTTTACGACATGATTCATGAAAAATTTCCTAAGTACTTCAGTAGATTTGACCCTACAGGTAATTGGAAAGAAAAGGCTGTTAATCGTGCTACTCACATAATCTGTATTTCTGAAAGCACTAAAAGGGATTTACTAGAACTGTTTCCCCATCTTGACAATAAGGTATCGGTAGTCCATCTAGGATTTAGCACTTCTCAAGTTATAGAAGAGATAGAGAATGGCCAACGACCCTACTTATTATATGTTGGTACACGCAACGGGCATAAGAATTTTTTAACTTTATTAAATGCCTTTGCGTCTTCACAAAAACTTCGCGCTGAATTTAATTTGATTGCTTTTGGAGGCGGAGCTTTTACAACTTCGGAAATTTGGTTAATAAATGGTTTGGGTTTAAAAGAAACTCAAATCACGCAAGTAGGAGGTAATGATGAAATTTTAGCCGGGTATTATAAAAATGCATCAGCATTTATTTATCCATCTATATACGAGGGCTTTGGATTGCCGCCACTTGAGGCAATGGCACAAAATTGTCCAGTTGTTAGCAGTAACACCAGCTCTATGCCCGAGGTGATCGGAGATGCTGGTGAATTCTTTGACCCAAACTCTATCGATGAAATGAGAGAAGCAATTGAAAGCGTTGTATTTTCATCATTGCGATCACGAGAATTAATTGAACTTGGCAAGAAAAGGCTTGAGATGTTTACATGGCAGAATTGTGCAAATCATACGTTGAACATATATAATAAGCTAATTTAGATTGCAAGCCATTTATCATTACTTTATTTATTTCAAGCTTCTTAAAAAAATAATAGCAACTAATGAAAGCAAGAGCATTTATATGTGGAGTCAGCGGGCAAGACGGCAGCTATCTTGCTAAATTTCTCTTGGAAAAAGGATACGATGTTTGGGGATCATCCAGAGACGTGCAGGGCCGTACACTAAGTAACTTAATAACTCTTAAGATTGAAGCCAAGGTAAATCTTTTGTCAATGGTGCCAGAAGACTTTCGAAGCGTATTGGTTGCTCTAAGAAAAGCCAAACCCACGGAAATTTATTATTTGGCTGGGCAATCTTCGGTCGGGCTTTCTTTTGATCAGCCAGCAGAAACCATTCAAAGTTTTGTCTTAGGTACACTTAATGTTCTAGAGGCGTGTAGGCTTCTGGATTATCCTGTGAGGCTTTATCATGCAGGATCAAGTGAGTGTTTCGGAGATGTGAATGGGTACCCAGCAAATGAGAAGACCCCTTTTCATCCTAAAAGCCCGTACGCAGTTGCGAAGGCATCAGCCTATTGGTTAATAGATAATTATAGAGATGCATATTCATTATACGCTTGTACTGGTATTTTATTTAACCACGAGTCTCCCCTTAGACCCACCCGATTTGTTACTCAGAAAATAATTTCAGCTGCAGGAAGAATTGCAGGTGGTTCCAAAGAAAAATTAAAATTAGGAAGACTTGATATTGCTCGGGATTGGGGTTGGTCGCCTGAATACGTTGAAGCAATGTGGCTAATGTTGCAGCAAGATAAGCCAGATGATTTTGTGGTTGCTACTGGACAAACGAATACGCTTGAAAACTTTGTTTCAGAGGCTTTTCTATATCACGATCTTAATTGGAAAGACTATGTTACTCAGGATGTAGAATTTTTTAGACCCTCTGAGATACTGATTAGTCGAGCCGACCCTAGTAAAGCGGAGAGAATATTAGGTTGGAAAGCAAAGATCTTGATGAAAGAAGTGGTAGCAAAGATGACTATTGGAGCCCATCTTACGTGAATCTAGACATTGGATATTTTTCCATATTTATATATTCAAAACAATCATTTAAACCTATTCATATCTTCAATGGTTTTTGATTTTAAAAATGGAGAAATCATAAAAGAGGTTAAATAGAAAATATGTTTAGCATACTTGAATTTTAGGAGTATTCTTCCATAAATCGGTATCACTTTTTTAGTCAATAGGTGAACATCATCAAGGTTGTAATAATGTAAGTTAAACTGACGAGCCAGTTCAATGAAAGCCTTTTGCGTATAAAGAGCAATATGTTGACCATGTTCTAAACCATAATACCACCAATCAGAAGCATTCGGTATTGGGCTTGGCAATAGTTCTGTTGATAGAATAATGTTATCGGCAATTTGAATAATCTTTTGGAGTTCTTCTTTAGGGTTATCGAAATGTTCAAAGCTTTCAAAACTCGTAGCCAAATGATATTTTTTCCCATCTTGGATTTCAAAGGTCCTAGCAACTAAGTTTTTTGTAAATGGATCACTCCAATAAAAATCAAACCCAATATCTCGCATCATTCTGGTAAATAATCCATATCCACCTGCGTAATCAACAAACTTTTCCCGCCTATCAAAAAATAACACAATAAGACTGGTAGTTATATGAGATAACCGTTGATTTCTTAGAACAATCCCAGTATCCGAAACATTAATGGAACTTTCATACGCTTCATTTAGCCAGTATGGTTCTTCTGTTTGAACAAAGCCGCATTGATTGCACTTAAAGTAATTTACTTTGTACTTTTTTAACACTACTGCATTAAAAATCACGGTGGATTCTCCATCGCAAATTTTACACTTCAATTTTTCCATGTCTTCTAGTATCAATTGCTTTTGCCACAAAACCTAACGAAACCCAATATAATGCGGAAAGTGTAGGTGTCTCGATCATCAAGTTAAATAGCCCTACAAATGACAGGACGATGAAACTTAGAAATAGACCTATATCATTATTATGTGATAGGTAATACCCTTTATACACAAAAAACTCTCGTAATACCATTCTATAGATGAGTGCAATAAGAATGGTTGTTAAAATTCCAAATCTCACCCAAATGGTGACGAAAGTGTTATGAGTGCCAATAACGTGAGCGATATATTCATCTGTATTTAATAAATCAGACGTTGTGACTTCGGGAAGGTACGGAAGGATGGGGGTGCCAATCCCAATACCTAAGAGACATTGTGGGAATGTTTCAATTAATGTTCTATACCAGAATAGTAGTCGCCAGCTACTATTGTGGTCAATTGAAAACAACGGATGTTGTGAATAAACATACACAACATCTCCAAATAAAAAATAGCCGTTATCACTATACATCTTTAGGTATGGAATGGCTAAAACACATATTATTAAAACGCTACAAAGGGATAATAGCGCGATTAGCTTGAATTGAGCATAGGTTTTAATGATAAATAAGAAACCCAATGTGCCAATTAAAATTATGATAACAGTAAGTGAGGTAAATGCTATTACATATAAAACATGTAGAATGATGAAGCTAAATAAAGCCGTCAATTTCCAGTTTTTTTGTAAAAGTGCAAACCAATAGGAGTATGCATTTCTGTCGATTAAGTTAGGGCTACCAATGGAGAAGGCAATTAAGGCATACCCATATATTGAGTTTCTTATTTTGTTAAAAAATAAATATTGTTCGTAATATAAATTGTAACCTATGAAGAAGGCAAAAACCGAATAGATAATACTTAAATTTCTAAAGTAGTAGTACCAATTTGTTTTAATGAATAAACTGACCAGCGCATAAAACAGGCATAAGAGAATAAATAGAATAACTAGTTTATAAACATGACTTTTTGCTACCCTAAATTTAAAATCTTTGGTGAAAGAATAAGTAATAAAATAGGAGAAGCCAATGAAGCTTAATAATTCGTTGAAAAAGAAAAGCCTTTCAAAAACAAAATAGTTTACACCGTAAAGCGTAAGAATTAATAAGACCAACGAACTCTTTTTGAATTTCAATTTGATGTAGTCGATTCGGTAAAAATAAGCAATAGAAAGTTATTGATTGTCAGATATTTCGATTATGTATATTTCCAAGTTGTTTAGTACCTTCGGCCTTCAATGAGGGTGAAATTTTCAAGGATTTTAAAGGTTACGGTCTTTGCGGGAGACATCGCATTTTTGAATGCCCTTTATTTAATTCTATATTTTGCGGGGCATCTCATGGTTCACCCTATTGACCGATCTTGGTTTTTGTTTTTGACCTTAACAAATGCGTCATGGTTAATCGTACTTTTTTATTCAAACCCATATAAAATATTTAGGATAGTCAAAATAGGACAAGTAGTTTCTGAAATTACTTTTGCTGTTTTTCAACATTTATTAGTTACCGCAACTTTTCTTTATTTGGCACACGTTGAACAAGTTCATTGGTGGAGTCTTATTTCTGTTTACGCCCTTTTTCTTCTTGTAGTAATCACGTGGAGATTCTTATTGATTTATTTTTTAAGATGGTATAGAAAGGCAGGTTATAATATAAAGAATGTGGCGGTTATCGGCCATGGCCCACTGGCACTTCAGCTTCAGCGCTTTTTCCAACGACATCCTGAATACGGATATCATATTTCCGGCATTTTTGATTATCAAATTAGACCAGGTAAAAGGCATGGAGATATAAAAGATTTTTATACTCACGTTGTTGACAAAAATATAGCTGAGGTTTATTGTTGTGTGCCTTATATTTCTTATCAGCAACTTCGAGAGGTTATTGATTGGAGTGAAGATAAGTTCATCAAAGTAAAAGTGCTCAATGAATTTAGGGCTTTTTCGTTGAAAAGTGTCGAGCTGGAGAAGTATGATAACATTCCGATTTTGAGTGTTACCTCGCTACCGTTGGATGACAAACGAAATCAATTGCTAAAGAAAATATTTGACATAGGGGCTGCCTTTCTTTTTTTTATATTGATAGGGTGGTGGTTATTTTTATTTATCGGTGTATTTATCAAACTAGATTCTAAAGGACCAGTTTTTTTTAGGCAGTTGAGAGCTGGTCGAAACAACACTCAGTTTAGTTGTTGGAAATTCAGAACGATGAGGATTAATTCTATGGCTGATACACTTCAGGCAACAAAAGAAGATTCGCGTATTACCAAAGTAGGCGCAATCTTAAGAAAGACTAGCTTAGATGAGCTGCCCCAGTTTATTAATGTCTTGCAGGGTAACATGTCTGTTGTAGGCCCACGGCCTCACCCAATTATGCTAAATGAAATATTCTCAAAAAGAATTGAAAAATTTATGGCTCGTCATTCAGTAAAACCGGGTATCACAGGGTTGGCTCAAATAAGAGGTTACCGAGGAGAGACGCGTGAGCTTCATGATATGCGAGGTCGTTTTAGATTAGATGTATTTTATATTGAGAATTGGTCATTTAGTTTTGATATAAAAATAATATTGCAAACAATCGACCATCTTTTTAAAGGAAGTGAGAAAGCATATTAAACCGCATAACTTATAATACGTCTATTCCTCTATACCGCCATTGCATTTTTAATATCGTTTCTGTTTATGCCGGTATTGATAAAGATATTGCGTCAATGGAAAATTTACGATTCGCCAGGCGATCATAAGATACATTCTGCCTTTCGGCCATCGATGGGCGGAATCGCTATTTTCGTGGGCGCATTATTTGCTCTGATGATTTCATTATCATTAAAAGATTGGATGGAATCAAAGTTTTTCTTCATATCCATTTCTCTAATGTTTTTAATTGGTTTGAGAGACGATATATTAGCGCTATCGCCAAAACAAAAACTTATAAGTCAGTCTCTTCCCGTTTTCTTGTTGGTGTTTTTGCATCAGGTTACGATTAATTCCACCTATGGGTTAATTGATTTTTCGTTTGTTCCCGAATGGCTAATCTGGATCATAAGTATTTTTACTTTGCTCATTCTTACAAACGCTTATAATCTAATTGATGGATTAGATGGATTAGCAGGCAGTATTGGCATCGTTGCTCTAACCTTTTTCGGATTGTGGTTTTATTCTATTGGACAACAAACGCTCAGTCTTATTGCAATGACTTTTGCCGGACCGCTTTTAGCTTTTTTATTTTTTAACTGGCAGCCCTCCAAAATTTTTATGGGCGATACAGGAGCACTAATGATTGGCTTTCTTCTCTCATTCATGGCAATTCAGTTTATTAATCTCAATTATCTGTTGCCAGCGGGAAATGACTCAAAATTTCAAGCCTCCATCTCCACGGCTATTGCAGTAATAATTATTCCTATCTTCGATACACTCAGAGTAATTATTATAAGACTTAGAAAGCTTCAATCACCCTTTAAGGCAGATAAAAATCACTTACATCATCAATTTTTAAATCTTGGATTCTCGCATTCCAAATCCGTCTTGACAATAATCGCCATCAATTTATTTTTTATTGGGCTAGCGTGGTTGCTTAGAAATCAATCTGATCTGGTAATTTTACCAATTGTTGTGGCGATTTGCTTAGCAATAAATTTTGCGCTGAAGAAAGCACAAGCAAAAAAACTTATTTAATGGAAGAAAGAATAAAAATAATACAGGAGAGTGTAGATTCGTTTTCAGTGACTACAAAAGATGAACTCGAAAATTTTCGTCTAAAATTTCTAAGCAAGAAGGGAGAGATTCCTGCACTTTTTGATGAATTGAAAAATGCTGCCCCCGAAGAAAAGAAAAAGCTGGGTAAAGTTTTAAATGATCTGAAGCAACTGGCTGAAAATAAATTTAAGTCATTACAAGAATCGATTGACTCAGTTTCTTCTATCTCAACCAATCAAATTGATTTATCATTACCGGTTATCCCAAATAAAACTGGCAACCTTCATCCCCTGAACCTTACGCGTTATCGCATCATAGAAATTTTTGAGCGGCTTGGTTTTAATGTTTCTGATGGCCCTGAAGTAGAAGATGATTGGCATAATTTTACCGCCTTAAATTTTGCAGAGAATCATCCTGCCCGCGAAATGCAAGACACATTTTTTGTAGAGAAAAATCCTGACGTATTGTTACGTACCCATACCTCTAATGTGCAAGTGCGCTTAATGAAAAATAAGAAGCCTCCCATTCGGTCTATCATGCCGGGGCGAGTGTATCGTAATGAGGCCATTTCTGCACGCGCACATTGCTTCTTTCATCAGGTAGAAGGGTTGTATGTAGATAAGAATGTTGGCTTCTCGGATTTAAAACAAACACTGTATCATTTTGCGAAAGAGATGTTTGGCAATGAAACTAAAATTAGATTACGACCATCCTTCTTTCCATTTACAGAGCCAAGTGCAGAGATTGATATTTCGTGTTTAATATGCCACGGTAAAGGGTGCAACGTATGCAAGTACAGTGGCTGGGTAGAGATTGCGGGTTCGGGAATGGTGCACCCTCATGTTTTAAAAAATGGAGGCATAGATCCGGAAGAATATACTGGCTTTGCGTTTGGAATGGGCATTGAGAGAATAACGATGTTGCGTTATAGTATCAACGACTTACGGCTTTTTTCAGAAAACGACTTACGCTTTTTGAAGCAATTCAAATCAGTTGTATAATGCCAATTAATAAGGTAGCTGTACTAGGAGCTGGCACCATGGGGCAAGGAATTGCTCAGGTGTGTGCTATGAGAGGCTACGAAACTTTATTATTTGATATTGATCAAAATCTTTCGGCTAAAGCAACAGCATCTATTGATCAGAATTTTAACAATTTGATTGCTAAAGGAAAAGCAACTGAACAAGAAAAGCAGAATGCACTAAGCCACTTAAAAATTGCGAAAGAATTAACTGAATTGAAAGTTGATTTAGTGATTGAAGCGGTTGTTGAAAAACTAGAGATCAAGCAAAAACTGTTTGCGGAGCTAGAAAAAATTAATGGTGATGACTGCATCTTTGCGTCTAACACTTCTTCTATTTCTATTACACAAATGGCAAGTTCACTTAACAAACCAAGCCGATTTGCAGGCTTGCACTTTTTCAATCCTGCTACTGTGATGAAGTTAGTTGAAGTAGTAGGTGGTGCTGCTACAACTGGGGATATTCTTGACGAGTTGAAAAAATTTGCCATTTCTTTAAATAAAATAGCAGTAGAGGCAAAAGATTCTCCTGGGTTCATCGTTAATAGAGTGGCACGCCATTATTACGTGGAGGCATTGAAACTATTAGAAGAAGGGGTAGCCGATGTAGAATCAATTGATAAACTGATGCGCTCAGCAGGTTTTAAAATGGGGCCTTTTGAGTTAATGGATTTGATAGGCATGGATGTAAATTTTGCTGTTACTTCTTCAATGTATCAGGCATTTTTTCAGGATTCAAAATTCAGACCTAGCCGCATTCAGCAACAGAAAGTTATGGCCGGAAATTTGGGAAGAAAAACAGGAAAGGGATTTTATGAATACAAAAAGAATTAACCGTTATCAGTTATTTGATGATCGGATTACAGGAAACCGGAAGCCGGTAACCCTTAGTGTTGTAATTATATTTGCTGCACTCCTGCTTCCTCAATTGAATTATGCACAAGCAACCTTTGCGCCAATCAATATCAATTTGAATTATCCACAATATCAAAAATTGAAATTAGATGGTGGCTACCAATACATTGAAGAGGGGGGCTTACAAGGAATAATTCTTTATCGCCTCGATGAAAAAACCTACATCGCCTATGAGCGGTTATGTTCACTGGAAGATGGACCACCCGTAAGCGTAGATGGGTCTGGGTTATTTATGAAAGGTTGTGACTCTACTTTTAGTTTTGCTGATGGTTATCCAACGTCTGGCTCTTCTACTCGCCCATTGATGAAATACAGAACTACATTAACAGGTCAGGCACTAGTTATCACTGATGAGGTTGCTTATTAACTTATCCTTATCCCTAATTAAGTGAAATGAATCCATCCTCTACAATAATTTCATTGAATTTTATGCAAGAGGCTGTTTCAAATTTTGAGACAGCCTTTTTCATCTATTATTCTTAATTCACTTTATCGAGTGCTCTTAACTTATCGGCCTTCCATCCGGTGATTCCCACCACACCCAGTGTCATCAAGCCACCAAAAATTACAGAGGGTACAACCCCTAAAAGTTTTGCGGCCACACCCGATTCGAAAGAACCAATTTCATTAGAAGACCCAATGAAAATGCTATTCACTGCAGACACACGGCCTTTCATATTTTCTGGAGTAAGTGTGTGAATGAGAGTGCTTCGTACAATTACGCTTACACAATCAAACATGCCGCTTAAGATTAACAATGCCATCGAAAGCCAAAAAAGTTTTGAAAGCCCGAAGCCAATCATACACAAACCAAAACCAGCTACGCACCAGAGCAATATTTTTCCCATTCGTTTTTTAATTGGATTGCGTGTGATGTATATCGCCATTAACACTGCTCCAATTCCTTGAGCTGATCGTAAAAATCCCAACCCCTCTTTTCCCACATGAAGTATTTCATCTGCAAAAATGGGCAGTAGCGCAACAGCGCCTCCAAATAAAACAGCAAATAGATCTAGCGATATTGCGCTAAGAATGATCTGATTTTTGAAAACGAATTTTATTCCCGCTTTTATTTTATCAAAAATCCCCTGCTCTTCACTTACCGGTGGTAATTTTCGATTAGGTATTAGAAGATAACAAAAGAGTCCCGCAGAAACTAGAATTACATCTACCGTATAAGCAGAAGTGATTCCGTAAAATCCGTAAACTAAGCCACCGATGATAGGCCCACCCACAGCCGCACCTTCCCATAACGTGCTATTCCAAACAATGGCGTTTTGGTATAACTCACGATCAATCAGTTGTGGCATGAATGAAAAATTAGCAGGCGAGAGAAAGCCTCTTGCAATACCGCTTACAAAAATTACGGTGTAAATAGGCACCGCTCCATTTGCTAAAATAAACGCGCCTGTATTGGTAGTAAAATAAAGTAATGTAATAGAGCAGGCAACAAGAGTTAGAACGCAAAGCACAATAATTTTTTTTCGATCTACCACATCCGCAAGATGGCCTGCATACAATGAAACGGAAATAGCAGGAATAGCTTCTGCTAAACCTATTAATCCTAACGAAAGTGGGTCTCTTGTAATTTCATAAACCTGCCAGCCAACTACAACGGCCTGAATCATAATAGCTAGTGTTACAAATAAACGGGAGAGAATAAAAAATCTAAAGTCTCTGACGTGCAACGCTGCGTACGGATTTGACATTAGGGATTACGATTTTATGATGTTTAAATTTAGATTTTATCTTAATCGCAGATAACTTCAATTTTATAAGGCTACTATTTTTTCAATTGCTTCAATAGCTTTTTTTTGTCTCGCCTCCCGTGTACCCGAAATTTCCACGACAGGCACTTGCGTTTGAGCTACTTCTTTTTGGTAGACGTCCCAAAAGTATTCACGCTTATCAGGGTGCTCTCGCTGCGGATCTTCTTGCCAGGGAATATCAATATTGGTGAGCAAGTATAAATCATATTTGCGCTCCGTCATTCGTTGTAAAATTTCCTTGTCGCAATTGCCAAATTTAAATTCGCTCCACACTTTAATAACAATTAGGTTTGTATCGCAAACCATAATTCTGTTCGACTCATTTAACCACTCATCTTCCATGCGAAGCTGGCCATGAGCAATTTTTGTAAGATCAGCCTGCGTATAAGTTTTTCCGAGTTTGTTCAAATAAGCTCTTGCATATTCATCCACGCAAGTGGTTTTGAAGTGTGCAGCTAAGAATTTAGATAATTCTGTTTTACCCGTACACTCAGGGCCAATGACGCAAACTTTTTTAATGCTTGATTCTATATGTTGTGAGGAGGCCATACTTTTTTATTCAAAATAGGCGATAAAAATGGATATAAAACAGTGATAAAACACTAGTGACGATTACAACTTACCGAACCTCGCTAAAAATTATTTATCTTTCGTTTTGAAATTATAACGTGAACCGAAGAGAATTACTAAAGCAGCTAGGTTTAGGCTTGTCAGCAGGGGTGTTGATACCTCCATTTCTGGAATCTTGTTCTAAAGATGCTTCAGGTCCGGAAGTTCAGTACGATGGCAATGTAATTGTGATTGGGGCAGGTGCCGCGGGATTATACGCTGCTGATATTTTACGCATTAAAGGAATTAATGTAACCGTATTAGAGGCGGCCTCTCAGCCGGGTGGGCGTGTGCGTTCGTTGCGTAATCAAACTAATGTTCAGTATCAAACTTTTAGCAACGCCTCGCAGGCCGATTTTCCTGTTGAGTTAGGAGCTGAAGTAATTTATGGATCTAATTCCTCGTGGGGGAAAATTATTAGCGATTTGGGTATTACCACGAAAGAAATTAATCCAATGGCTTCACGTTATATTTTAGACAACGCAGCCAAGCCTGCCGCAGATTGGGCAAGCGATTCTGATTTTACAAGTGTACAAACTTTCGTTTCTGGTTTGCCAAATTATGTGGGATCAAGCTCTATGCAAAGTGCTGCTGGTTTGTCTAACCGGGCGCAGACATTATTAAATTCACAAACCGGAAACTATTTTGGATCTTCTAGTGATAAGGTTAGCGCAGGAGGAGTTGCTGAATCCTTAAAATTAATTACACACGATAGCAAGCAACTAACAACTTTTGCAAATCCTTGGGAAGACATTCTTATTTCTCGTTTTAACGGAGTGCTGCCGCAAGTAAAGTTTAATACAGTTGTCTCTCAGATTGATTGGGGAACCAATGTGATTACGATAACGACTAAAGATGGTGCAAAATATACTTGCACCAAGCTGGTGGTTACAGTGCCTCTTGCTATTTTAAAGAGCGGAGGAATTTCTTTTCGCCCTGCTTTGCCATCTACCAATACCAGTGCAGCAGCTAAGTTTGGTATGGATGCTTCAGTTAGAATGATACTTGACTTTAAAAATAATTTTTGGGGTTTAGATTCTAGTTTTATTTTGGGTGGCGCAACGGTACCGCACTATTTTAACTCGGGCGTGAATAGAAGTAAGCTCTACCGTACATTATCGTTAACCATTTACGGGCAAAAAGCTGAACAACTTTCTGCTCTTTCTGATTTAGAAAAAGTAAAATTGGTTTTGAGTGAGTTAGATTTGATATATGCAGGGCAAGGAACTAAATATATTAGGCGAGACCTAAATAAGCCAGAGCCAAACATCGCGAAAGGAGAAGATCCTTATTCAAATATTTTATTTTTAATTCAAGATTGGGCAAAAGATGAATTCACAAAAGGAGGTTTTTCTTATCCGCTGGTAGGCGCAACTCTTCAAGATAGAAAAAACTTAGCGGCAGTTGCCTCTAACAGATTATATTTTGCTGGCGAGGCTACTGATTTTAGCGGAGATGCAGGAACGGTAAGTGGGGCGCTTAATTCATCGGTGAGAGTGGTAGACGAAATAATAAAGTCTATTTTGAATAAGTAGTTAGTTACCCTCTATAAAATTTAAATTTCGAACGCCTGCTGCCCAGTAAATAGTAGCCTTCATTTTTTCATACTCGGCTTTTAACTTCAAAAGTTTAGATTGAGACTGAATTAACTTTTCTTGCTGCACATTAATTTTGAACAAATCACTTTCCCCGTTGGCCAGATTAAATAGTTCGGCTTTTAAGATTTTATCATAATTTTCTACTACTAAGGTTTGATGAACAAGTATTTTGCTGGTATTAACAATTTGGTTGAATATGGCATTCACTTGATTGATGATTTCGCGCTCTGCCTGCGTTTGTTCGTACTGCGTACTTTGAATTTTTAATTTAGTCTGCGCTAACTTAGCACGCTCTTTGCGAATCAATATTGGCATCGAAAAATCCAATCCAAATTTATAATCATTTAAAAACCGAAAGGATTGAAATTCTCCGCTGGGGCGAAATGGTTGATTAATGAAATTATAATTTAAATCTAACCGTGGCTTTAAATATTCTTGCGCTAGCTTCTTATCGATATCCAATTGATTGAGCTTTACTCTTAACTTTACTAACTCAGGATGATTTTGTTTTGCTTGTAGCGTGAGGTCTTCCAATGTTTGTACAGAAAGAAGTTGCCCATCGTCTTGAACTAATACGGGGGCCACGGCTGACGAAAGTTGAACAGGATAGCCGGCACTGTCCCACAAGTAATTTGAAATTCTGATGCCCGTATTCAAAAATTCAAGAAGCGATTCTTGCCGCTCTACTAATCGCTGCTGCAAGATAATTTTTGCTTGCACCGTATCAATAGTAGATGCTTCGCCATAGGTGGCATCTAATTTTACGCGCCTAAAAATCTCTTCGGCTATCAGCGTATTTTTATTTAACAGGCGATAATTATAATAAGAGAAATACCATTGCCAATAGTCTTTAGCTGCATCCAACAAAATTTTGTTTATGAGTTTGATTTGTTCGGCTGCGGCCATTTGAGTAAAAAGCTTGGCCTGTTTCAAAGCCGCTCTTCTGTCATCGGTAAACAACCCTCGCCCTAAAGGCAAAGAGACACCTGTCATTAGTTGGCTATTGTCAGCCGAGCCTCCTACTATGTTTTCGGGGTCAATAAATAATCCGGTGTTTTTTTCGAAGCCAATTTTTGGGTCCAGTGGAAACCAAGTGGGTATGGTTAAAGATGTATTGACTTTGTTGTAGTAATCTTTCTTATCAAATTCTTTTACATTTAACTGTGCTTGCACTTTTGGGTCGAACGCACCGCGTGCCATTCGTATTTCTTGCTTGGCTACTTCATTCAACAACTTGGTCTGCTTTACAATTGGATGAAACTCCAGCAAGGAGGCGTACAAATTTTCTAATGAAAATACTTTAATCGTATCGGGCAAAATAAAAATAGAATCCATCGCAGTTTGCCCGCTGGCGCGTGACAAACCTACCGCCAGACAAATCAGAAAAAATATTTTTTTCATTTATGATTCAGCGCCTTTTGATTCTTTGGCTTTTTTAGGATCGTCAGTCTCCGGTTCTTTATATAAGCTGGGGGGAAATCCATTTAGCTGACGCCACAGTTCGTACCACACGCTCACATCGTCTAGCATTACCCAGCCCTTAATGCCTGAGCCAATCCGAATTTGTTTAGGCCATGCGGCATCTTTTTGATCGGGGGTAACCAAAATGCGAAATTCGCCCGGCTTGGTGTTTACATAGTCAATCACCTCAACCATTCCGCCAAAGGTGCCAACCGAAACGCTCGGCCATCCGCTAAATTGCAGCGCAGGGAATCCGTCAAACTCAATTCGTACTTTTCTTCCTTTAGAAATAAGAGGTACATCCATTGCTCTCACATGCATTTCTACCGCCATGTCTTCCGACTGCGGCATGATGGTGCATAAGGCATCGCCTTCTTTTATTGTTTCGCCAATGCCGGCTTGTGTTGCCTTTAACACGAAACCTGCCTGCGGAGAAAGTATAAAGTATTGTTGACTTCGAATCTCCATGTTAGAAAGTTCGTTGCGCAGTTTTGCCAGATCGGCCTGCGTATCAAATTGCTCCGATAGCGTATTATTTAAATCCGATTCTGCCTTATTGATTTTATCTAAGTAATCTGCCTGCACTCTTTCAATTTCTATTTCTGCATTTACAAAGTCGGCCTCACTACCTTGATACTTGTACTCTATATCTTGAAACTTAGTGAGTGGGATATTGCCCGCCTCAAATAATTTTTTATTTCTTTCATATTGATTTTTGAAATTGTTGAAGCGCACTCGCTCAGCCTCTAACTTTGCTTTCGACTGATCTATTTTAGAGCGCATACCATCTTCCAGCGCCCTGATTTGCCGTTGCAATGCCTTTGCTTTTTGATCTTTCGAAAGTAAGCTCTGCTGTTTGGCAGTAATCACTTGCTGAAGCCGCACCAGCATTTGAGGATCAAAGTATTTTTCCTTTACCTCGCTTAAGATAGCAATGGTGTCACCTTTGTTTACAAATTGTCCTTCTTTGATTTTCCAAATCTGTATTCTTCCTGCAATGGTAGTTTCGATGGTCTGCGGCCTATTGCTTGGCGATAACGCCATTACCTTACCGCTGCCATGAATATTTTGTTGCCACGGTAAAAAAAGGACGATGAAGAATAGAAGTAGCATGCCCAGCAACCACTTGGCTAAAATTTTCCCCGCCAAGGGTGTGTCTAATGAGCGCAACGAATATAATTTTTCTTGCGGCATTGATTTTTTTATCGAATTGGGTGAAATGTTTAGCATATTTTATTTTGGCTTAACGCTGTTCTTCTGCAATAAGCTCGCTTAATAATTTAGATTTCATAAGTTGATCCATGGTATCAAAAGCAGCTACTCTTCCTTGTTCTAACACCACTACTTTATCGCAAGAACTCATAATGAGGGGATCGTTTGAAACATAGATGACAGTGCGCTTGTTCGCGTTTAGCTTGGCCAGCAGCGTAAGTTTTTCTTTTTTAGATAGCACGCTGAAGAAATCATTTAAAATCAAAAGCTTGGGATTTTTAGCTAAACACCGTGCCAAAATTAATTTGTGACAAAAAGAACTTGAGAGTCCAATTCCCCCACTGATGATGTGTGTGCTCAGCCCCTCGGGCATCGAATTAACCTCATCTAAAATTTCTACCTGCTGCAAAGCGTCAAGTGCATCCTCTACGGTTTCACTTGGCTTGCCGACCGTAATATTTTCTAATACGCTTCCGTCAAATAAATCTTCTTGCGAAATATTTTTAGCAACATAGTCTCGCAGATGGGTAAGATCTAAATCGCGTAGCGAGTAGTTGTTAATAGTAACAACACCTTCGAAATTGCTAAATAGACCAGAGATGATATTTACAAGTGTAGTTTTGCCTGAGCCACTCGAGCCAGTAATGCAAATTTTCTCGCCCGCTTGTATATCCAAATCGATACCTGCCAACGCAAAATCTTTGCGGTTTTCATATTTATATTTCAAGCCTTTTAATTTCACGGAGAATCCTTCTTTGTCAACTTTAGGAAAGTCAAATCCGCCCGTGCGTTCTATGGGTAAGTCAGTAACGTGGGCAACTTTATCTACTGCCGCGAGTAAATCATACACCACATCCATGTACATGATTATTTTTTCAACGGCATTGAGTATTAAAATAATCACAATTTCGGAGGCCACCAATTGGCCGAGTGTAATTTGCTTATCAACTACTAGCATGGTACCCATGATTAGTAAGCCACCAATAATTAGCGCTTTGAATAGAACGATAAATCCATATTGGGCTAGCAGTACATTGAAATGATTTTTTCTATTTTTTAAATAGCTATTTACATTATAGTCCGTTTTGCGAATCGGTAATTCAGTATTTCCGGCTAGTTTAAAAGAGTGGATGGAGCGCGCAAGTTCTTGCAGCCACTGCGCCACTTTGTATTTATATTTTGATTCTTGAATAGAAGAATTTAGCCCGCGTGGGCCATACACATAAAAGATGAGTGTGAGCGATAGGAGAAGAATTAAACCAAAAAAGACAAAAAATGGATGGTAAAGTGAAATCAACAGCAATCCAAAAAGAATTTGAATTACTGCCGATGAAAGATCAATCAATAATTTTGGCAACCCTTTTTGGATAGTCATTACATCAAAAAAGCGATTGATTAATTCAGGTGCATAATTTTTTTGTAGAGCCTCTAATCGGATACGCGGAATTCTAAAGGCAAATTCAAAAGCTGCCTTCGTAAAAATTCTTCGTTGTAAAAATTCTACTAAACTGATCTGAATCATTTGCAATACCCCGCTCAATACTACGCCAATGATAACGAGTGCTATCATTAAGTACACCGAGCTAAAAATTACCCCACCAGAAATTAGTTCTACAGTAGTTTGGATGCTGAGTGGAACGATGAGGCTTATTAGGCCGACCACTAGTGCATAAAATTGGATGTAAAAAATTTCCTTCTTTTCGGTTTTTAGCAATTGTAGGAGCCTTCTCAATGGGCTGGGGTTTTGCCCTTCTTCTCCGGCAATGCTTACGGGGCTTTCGTAAGAAAAAATGGCAAAAAAAGAGATTTCGTTTTGCTCGTTTTTTAAGAGTTGGTCTATTAAAAAATCCTCGGTTACATTTTTATTTTGGAGAATCTTAATGGCCTTGAATTTATTTTTGAGTGGCACAATAAGCGCAGGAAGCAACTTGCCATCCTCTCGTAGAAAGGTTAAGATAATGGTAGTTTGATTGGAGAAAAAATCAACGAACAATTTTTCATCGAGCTGATTTTCCATTAGCAGTACCCGTATTTTATTGCCTGCTTCTGTTAAGTCTCTCGTAAATTCGATCAACTCGTCTTCTGCATAGATGCGCTGGTTAGATTCAACGTGTTGCAGATCTTGCAGGCTGAAGTCGTGCTTGAGTGTGATTGCAATTTCTCGTAAGCAGCGGTGTATTTGGTTATTAGTAAGCATGCGTTATGCTTGGATTGAGTAAAAAACAATATTTTCTAAGAAGCTAAATAGATGTTCGTACCGTTCGTCATTTTCCTTAACGTTAGTGAGCGAAGGCAAGTGGCTGGCAAAGAATAGTTGTTGGTTGGCAGTAATTAAAATAGTGCTTACTAGACTTTGAGCATATGGGTAAGCGGGGTTTACTAGTAGTATAAAGTTGCTAATTTTTTGACAGACAGATTTAAATCCAGTAAATAGTCCTTCTTTGTTATGATTATCTACTCCTTTTGTTAGGTAGGTTTTGTCTAATTCTGCCACTACTATCCGATGCAACGCCTCTTCGTTTACAAACTCAAATGCAGGGTCATATTTTTTTTCTTCGGCAATTACATGCAGGCATGCTTTTAGTTTTTCTTTGGGATCGGCAACAGAGTTGGTGAAAATTTCAATTCGGTACTCCATCCAATGCCAGAACCAAGATATAAGGTAGTTAAGCAGGCGATGTTTGTTCTCAAAATAGCGATAGATAGATGCCTCAGTAGAGTGGATTTCATCGGCTAGCTTTTTAAAAGTAAACCGCTCAAACCCTAGCTCATCAATCAGCTTTATGCTAGAGTGAATTATTTTTTGACCGAGTGCGGTGTGTTGTGGGTCGCGTAGATAGAGATGATCGTTTAACTTGAAAGCAAGAGTTGCCATTTTGATATGATTACAAATACTAATAATAGGATTACTATCATTAATCGTAATTTCTATCAAAAGGTTTTAGAAAGATCTTAAAAAGTTGGAAAAATTTATTCTAGAGAGGTGTTTCTCGAATGAGAATCCAACAGCCCATTGCCAGCGTAAACCACCCGAATGCTATCTTCAGTTTAATACCGGGTATTTTTCTTGAAAGAATATTCCCGAAGTGCACACCTACAATTGCAATGGCGGTAATAGTAATCAAGAATTTCCAGTCCATCGTAGAGTTTAAAACATCGCCCATAAATCCCGATAGGGAGTTGATAGCGATAATAAAAAGAGATGTGCCTGAGGCAGTTTTCATCGGAAGACCGGTGAGTAGAACCAGCGCAGGAATAATTAAGAATCCACCACCCGCGCCAACTAAGCCTGTTAAAAATCCTATGATTGCTCCTTCTAAAATTACCCACAGGGCTTGATATTTTTTTCTCCCTGGGTGTATGTCTCTTCTTCCTCTAATCATCGGGATGGATGCGAGCACCATTAGTAGAGCAAAAATTCCCAACAACAAAAATCGTTTAGTAAAAATAAATCCGTCTACTTCAAACAACACATTTGGAATTGAAGGCACAATGAACTTGCGAGTAATAAAAATGGTAATGATGGAAGGGATGCCAAACAGAAAACCTGTTTTGATATTTACTAAGTGATCACTGTACTTAGGTATGGCTCCGGCAAAACTGGTAGTGCCAACAATAAACAAGGAATAGGCTGAAGCGGTAACGGCATCGATTTTAAAAAGATAAACCAGAATGGGGATGGAAAGAATTGAACCTCCTCCGCCCAACAGTCCCAGAAGTAAGCCAATAAAAATGGAAGCGAGGTATCCGAAGTATTCCAAAAAAATATTTTTGGCAAGCTAAAGAATTGATGGCAGCGAATGCTACCGCTGAAAGAAATTATTCGTGCAACTCACGAATTTCAAAATCCTTTCCTTTACCAAATTTCAAAAGATCTTGTATAAAATATCTTTCCAACGTGTGAAGATCTTTTACTTTGAAATCACCTTGTGCCGTTATTGTTTCGATTTGAAATTCGTAGCGATCTCCAAAGTTGATGAGATAATATTTTTTGCCGGTGCGTAGCGCCCCGAAAGAAAGACCTGCCATGTCTGTAAATTTACAAGCTGATTAATTTAAATCATCTTCGCGTTCCAACATCAATATCGAAGCCTGTGGCACGATGAAATACTTTTCGCTTTCGTATATCACCTCGATGGCTCCCTTCTGCAAGAAAATGGCAAGATCGCCCTCCCGTGCCTGCAGCGGTAAATATTTTATTTGCTCTTCTTTTCCTTTCCACAAATCATCTTCATCGGCCGGCATCGGTAGCGGATAGCCAGGGCCTACTTTAATTACATAACCTTTTTGAATTTTTTCTTTTTCCTGTACGCCAGGGGGCAGGTATAATCCGCTTTCAGTTTTGTCAGATTCTTTTGCCGGACGAATCAACACGCGATCGCCTACTACAATTAATTTCTTTAGTTTGTTATCCGATGTAAGTTTCATAATGTTTCAAATAAATCGGCCTGGTCTTTATTTTTAGAACTTTCTAGTTGAGAAAAGTAAAGCGGAACTTTATTAATCTCTTTTGAAAGCGTTGGATCATTTGTGATAATACCTTTTTGATTTGCCTCACTATTAATTTTGTCGCTTTCTAATTCTAATTCTTTCAAATTGATTTGTTTGGCTCTTTTTTCTATCGGTGGATTTAGCTTTTCAGATTTTTCAAACTCAACCACTTTATCAAGAATATCTTTAGGTAAATCTGCCTCACTGCGATAAACCAACTCAAAAAACTGTTTGGCAAAAAAACCGTCAATCTGAATTCTTCTTTTTGATAAGTGGACGAATTTCCCAACGACTCGACAAATATTTTCGCGCTCCTCGGGGCTCAACTGATCTACAAAATCGTAATCTTCAATCTTCTTCAACGATAAAATAATTGGCTCTAATGAATCAATAGAAATGACAAAAACAGTGTAATCAGGAAGTTTGTATTCATATTGCCCAAGGGCATCGAGTGTGTTTGTGGGCACAACCAAAAACAATTCTCTTCGCACGCCTTCTTCTTTTACATATTTAATAATGCTATCAGTTTGATTTTTGATGTATGATGGAAAATTTGAAAGATCATCACTAGCCGGACTCTTCGCATCAAAAATGATGTACTCGTCTTTAATTTTAATGGTGTTATCTGGGCTTCCTTTGAAAGGAACTTTATCCACATAATCAATTCCATGTCGGTTGCAGATTGCTTTAATTCTCCCTTTTACATTTTCCTCATGAGCCGACCATGTTTCTTTTAATTTTTTGATTCGCTCAATTTCAGTTTTGTTTCTTCCTTCTAACTCAACTTCTCTGTCTTTTTGAATTTTTTGTTGAATTTGATTGAGCGCAGACATTGATTTTTCATATTCACTTTTCCGATGTTCTTCTAAACTTTGAAATTGTGTGAGCTGCTCTTTAATTTTTTTTACTTCTTGTTCAGATCTTTCCAAACTGCTTTTAGTTACAGATAGCTCATTTGACAAATCAGTTCCTCTTCTTAAATAATTTTTATTGGCTTCTACCAGCGTTGAATTTTCTTTTACGCGCTCTTCTTTATCTTTCAGCAGAAAATCATTTGAAACTTTAAGTGCTGTGTTCTCACCTTCAAGACGAGTAACTGACTGTTGAAGATTTTGGGTAGTTACCTTTTCAAACGAAATTGCATTTTCAAGTTTTGAATTATCAGATTTGAATCTTTCTACATTAGCCACGAGTCTTTGTAAATCGCCATTAGCTTCAATCAATTGAGATTTTATTTTACCCCAGCCAAATATTCGTTCTAGTAGGCTAACACTGCTTAGCTTTTCAAATAGTCTCTTTAAATTATCTTGATTAAATTCCATAGACCACAAATTTATAGCATTTCAATCACCTTACCGCTTCAAATCTAATTCTTGATTTAAAATCAACAACTGTTTCAGTATCTTTGAAAACATTATCTGATTTTTTATGATAGAAACAATTACAACCAGCCAAGAGGCTATCGCATTAGAAGAAAAATTTGGAGCGCACAATTATCACCCATTGCCAGTGGTGTTAAATAAAGGTGAAGGTGTTTTCTTGTGGGATGTTGAAGGCAAAAGGTATTTTGATTTTCTATCTGCATATAGTGCGGTTAATCAAGGTCACTGTCATCCTCGCATTATCAACGCGCTTATAGAACAAGCAAAAGAGTTAACTCTTACCTCAAGAGCATTTTATAATGATAAGTTGGGGATAGCAGAAAAATATGTATGCGAACTATTTGGCTATGATAAGGCACTTTTTATGAATAGCGGTGCAGAGGCAAACGAAACGGCAATAAAATTGGCGCGTAAATGGGGCTATACTAAAAAAGGAATTCCTGCTAATGAGGCTGTGATTGTTGCCGTGAAGAAAAATTTTCATGGACGGACAACCACGATTATCTCTGCCTCCACAGATCCTTCTTCTCAAAAGGGCTTTGGTCCCTTTATGCCTGGGTTTGAAATTGTGGATTATGATAATGTGAGTGTATTAGAAAAGGTATTGGCCAACCCCAACGTTTGCGCATTATGGATTGAGCCTATTCAAGGAGAGGCGGGTGTTTATGTTCCGCAGGATGGATATCTGAAGTCTGCTGAAAAATTATGCAGGCAACATAACGTGCTGTTGATGATGGATGAAATACAAACGGGCATTGCACGCACGGGTAAAATGCTTGCGTCTGATCATGAAAATGTAAAACCCGATTTGTTGATTTTAGGAAAAGCATTATCAGGCGGAGTACTTCCTATTTCGTTAGTGTTGGCTAATAACGAAATTATGTTGGTGATAAAGCCGGGCGAACATGGCTCTACTTTTGGAGGTAATCCACTGGCTGCTGCCGTAGTGATGGCTGCTATGCAAGTGATTAAAGATGAAAAGCTCGAAGAGAATTCTGAGCGGCTAGGAAAAGTATTTCGCGATCGCATGACAGCCTTTATTAAAAAAACAAAGATGGTTAAGTTGGTTCGTGGCAAAGGGCTATTAAATGCTATTGTTATAAACGACTCGCCAGAAAGCGAAACTGCTTGGAATATTTGTGTAAGATTTGCTGAGTATGGATTATTGGCAAAACCAACTCACGGAAACATCATTCGTTTAGCTCCACCATTGGTAATTACCGAAGAGCAAATTCATGAGTGCTGTGATATTATCGAAAAATCGATATTAGAATTTGAAAAGTAAATAAATATCTGAAATAATGAGTTGGTTAGAGTTGGTAAGATTCCCTTTACAGAAGAGGATTTCTCTGCTTTACGAACACGCTCATTTTGTAATGGCTATTCGCTACTACGGCTATAAGGTAAATTTATATTTGTTGGGTGATGATTATGTTGAAGTGTTTATCAACCACAAACAAACACTTATTGAGAAAATTGCTTTACTCGATAGAAGCCATACTCGAATGAAATTCTATTCCGATCAGATCAAATTACCAATCGGAATAGAATCAAAATAGATAGCTACTTATTGTAGCTATCAAAGCTTTTATGATCACGCTGGTACAACACTTCGTTTGGCAGCGACTTAAAATACTCGTAGGTAATTTTTAGTCCTTCTGCACGCGACACTTTCGGTTGCCATCCTAGGATTTCTTTTGCCTTAGTAATATCGGGTTGTCTTTGTTTAGGATCGTCTTTTGGCAGTGGATTATAAATTACTTTTTGAGTGGTGCCCGTCAGTTTAATAATCTCTTCAGCAAAATCTCCTATAGTAATTTCACTTGGGTTACCAATGTTTACCGGATAAACATAATCAGACATTAGCAATCTGTAAATGCCATCCACCAAATCATCTACATAACAAAATGAGCGTGTTTGAGAGCCATCGCCAAACACCGTTAAATCTTCTCCGCGCAAAGCCTGGCCGATAAATGCAGGTAGTACGCGACCGTCATTTAGTCGCATGCGAGGACCGTAGGTATTAAATATTCTTACAATCCGGGTTTCTAATCCGTGGAAAGTGTGATATGCCATAGTGATGGCTTCCTGAAAACGTTTTGCTTCATCATACACTCCGCGCGGGCCAATGGTATTTACGTTTCCATAGTACTCTTCTGTTTGCGGATGCACAGTAGGGTCGCCATAAACTTCTGATGTGGAGGCAATGATGATTCTGGCTTTTTTAGCACGAGCTAGCCCAAGTAAGTTATGTGTGCCAAGTGACCCTACTTTTAAAGTTTGAATCGGAATTTTTAAATAATCAATCGGGCTTGCTGGTGAGGCAAAGTGAAGAATATAATTCAATTCGCCCGGCACGTGCACAAACTTTGAAACATCATGATGATAGAATTCAAAATCGGGTAGCTTGAAAAGATGTTCAATATTTCTCAAGTCACCTGTAATCAAGTTATCCATGGCAATTACATGGAAGCCCTCTTTTATAAATCGATCACATAAATGCGACCCTAAGAAGCCTGCAGCTCCGGTAATAAGCACTCTTTTTTTATTTACCATAAATTGCTTCTCTGCCTATGCTATAGTAGGTGTATCCCAGTTCTTTCATTAGAGCGAGGTCGTATAAATTTCTTCCATCAAAAATTACTTTGTTAGTTAAGATTGAAGAAAGCTTTTCAAAATCAGGTGTTCGAAATTCCGGCCATTCAGTTGCAATGAAAACAGCATCTGCTTTTTCCGCAGCGGCATACGGGTCATCAAAATATTGAATTTTGTCTCCGAGCAATTGCTTCACATTATTCATCGACTCGGGGTCGTGTGCTTTTACTATAGCTCCGGCTTCCAGTAATTCATCAATGTTATATAAAGAGGGTGCTTCACGAATATCATCCGTATGAGGTTTGAAAGCCAAGCCCCAAAATGCGATGATCTTACCCTTTAAATCTCCTCTAAAATAATCTAGTACTCGTGGAATCAGTTTTGTTTTTTGAGACGCATTTACTTCCATTACTGCTTTCAAAATCCTAAAATCATACTGCACATCAGAAGAAGATTTTTCGAGGGCCTGAACATCTTTTGGAAAACAACTACCCCCATATCCAATCCCAGGGAATAAAAATCTTTTCCCAATTCTGCTATCTGTACCCATTCCTTTTCTTACAGCGTCTACATCTGCCCCTACCAATTCGCACACATTTGCGATTTCATTCATAAAAGAAATTTTTGTAGCCAAAAATGAATTGGCTGCATACTTGGTTAGCTCCGCAGATTTCTCATCCATAAAAACCAATGGATTTCCTTGTCGCACGAAAGGTGCATACAATGCCTCCATTACTTTTCGCGCTTCTGATGATGTAGTACCAATTACCACTCGTTCTGGCTTCATGAAATCGTCAACGGCAACACCTTCTCTCAAAAACTCTGGGTTTGATACCACATCAAAAGCAACTTTTGCGTGGGGCAAAATCTTTGCTCTCACTTTATTGGCAGTACCAACAGGCACTGTACTTTTATCGACAATAACAGTATATTCTTTTAGAAGAGAGCCTAATTCTCCGGCAACACCAAGTATGTATTTTAAATCTGCTGAACCGTCTTCTCCGGGAGGAGTGGGTAGAGCAAGAAAAATGATTTTAGCATTTTTAATTCCTTCTTCCAGATTGTTAGTAAAATGCAATCTTCCTTGTTTAAGATTTCGCTCAAACAGCACTTCTAAACCAGGTTCGTAGATGGTAATTTTACCATTCTTTAGGCTTTCAATCTTTTTTTTGTCAATGTCAATACAAGTAACTGTATTGCCAGTCTCGGCAAAACAAGTTCCAGTAACTAAACCAACATAACCAGTTCCAACTATCGCTATTTTCATTTGCCTATATATTTTTTGATCTGCAAAAATAGACTTTTAAGTCGCTATAAGAGCCCTTTCAAATCAAAACCTAATCACAAACTAACAGTCGTTTGTATTATGATAAGTTAATCTTACTTTTGAGCTCTAATTAAAAATTATTTTATGGAAGTGATGACTGAGCCGATGGTTGAAATGGGATTTTATGAAACAGAGAATCAGCGAATGATAGCTCAAATGATCCGTGATTTTGGTGCAAAAGAGATCAGACCAAAAATGATGGAGTGGGATGAGAGCCAATACTTCCCGAAAGAGCTATTTAAAAAGCTAGGTGACTTAGGTTTAATGGGTGTTCTGGTTCCAACGGAATACGGAGGGTCTGGTTTTGGATACCATGAGTATGTAACCGCCATTTCTGAACTAGCTAAGATTGATGGTTCTATTGGTCTTTCTATGGCAGCTCATAATTCATTATGCACTGGCCACATATTACAATTTGCAAGTGAAGATCAGAAGAAAAAATATTTACCCAAGTTGGCTTCATGCGAATGGCTAGGTGCTTGGGGACTTACTGAACCCAATACCGGATCTGATGCAGGTAATATGAGGACGGTAGCAGTAAAGGATGGAGATCATTATATACTCAACGGAGCCAAGAATTTTATTACTCACGGAAAATCTGGAGATGTAGCTGTGGTGATTGTAAGAACGGGAGAAGTGGGAGATTCTCATGGAATGACAGCATTTATAGTGGAGAGAGAAACTCCTGGTTTCACGGCTGGTAAGAAAGAGAATAAGTTAGGGATGCGTGCTTCTGAAACTGCTGAGATGATCTTTACGGATTGCAGAATTCATAAAAGTCAAATGATTGGCAAAGAGGGGGAAGGCTTTGTGCAATCTTTGAAGGTGTTGGATGGAGGAAGAATTTCTATTGCTGCTCTTAGCTTGGGTATTGCAGAAGGTGCTTTTGAGGCGGCTCTTCAATACTCTAAAGAAAGACACCAGTTCAACCAACCTATATCAAGCTTTCAAGGTATTTCATTCAAATTAGCCGAAATGGCGACTAAGGTGGAGGCTGCTAAACTACTTACTCACAGATCTGCTGATTTAAAAAACAGAGGTAAAAGCGTTAATAAAGAATCAGCTATGGCAAAACTATACGCTTCTGAGATTGCTGTAGAGGTTGCAAATGACGGACTTCAGATATTTGGAGGATATGGCTATATCAAGGATTTCCCGGCAGAGAAGTACTATCGCGATGCCAAGCTTTGCACGATCGGTGAGGGCACCTCAGAAATTCAAAAATTGGTAATTTCTCGTTCTATCTTAAAATAAGACTTGCGTATTTGAGCCACATTAGGCTATATTTGCAGCCCTAACAAAAATAGAGATGCTTATTATCAATATTAAAGAAAACGAATCCATCGATAAAGCGCTAAAGCGTTTTAAAAAGAAGTTTGAAAAAACAGGCGTTTTGAAAGCTCTTCGCTCTAGAACTTCTTTCACTAAGCCCTCTGTTAAAAGAAGAAGTGAAGTTATTCATGCTTCGTACAAGCAAAAGATGTACGCCAACGACAATTACTAAGATTTACATGCTTTTATAAGAATGAATCCTCTCTCGATTTTTAATCGAGAGAGGATTTTTTTATATTCGGTCTACAGAGCGAGTATTTTGGGCATGTGCAATGGTAGATTCCTTTTTAAAATATCTTCAATTCGAGAAGCGATATAGCCTCAAAACGGTCATTTCATACCAGACCGATCTGCATCAATTTCAAGAGTTTCTTTCTACACAATTTGATGGATCTAAAGTTGAAGAAGCCAGTTATGGTTTAATAAGATCTTGGATCGTTCAACTAGTAGAACAAAAAATGGGAGCCACTTCCATCAATCGTAAAATAGCTTGTCTTAGATCTTTTTATAAATTTTTGATGCGTCAGGGAATAGTCGAGAAAGACCCTATGCAAAAAATTAAAATTCTTAAGGCACCTAAAAAACTTCCACATTTTATCAATGAGAACGACACCGAAAAACTTTTGGACAATGTTGCTTTCTCGGCTAACCACGAAGGCAGGCGCGACCAACTTATTCTGGAGCTTTTTTACGGAACAGGTATGCGGCTTTCTGAGCTTATCAATCTGAAAGAGCAACGCGTTAATCTGAGAGATAGAACACTGCGCGTGCTGGGTAAAAGAAATAAAGAGAGGGTAATTCCGTTTTCTCATGGCTTGGCGGCTTTAGTAAGCGAGTACATCAAAATTCGAAATAAAGAGGTGCAGAAACTTGATCATGATTTTTTGATTGTTACTGATTCAGGAAATCAATTATACCCGGTGCTTGTAAATAGAGTTGTAAAAAAATACATGAAGCTTTTTACAAATGTAGAAAAGAAAAGCCCGCACGTATTAAGACACACCTATGCCACACACCTATTAAATAAGGGAGCTGAGATTAACGCGGTCAAAGATTTATTAGGCCATAGTAGTTTGGCGGCAACTCAGGTCTACACACACAACTCTATGGAGAAATTAAAAAAAGTATTTGAACAGGCTCATCCGAAAGCCTGATTATTGTTTAGTTATGTTCCACTTTTAAATTTTATTTATTATGAAACTTCAGGTTCACTCCATTCACTTCGATGCAGACAGCAAATTGGTAGAATTCATTCAGAAGAAAGTAGATAAACTAGAAACATTTTATGATCGAGTGGTAGATGGAGAAGTCTTTCTTCGAATCAATAATGAGGGTATCGAAAATAAAACTGTTGAGATAAGAGTGAAAGTCCCTGGAAGTCAATTATTCGCAAAAGAGCAAGCCAAATCTTTTGAAGCGGCTACAGATATGGCAACAGAAGCCTTGCGTAATCAAATTAAGAAGTTTAAAGAAAAATCATATTGATTAATTAACAAGCGAAACAGAAAAGGCCTCTATGATGCCTTTTCTGTTTAATGACATGATAATAATAGAATGAAGTTTTACTGCAGAAAAAAACTATTTTTGTGGTTTGAGATGACTTTAAACTCACCAGGTAAACTAATTTCTGCAACTATCATCTTAATTTTTCTTTGCGGAATAATAACATTTTCATTTTCGCAAAGTCAGGAGCCAAGCCACAACCAAGAGCCCAATTTTTTTACTAAGAAAGATTCTGTAAAACCTTCTTATAGGAATAAATTTCTTGTATTTCCATTGGTAGCGCTTTCCACAGAAACCAATTGGGTTTTTGGCGTGGCAAATGCTTATATTTTTAAAACCGCTAGGCATGACTCTACCCTTCGGGTGTCCACAATGCCTTCTGGTTTTTTATACACGTTGAACAATCAGATTTTGATTGCGTTGGGTGCGAATATTTTTTTGCCAAAAGAGAAATATATTATTCGGTTTGAAAATTCGTTCAGCAGATTTCCGGATAAATTTTGGGGGTTGGGAAATAGTACTGATAGCAAGCCTTCAGAAAATTATACGTTCACACAGTTTTATATCAATCCACAGTTGTATCGTAAAATATTTGGCGATCTCTTTTTAGGTGCAGGAGTTGATTATCAGCGAGTATTTAATATCGAATATGCAAAGGGAGGATACTTTGATCAAGACCAAGTGAAAGGCGTATCAGATCGATCGTCTTATACTGTACTTGGATACTCATTTTTCATCAATCATGATTCCCGAAATCATGCTTATGTTCCTGATAAAGGAGAATTGTTCAGAATCAAGTTTTCTAATTTTAATGATCATGTCGGCAGTGATTACGATTTTAGAACATTGGAAATTGACCTCAGAAAATTCTTCAAGATCACCAAAAAATCAGTGCTGGCTATCCAAAGTTTAAGCACATTTAACTTTGGCGATGTACCCTATCGAAACCTTGCAATCCTAGGAGGTAACAGCATGATGCGCGGGTATTATGCAGGTCGTTTTCGCGATTTAAAATTCGCAGGAATTCAGGCAGAATATAGATTTCCTATAAAAGGAAGAGTAGGAGCTGTCGCCTTTGCGGGAGCGGGTGAAGTAGCAAATGATTTTGAAGGTTTTGGCTTTGATAAATTAAAGCCTTCTATCGGGGCTGGGTTAAGAGTAGCAATTCTTAAGCAAGACAAATTAAATCTTAGATTGGACGTTGCGGGAGGTAATGGAGGGTCTTTAAATTACTATATCGTGCTAGCCGAATCTTTTTAGCCATGCATCCCATTCTTTTTGAGAGCGGCCTCGGTTACCATTTTTACCTATGGTTTCTTTATTGCAATCGGAGCCGCCTTTAAATACTTCTTTGCATCCTACTCAACTTTATGAGGTTGCTTTCATTTTCAGCATTGCAATCTTCCTGTTGATTCAGAAACGGTTCAGAAAATTTGAAGGACTACATATTATTTCTATGTTAAGTTAAATAGAAAGGCTAATTTGAATAATCATTAAAAAAATGGAAAATCGAAACTGGGTTCAAAATCTTAAAATAAATACAATGAAGTGGATCAAACGCATTTTTGTTGTTGCTCTTGTTTGCGTGGTTGCGTTCTTTGCCTTTTCTTATTGGGGCACTTATTCAGAAGGAGTTCGGTCTGGAATGGTGGTAAAGATTAGCAAGAAAGGCTGGGTTTTTAAAACATACGAAGGTCAACTAAACCTTCAAACCTTTGGAGCCAACAAGTCTCCAAACCTTGTTTCCGAATCTTTTGAATTTAGCGTGGCAACAGATCGGGCAGATGTAATAAAAGTTTTAGAAGAAGCATCGTTAAGTGGCGAGCGAGTTAGCCTGAAATACGAAGAACGATTGGCAAAGTATTTTTGGCGTGGCGACACTAAGTATTTTGTAACAGAAGTAGAAAGGTTAAAATAATTTCAAATGAAAAACTCTTCATTAATTGTGGTGTATGGTTCGTATGGCTACACCGGTAAGTTGATTGTGAATGTGTGCCGAACTAAAAATTTACAAATCGTACTGGCTGGAAGAAATGAAGAGCAACTAAAATTGCAAAGCCTACAATCTGGATATTCGTATCAAGTTGTAGAAAGCAATGACTTGGAAGGCTTAAAAAAATTATTAACACCAGCTGCCATTGTAATTCATTGCGGAGGCCCGTTTCGATACACGGCTAAAACGATGAGCGATGCATGCCTTGCAACCAACACACATTACACAGACATTACGGGCGAGTATCAAGTGTTTGAATCATTGCCTTTGCTAGATCAGAAAGCAAAAGAAGTAAATATCACCATCATGCCAGGTACAGGTTTTGATGTAGTACCGTCTGATTGTCTAGCGCTTCATTTAAAAAATAGATTGCCATCGGCCACACATTTACAATTGGCTTTTACTATGAGCAAGGGTGGTCTTTCACGCGGTACTTCTAAAAGTATGACAGAAGGATTGGGTGAAGGCGGCCTGATTCGACAAGATGGTAAACTCACTTATTGTGCATTGGGTTCTAAAATTTTAGAAATAGATTTTGGCTCATTCAAAACAAAAACACTTTGTATTCCGTGGGGCGATATTTCAACAGCATGGAGGAGCACTGGAATCCCAAATATTGAAGTGTACACGGGGGCAACTAACAGCATGATTGCAAATGCAAAGCGAAGCAATTACCTCAACTGGCTATTGCGAAGGCGTTGGGTTAAAGATTATTTGTTAAAGCAGATCGATAAAAAACCAGCCGGCCCCAGCGATGAAAAACGCGAAGGAGGGAGAAGTTTTTTATGGGGGAAAGTGAAAGATGCAAAGGGAAAAGAGTGTATCAGCCGGATAGAAACACTTAGTGGATATTCGCTAACAGCACACACGGCTGTACTGATTGCACAAAAAATTATAGCAGGCAACTTTAAAGCTGGCTATCAAACTCCTGCCATGGCCTATGGTGCTGATTTAATTATGGAGGTGGAGAATACTAAACGGATTGATATCTAGATGCAATTACCACTCGGCCAATTTCTATTTAAAATTAGTTGAAAGTGAAAAGGCGAGGCAGTTTAAATATGAAATACCCACTCTTTATATTGTCCATCTTTCGGATTAAAATCATTTCGCTTCTGAAAATGAGTCTCCATTACTTCTACTTTTTCAATTTTTGTTAGCTGCAAATTGCGGTAGCCCTCCTTTCCGCCTGGTTTCGTAAAACCCATAAATTGCCAACAAACTAAAACGATGAGATTGGCAGGCGTGCGACAAATTCCGTAAGGATTAATATTTCTGGTTAATGGTTCGCCTACAAGTTGTATGCGGCAACTTCTTTTCTTTTCAGCTGCCTGCCACAGTTCTTGGGTAAGCTCTTCTAGTTCCATATCGTTTCAAGATTTCTCTTTGCGAGTTTGAATTTTTACAGCCACCATTGCAGGCCAGAGTTTTCCGGTGATTAAAAGCATTTTACTTTTTTGTTCATAGGCAATTCCATTCAGCACATCGGCATTTGGGTTTAGCGGAAAAACTTTTTCAGCTAGCTGTGTCATATCTAATCTGCCTACCACATTTCCGTCAGCAGGATTAATTTTTAAGATGAAATTAGTTTGCCATTGATTAGCGTAGATATATCCATCAATAAACTCTAATTCGTTTAAACGTTCTGCTTGGTTGTCTCCATCTTTTACTTTTAGCACAGAAATCTCTTTTAAAGAGACAGTATCTAAAAAATGAATTTGATTGGTGCCATCACTTACTATTAAATTTTTTCCGTTGTGCGTAATTCCCCACCCTTCGTGAGCGTACTCAAACTCATTGATTTTTTGATACGTTTTTAAATCGTACACAAAACCTATTTTACTTTGCCAGGTGAGTTGATAAATCTTGTTATTTAAAATTGTGATGCCTTCTCCAAAGTATTTTTTATCAAGCGTTATTTTTTTGTCTTGTGTGCCGGTAGTGATGTCTACTTCGGCAATCCACGAGGTGCCGTATTGCCCGGTGCCTTCGTAGAGTTTTCCTTGCTCTATCACTAAGCCCTGCGTAAATGCTGTTTTGTCGTGAGGAAAAATTTTGAGTATAGAATAAGGGATTAAATCTGATGGCGGTTCTTGTTTTTCTTTTTTAGAATTACAGGAAACAAGAACTATCAATAGAATTAGTGAAATCGAAATTACTTTCATGATTAATTACTTTACATAAATTACTTTTTCTGATTTAGCAATCAGCTTCCCGAAAGGCACCAACTCATGTCCTAAACTTTTAGTGAACGATTCAAATTCATTTTTTTTATTTTCATCTACACAAACAAGCAGCCCACCGCTTGTTTGTGGATCGGCCAAAATCATTTTCTGAATTTCAGTAACCTCACTTATTTTACTTCCATAGCTTTCCCAATTGCGTTGCGTTCCGCCAGGTGTTGATTTTTGATTTAAGTACTCCAGCAGGAAATCGAACGTAGGCACTTTATCAAATTCTATTTCTGCGGACAGGTTACTTCCTTCACATACTTCGGTAAGATGACCAAGCAATCCAAAACCAGTTACATCCGTCATGGCACTTATAAAAGGAAGTTTTCCGAATGCGGCTCCTAATTTATTCAGCGTGAGCATGGCATCAACTGCTTTTTGTAAATGTGCATCGCTTACAATTCCTTTTTTTTGTGCCGTTGTAATAATGCCGATGCCAACGGGTTTGGTGAGGTAAAGCAGCGATCCTTCCTTAGCGGTATCGTTACGTTTTAGATTTTCTTTTTTTAATTTTCCACTTACGGCCAAACCAAAAACCGGCTCAGGACAATCGATGCTGTGGCCGCCTGCTAAGGGTATTCCCGCTTCGGCACAAATTTTTCTGCTTCCTTCTAAAACTTCTTTTGCTATTTCTGGTGCAATTTTATTAATGGGCCATCCTAAAATAGCAATGGCCATAAATGGCTCCCCGCCCATTGCGTAAACATCGCTGATTGCATTTACAGAAGCGATGGAGCCAAAGGTAAAAGCATCATCTACAATCGGCATGAAAAAATCTGTTGTGCTAACAATACAAGTGCCATCACCCAAATCGTACACAGCAGCATCATCTTTAGATTCATTGCCGACTAACAGATTCGGAAATTTTGCTTTCGGTAAATCAGAGTGCAACATGGTATCTAAAACGGCCGGAGAGATTTTACAACCACAACCTGCACCGTGAGAGAATTGTGTTAGTTTCGTTTCATTTCCTTTTTTTTCAACCATTATTTTTGGGCTTGAGTAATTAATTCGCGAGCATATTCTTTGGAGTTGGTTCCATTCCAGGGCACTAGCGCTTTTACGCGATGCTTTTTATTTTCAATACTACCCAGATAATATTTATCATAATAGGTAAGAAGAATATCAATAGTGGCCGCCATATCTCCTTCCAATAATTTTTCTTTGGCAGCTTTGTAATGTTGGCCACCTAAGCGTTTTACTATTTTGTCCATGGCTGCTAAAAATTCTTGCTGATTAGCGGGGCCATATTCATTCACTAATCGCGAGATTCGTATTTCTTTTGAAACATCCATTTGTATGAGCGGACTGTTTTTCATGGTGGCCCAAAAATCTGGAGGAAGAAATACTTTTCCTATAGTGATAGATTCATCTTCTACCCAAATACGTTTGGAGAGATCGAGTTTAAAAATATCTTCAAATAAATTATTGTGAAATTGTTCGGTGGTCGGTTGGCGCGGCATCATCAAACTACCAAAGGCAGAACCTTTATGGTTAGCAAGTCTTTCTAAATCTAAAATTTGTTCTCCTTCTTCTTTAAGCGCTCGCAGTATTTCGCTTTTACCACTGCCGGTGCAGCCGCCAATTAAAATTATTTGTAAGGTTTTTTTAAAATAATCTAATGCAAACTGGCGGTAGGCTTTGTAGCCGCCTTTAACAGATTGCGATTTAATTTTTGCCATGCCAATGAATTGGCAAAAATTAGATGAGCGCATGCCGCCACGCCAACAGTGAACTAATACTTCATTACCAGTTGCAATTTTTTCTGCTTGATGGACAATATCTTTTAAGCGTGGGCCAACCAAACGAAAGCCTTCGTAGATGGCTTCTTGCTGGCCTTTGCGCTTGTAGGTGGTGCCAACGATTACTCGCTCTTCATTAGTAAGCAATGGAATATTAATGGCGTTTGCAATATGCCCTTCGTGAAATTCGCCTTCGGAGCGCACATCTAATACGGGAAGAGAATGGCGAAGCTTTAGAAATTCTTCGATGGCAATTTGCATAGGTTTACAAAGATCGTAAAATAATGTATTGCTGGCAGCACGTTTTCGTGTTTGATGCATGGCGAGAGAAAGTCGGCCAGGGATAGTAACGAAAAGCCCGAAGTGTGTGGGCTTGCGGGCTGACGGACTTGTAGTGGATAGCCCGGCAGGCCGCCACCTATTTTTTAATCTCCGAAGTTGACTGATAGAATGGAAGAGATTCCAATTCTAAAGCCATAGTTCTGATACACACCATCGCTAAAGGCTACGGCACCTTCTAAACGGAAAATGCGAAGGATGCCATCCAAGCCATAGCCAAGTTCGGTATAATTTTTTGAAGCCGATGTTTTTAAATAATTGACGAAGAAATTTTCTTGCACGCCCATTAACCGAATGAAGGGAATGCGCGTGATTAAAAATTTACGGAAGTGGTAGTGAGCACTTACAGACAGATATTGATCGCGGGTGCTGTATAAATAATAATCTAACAGGCGGAAACTGCCGACAGGATCTGTTGTGATGATGGGGGTTTTGTTACCGAGAAAATGTTTGTAATCCATGAAGTACAGCTTATCGGCATTGAGGTATTTTCCTGCTTTAAGATTTAGATCGAATGTGCCACGAATGCCGAATTTGATTTGTTGGCGAAGGCCGGCTTCTACTAAATCATAATTTACATCGCTACCAAAAATTCCATTAAAACCTTTTTTATAATCGAGTGAAAAAATTGGTGAGGAGTTTTGAATTCGCGATTTATTTCCATTACGAATTCTATACTTTACCCACGGACGTGCTTCAAAACCAATAGAGCCTGCGAAGGAAGTATTATTTTCGAAACCTGTGTTTAGAGTTTCAACATTTAGGGGCGCATTGGGTGTGTAATGTTCTTTATTGTCTTTGAAGAAAGTGTAATCGGTATGATTGTCGAGTTCATATCTGCGCGATAGAGACCAAATAGAATTGATAGTGAACTTATCATTTAGTCGTTGCCGATATTTAAGATCTACAAAATCTTGCTCGTATAATTTCATCCAATTATCGCCAGCAAAGAGAGAAGTTAATGTATTAACAAAAGTGTGTATGGGTTCGTTAGAATTATATTGTTGTACATAACGGCCGGCTTCGAGCGTAAGTCGTTTGTCACCGCTTCGGTATTCAATGCGGAGTTTGCCGGTAAGTTTTTCGCGCGCAAAAGAATAACGTAGAATCGGACTTATTTCTAAGCGCGAGTTTTTTCTTTTTGTGGTATCAACAGGATCTTTCCAGCTCCATCTTTTATAAAGGCTTGTACGATAAATAAGATTGAACCCTTCCACAGTATTAAATCCACCGTAAGGAAAATGTATTTGAAAGTTTGCAGTCTTGGTAAGCTTGTAACTATTGCCGACTAATAAGTCGGTTGGCCTAAATCCTTTTTTTCCTTTACGGGATTTAAGCGTATCGCCTTCTTCTCTTTTTCGCTCAACTACTGACATACTATCGTTAATTACATAGCCACGCTCTTCTTGTTTGGATAGAGCAACGGGTCTTGTCTCTGCCCAAAATGAAGAATCTTTTTTATATGCCGATGAATCTACTTTAAAGTAGGTTTCGGAAATTACCTCAGGCTCTTTGGTTTCTTTTTGCTCTTCTTTTTCATACTCGCGAATCATTTGCCGAAGTTCTTTGTTGGTAACTTCTTTGCCTGCGGCTAATCGCTCTTGAATTTGTTGATCTTTTTTGCTGAATTTTTTTTCTACTTCTTTTGCGTGCTGCTTATCAATTTTTTCGTCTACCATGGTCATTTCGGGCAAGACTAATTCCGGATTCAGTTTGATTTTATAATCTTTTAATGTGGCGAGGTATTCGGCTGTAAAATCAAAACCAAAAACTTTTCCGTCTACAAAAAAATGTTGCGATACCGGAAGCCAGGCTTTGTCTTCGATGGGGTTGTAGATTTGCTTTACCTTAAAGTGAATACCAAGTTTGGTTGTTCTTAAGTCTAAACTGTGGATGCTCCACCAATCTTCTACTATAAAAATGATGCCCTCAAAAACATTATCTCCGCGAGAGCGTGGTGTTACTTTTATTTTGCTGACTTCGTAAAGATTGTCTTTGAACGAACCGAGGTATTCAAATTTGTAATAGGAAAAAGCCTTGGGGGAGAGTGGTGAAACAATTTCTGCAATTTCGGGTTCGTAGAAACTGCCGAATACATATTGGTTTGGTGAAGTGTTTCTCTCTTTTCCCTTTGTGTAAACAGCAATTACTTTCTCTTCAAATTTTTTGGGGCGGGTATATTTTATTTCGCTTACAGATTCAGAAATGAAAACACGATCTTTGGTGATGCCTTCTTTCTCTACTGCTTTTTTGGCAAACCAAGGATAGTCTTTTAACTGTCCTTTCCCTTTTATGTAAACCTTTGCAGAATAGGTATCAATTTGTTGCGTATGAAATTTTGCTTTGGCTATGGCCTTGCGCATGATGGTGTAGGCGGGATCTTCTTTGCCGGCTTTGATTACCACATTTTGCAATACAATTACTTGTGTTTTTAGAACAATATTAAGTTCGACAAAATCATTTCCAATAACTATTTTTCGCTGAGTTGTTTCATAGCCGAGGTACTGAAATAAAATATCGTATTCTCCCGGAGCTAGTGTCATTTCGAAGCGGCCTTCCATATCAGTTGCTGCGCCAGCAGAATTTTGCTTTACATAAACACTGGCAAAGGCGAGTGCTGCACCGTCATCACCTTTGATTGTGCCTTTTATGCCACCGGCAAACGAATAGGTAGAAATGATAAAAAGTAGGAGTGCAAAAAAATAAGAAGGCTTCATCAGGGGCATAGACGCGAATGGATGTGGTAAGGTTGTCTAATGATGAAGGGCTATCGATAAAAGTTCTTAATTCTGATCATTGTTTCTACCGCTTCTGGAACGAGGTATCGTATAGATTTATTGTCCTTAATACATTGGCGTATGTACGTGGCTGAAATATCCAATAGGGGAGCCTCAATCATCTTCACGTTTGAATGACGACTCAACTGAGTATTTGTTACACCGAGGTGGGCGTGCCCGATTGCCAAGGGCGGGCGGGGGTAAACATAGAGGCCAAATTGTTCTAAGATTTGCTCGTAGTTTTTCCATTTCTTAAAATTCTCCAAATTATCTTCACCCAAAATAACTTTGAATTGTTTGGTAGGATGCTTTTCTGTTAAGCAGGCAAGTGTGTGAATGGTATAGCTTGGTTTGGGCAAATGGAATTCTACGTCCGAAACTTCTAGTTTGTAATGATCGGCCACAGCCGCTTTGGCCATATCATATCGATCGAATTCGTGCAATAAACCTTTGCTTAGTTTAAAAGGATTTTGTGGTGAAACTACTAACCAAACTTTATCTAGGTCACTGTTTTCGGCCATTACATTGGCAATAATTAAATGTCCAATGTGGATGGGGTTGAATGAGCCGAAGAAGAGACCAATTTTTTGCACCGTCAGTGGGATACAATTTTTAAAAACTCTTTCGGGGTTAGCACGGGTATCTTAGATGCTTTAAAATCGGCTTTGTTTCGAGTAATGATGACCTCAATATTCTTAACGTTCATACACGAAAAGTATTGAAGTCCATCTTCAAAATCCCGAAAGGAAGAATTGACATTCTTTTCAAAATGTATTCGATCTAGACTAGTCACATTTATCCATTTCAACAATCCTGAAATAACTATAGATGGGTTTTTACCATGCTTTTTTACCACGTATGCAATGTTGGCTAGCGATAGTGTTGAGATGAATATTTCGATTTCGGATGCCTCATGTAGTAAAAACAATTCTGAGGCTTCTTCTACAAAGCCATTTCGTTCTAAAATTACATCAAGAACTACATTGGTATCAAGCCAAATTCTTTTGCTCATTTATACTTTCTTTCTAAGTATTCAGTCACTTCTTTTTTATAGTTAAAGCTTTTAGAGACCTTTCCTCCAATGCCTCTTAATTCAAGAATTGATCCTTTTGTTTTTAAGGATTTTTCTGACTGCCCCATCTTTTTCAGATGATCTTCAACAA
This sequence comes from Cytophagales bacterium, assembly GCA_025359125.1. GTDB lineage: Bacteria > Bacteroidota > Bacteroidia > Cytophagales > Cyclobacteriaceae > ELB16-189. The sequence continues at coordinate 47,443 of JANYHI010000041.1, forward strand.
TTTTGGAAATACTTTGGCCACGTGCTTTTGAAATGCGCTTAGCAGATTCTATTACCTTGGTATCAATACTTAAGGTTAATTTTGCTGTCATACGTATAGATTTTATGAATACGTAAAGAAAGTTATTTTTAAAGAATTACGCAATCTTAAATCCTTCGTAAAGTTCTTGTGCTTCTTTGACAGATGTAGACAAATCTTCGTTTACTAAAACAACATCAAATTTATCTTGAAAAGACATTTCAAACTTTGATTTAAATAATCTGCGCGACAAACTTTCTTCTGATTCGGTGCCGCGAGAATTAAGTCGCTGGGCAAGCACTTCTATAGACGGAACTTTTACAAAGATGGCAAGCGCTCTATCGCCAAAATATTTTTTTAGGTTGATGCCGCCCTTCACATCCACATCAAAAATCACATTTTTCCCTTCTGCCCACACTCTTTCTATTTCTGATTTTAAGGTGCCGTAAAAATTGCCTGCATACACTTCTTCCCATTCAATAAATTCATTCGCGTCAATCTTCTCTTTAAATTCTTCGGGCGTTAAGAAATGATAATCTTTTCCGTCTACCTCTGTTCTTCCGCGCCTATCGCGTGTAGAAGCAGAAATAGAAAACCCTAAATCAGAATTATTTTTTAGCAGGTGTTGAACAATAGTAGTTTTTCCAGAACCGGAAGGGGCAGAGAAGATGAGAGCTTTGCCCGCCATTACTGCGCAGATTTTTGACTGATTTGAATCTTTATTTTTTCGATGAGATCCTGTGGCGCCTCGCCACCGCAACACTTAGATTGAAGCAGTTGTTTTAAGGCCATATCTAAATCGTAGGATTTGAAGCAAGGCATGCAATTATCCATGTGCCCTTTAAAATATTGCTTTTGCTCTTCAGAAGCTTCGCCATCTAAAATGGTTTGCAGCATTTCCATGCAGCTAGGCTTAGTCTGGTTCGGTTTCACAAAAGGATTAAGATTATTCATACACTATGCTTTATTATAACCCATTGATTTTGCGTACTCGCTTAATTTTTCTTTTAAAAGATTTCTGGCTCTGTGTAATCTGCTGCGTACAGTGCCGATTGGGATGTCCAATATTTTAGCCATCTCTTCATATTTAAAGCCTTCCAAGTCGCACAGAATAATCACGGTTTTAAAATCTACATCTAATGAATTTAACGCATTTGATATTTCATCCCCGATCATGTCTTTTAAAGACTCTACTCGTAAATCGGGAGTTATTTGTCTGTCTACTTCTTCTGAGTTATAATATGTTTCTACTTCTTGGTAATCGACTTTGTTTGGTTCTTTACTTTTCTTCCGATAATCGTTAATGAAGCTGTTCTTCAAAATGCGGAACAGCCATGCCTTTGCATTAGTTCCTTTTTGGAATGACTCTATAAATCGATAGGCTTTTAGATAGGTATCCTGTACCAAGTCTTTGGCATCGTCTCTATCCAGTGTAAGCCGATAGCCGAAGTTGTACATTGAGTTGATATGGGGAAGAAATTCGTTATTGAAGATCTCACCCTTCTCTTTGTCAGTATAATGTTGTTTGGGGGCTTCTTCCAGTTCCATGAGTGGGTAAAAGTACTAAAGAAAGGTGATTATGAAACCGATATGGGTTAAACGATTTTATAATTTTTATACTCGCCAATGCGAAAGCCGAAAAATCTTTTGATACGTTCTTTTAAGGAATATTTTTTTTTGGATACATCGAAATCAAATTTCCAATTTTTACTCTCGATCCTTGCCTTCATTACCTGCGGATGTGAATCGCTGAATAATTCTAACGAATCAATTTGGCTATAATCAAACTCATTTGATTTTGCCAAGTTCTCTTCCTGCCACTTATCATCGTGGTAATAGCTTGTAAACGCTTTTTGTTTTCGCACCATTGCTCGAGGGTCGCGCACCCAACCATAGTGATAAATAAAGGCATCCACCAATTTCACCCGCAATTTGTCGTTAGGCTTTTTTCTAAAGCCTTGCGCATCGCGATAAGAGAAAATATTTTTGTTGTTGCGAATAATGCGAATCTCTCTGCGATACCAATTCCAGGATTCGCCCACATAATCATATGAGCCATAGAAATGTTTATAGTGAAAGAGAAGTCCGTCTATGGTAAAATCATCTTTGTATTGCTCCATAGCTGCGCGGATGGCCGCATAATATTTTTCGTGAATGACTTCATCGGCTTGAATATAAAATGCCCAGTCGGCATCTTCTGCTATTGCTTGAAACGCTTTATCGGTTTCGAGTGCGAAAGTTCTGCCTCCTTCGCGCAGAGTATCATCCCACACGGTGTGTATAATTTTAATTTTATCAGAATTAATTCTTCGTATTAATTCTTCCGTATTGTCATCGCAGTTTCCAATGGCTACTACAAATTCAGTGCATAACGGAAGTACTGAAGTAATGGCTTCAACAATCGGATAATCATACTTAACGGCATTGCGAATGATGGTGAAGCCAACAACTTTCATCGAAGCAAAATAATTATTTCTTTTTGAAGTAGCGCTTAAATTTTTTCCAGGCAATTTTCCCTTCAAACAGGAGGCTTTCCGTTTTATCAAACATTGAGGGCTTGGCAACTCCATTTTTTACAAATACAGTGTCGCTCAAATCTTTATACCAAATAATGTAATTCTCATTTACCATCCATTGATTAATTTCTTTTATGAATGGATTAGTATAATATTTTCCATGTGTTTCAACGGAGATTACCTTTGGTCTGCTTTTTAAATTCTTTATGACATTCCATTCTCCACCTTCAATATCAATGCTGAGTAAATCGATTGTTCCATCATCGATTTCTGAGAAGACAACGCACTTCACCTCAATGCTATTCTCTACCGTAACTTTATACTTATCGTTTACAATGGCGGGGCTTGATTCGAGTTCAGAAACAAAAGTAGATGCAGCGGCTCTTGATAACCGAATCGTTCCAGATTCTGACCAAACAGCCACTGGATAAATAGTAATGTTATAATCTTTGAAGTATTCTTTTAAAATTTTGACAGTATCTGGATCTGCTTCTACCAAGCTTGACTGAACGCCTTCCTTAATGAAGTCAATAATGTTTGAAGTTCGCGGAAGATAAACTCCAACCTCACAAGCATGATTAATTGGAATACCTCGTAATTTTATTTTACGATAAAATTTTTTGTGCTCTTTAGTATTCATCTCGGCTTGGCAATAGTAGCGAATTGTAAATATCGGATGTCCCAAAAGGCTCCTAACAAGAAAATATTCCAAATGAAAGGTCGAATAGATCGGGTTGGATTTATTCCTTCCATCTTAACTACTTCGTAGCCATTGGACTCAAACATTTTGCGAATGCTTTTGTATGTAAAAAATCGAAAATGCGTTTTATCCATAATGCCGCTATCTGTATAGTCCCAATTTTTATTGAAGAAATAATCAAACAAGTTTCTGAAGTATCGAATATTGGGGATGGAGCTAATCAGCGCACCATTTTTTTTAATTTTTGATCTTAAATTATTTATTACCGTATAAGGATCGATTAGATGTTCTAATACATCATTGCATATTATTGCATCAAAATATTGATCTGGTAAATTATGTAATTGTTCTGCTACATCGCCCACGAAAATTTTCGTCATTATTTTTTCAGCTAGTTTACCCTGTTCTTTTTCATATTCGATGCCCCAAACTTCTTTAGCTCCATTTTTAAACAACAAACTTGCGAAGTTGCCATCACCGCATCCAATTTCTAATATGATTCTGGCGTCTTGTGGTACAAATGGCAGCATTTCATTTCTTACTACATTAAAGTAAATCTCTGGTTTGGCTGAAATATCAAAACTCATTTTATTAAAGCTTAATTATTTTTTCTTTGTCGATTTCCTGACTAATCTTTTCCATTACTTTTTCAAAAGTAGATATATTTCCACCACACATAGTAAGCTGACGCTGTTTGGATAGTTTAATTTCAGATCGTTTTTCAAGATACTTAAAAAATGCAAGATGGTATTTCCATCGCAGGGCAAAGAATTGAACGAGTAGAGTTATTGCTTGCCTAAAGTTCCAAACAGCTTTTGATTTGTTACTTAAGTGTAGTGAGTGAAAGATCAATTTATTCCTCTGGGTGGTTATCCAGATTTTTCGCTTTTTGTTGTATTTGTTAATGGTGGTTGAGGCAGGATGTCTACAAACGGCTTCATGTTCATAGTAGCATCTCCAACCAGCTTCCCAGGCTCGCACAGATAGATCAGTGTCCTCATAATAAAAAGGCGCATAGATTTCATTGAAGCCACCCAGTAAATTTAATTTTTCGCGATCAACTAGCGCCCCACCTCCCGAAACAAAAAGAGTTGGAATCCAACTTGAAGGATTTTCAACATAAAAATTATAGGGTTGAAGTTTTTTGGAATTTAAAAGTCTTGGATATTTTCCTGCATCTTGAATAATTTCATCACGCAATCCTATAAACCGACCGCAAACGCCAAACGTATCGGCTTTATCAAAATATTTAATTAGGCTCTTGAAATATTCTGGTAATAAAAACACGTCACTATTTAGCAGTAATACGAGGTCTTTTTTTGCTGCCGTTATGCCTTTATTGATTGTTGGAGAAAACCCTTTATTTACTTCACTTGTCAAGACAAGAATATCTTCAAAATTCCGTTTTAAAAAATTAACAGATTGGTCTACAGAGGCATCGTCTGAGACAATAATCTCAAAGTCAACGGAGGCATTTTTTAAAGCCATGTAAACCGAAGGTAGATTTTGCCTTAAAAGATTTGCTCCGTTATAATTTGGTATAACTACTGAAATACTTTTGTGCATTTACAGTAGTTATTTTGTTTCAAAAATAAACTCTTTAAGTTTTGCCTGATTGTTGCGAATGTAATCAGGGAAACTATTGTCGATTTCTTTGAATAGACATTGAATATCCTGTCCGAAAACACTCTTACCACTTTCAATTAACTCTTTTATTTTTTCAGGATTTTTATAATCAGGTTTATTAAACTCAGAATGGCCAAATGATTCTATCTTAAGAATGATTTTTTCTACGCCACCCAGAGAAGTAAAATGCCAACCGGCATCTGGAATAACGGTGTTTCCCTTGTATTTATGAATCTCTCTAAGAAAGCGTAATTTTTTTCCGGATTTAAAATTTTTAAAATCTGTCATAACAGATCCATACCACCATGAAGGATTTAAATGATTATTTTTATCAACCTCTAAACAGTTTAGAAAATAATGGTAAATTCTCTGCTGAAAAATTTTTATCCCTGACTTACCTCTAAGTTCATTGAGTATTGAAGGGTTTGGAATTTCGTCTACATCCGATAAAATTACTTGATCATCGGGCATACAATCTGTTAGGCCGCGCTTAATCTGATCTTTTTGAAAGCGTTCGTAATCCCACACAGTTGGTTTTCTAAAACCAAAAAAGAAACTAGGATGATCTTCTAAAATAATATGGCGAATCTTGTTATTAAATTTTTTAAATCGATCCTTATTTTCTTGAAAGTAAAGAGGTTTCTGTTTTTTTTGATGTGTCCAGGTAGCTTCTACTAAAACAAATACATCCACCACAGAGTCAAGTTCATTTAACCGTATTTCCAGTAAATCGAGTTCGTTAAAAAAAGAAAAGCAATCGTATATTTTCATTTATGCGGTTAATTAACTGCCATTTTTTGCTGAATTTGAAAATTGCTTTTTTGATTAACAAATGTCATTAATCGGTTCATTACTTGATTTACGGTGATCGCTTTAATACACGCACAATATGAAGATTTAGTACAGTCAACGCATACTTTGTCGAGTACTAGAAATGAAGCATTAACTCCGATTGGAGCCCATCTTCCTGGGTGGATAGGTTTGAGCGGTGGATATAAACCTAATGCAAACTTGTTCAGTGAAGCGGCTAAGTGCAAAACCCCTGTACTAGAGGCAATAATGCCATCGGTCTGGCTGATAAATGCAGACATTTCTTCGAGAGAGAATTTGCCCATAACATTTTTTACGCCCTCTAACTCCAGAAATTCTGGCAATTCATTTTTAATTTGATTTTCCTCTTCCTTTAAACCTGTAATGAAAATTTTAAAAACCCCTTTAGGCAGATTTTTTATTAGTTCAGAAAATTTTTCAAGTCCCCATTCTCGGGCACTTCCTTTTGATTTAGGGTGAATAATAAGGTTAAACTTATCTTTATCAATCAGATTACTGAAGTCATTAGGGGTTGATTTAATTCCATAGTAAGAAGTAATTTCATTTAAACTTGGATTTGAACTTAACCTGAACGGACGGAGCAATTTAAAATTTAATTGACTTTCATGAAGCTCGGAATGGAGCCTGCTAAAATCAACCAGTTGGTTGCAATAAAACCAATTAAAAACTCTGTGTGCGGTGGCTACTCGTTTAGGTATATTAAATTTCTTAGCGACTTTTGCGAGCTCTCTATCGGGATAAATAAATAAAATTGAGTCAGCACCAATGTTAGCCAAAATCGATTCATCCTTTAAAATTTCTTCTCGGTCTAAAAACCGATCAATATGAATACATTGATCAATTATTGATTTCGTATATTTTTTTCCGATAAAATAAATCTCCGAGTCTGGATAAACAGATTTTAAATAGCCTGCAATAGGCAAGGTTAAAATCACATCACCTAAATTGTCAGTTCTGCTAATAATAATTTTTTTACCTATTGAAGCGCGCTGGTTGGCTTCGTATAATTTCGAGTACTTATAAAAAACGTGGTTTGATTCTGCAGCTGCAACCATGAGGCCTTCAAAGCCATCTAAAATTCCTCGTTTAATTATAAGGCTTTTAAAAAATGAAAAAAGACTGTGGCCTAAAATTTTGAGTGTGGAAGTCTTTTTTTTGCCCACATTTTCAGAGGCAAAAATGGATGAGTATTGTTGAATTTTTACAAGGGCTTCTTTTGAATCTTTGTAAGCAGTGTGCATTAAGTCACCTTCCAAATGAATTATTTTTACACTTTTCTCAAGTATAACTTTATCATGTGGGTTCTCACCTCCCCACCTTCCTAAACGTCTATCCCAAAGTCTAATTTTTCGATCTGGATACCAATTTCCATTTTTTATCCATTTATCACCATAACTAGATAGCCTATTCATAAGATAGGCCGGCCCTATCCATTTTTTCTTAGCGTCTAATATTGATGTTGTAAGAGTTGAAGAGAGGTATTCATCGGCATCTAAAGATAAAATATGATCATGGGTAGCCTGCGATAAAGCAAAGTTTTTTTGCTGAATGTGCCCCTCAAAGTGGTGTTCTATAAAACGGATGCCCTTCCCTAGGCAGATTTTTTTTGTTTGGTCAATTGAAAATGAGTCAACCACAACTATCTCATCGGCAACTGCTAGAAGCGAATCAATGCATCGGGCAATATTCCTTTCTTCATTAAATGTAATAATGACGGCACTTAGTTTTATCATTCAATTAATTCAAAACGCAATTTAACCTCAAATGAAAGAAATAAAAAACGGATAGTATCGCTTAGATAACTACCCGTTTTACTAATGGGTAAAGGGTTATTTCAGGGCCAATGCCTTAGTGGACTTAACCATATTAATAAACTCGATTCTGTAGCCTTCTTTGTCTTCGCCCTTTGCACCAATTGCTAGTGAAAGCACTTCTTCTCTCGAAAAATCTTTTACATATTCAGATTCACGAAGAATCATTCCAAAACCTGCTACCGCAGCCGACCATCTGAAGTTATCAGAAGTCTCATTCAAGTTTAGATTTTGATCCAATAGCGGATGAACGATTAGTTTACTCACTTCGCTATCAGGTTTTTTATAACGAAACTTTACCGTCATGATTTCATTTGAATTATTAGCAGCGGCTTCGATTTTTGGATTTTGATATTTTAACTCATCGATTTTATCGAATTCACTTTCTACACCCACAGGAATTACTTCATATAAAGCGGTAACAGCATGGCCAGAGCCTAGCTCGCCAGCGTCTTTTTTATCGTTGTTAAAATCTTCACTCTTCAACACTCGATTTTCATAACCAATCAAGCGGTAGGCTTTTACCTTTGCGGGATTAAACTCAATTTGAAGCTTCACATCTTTTGCGATGGTAAAAAGTGTTCCTCCAAATTCATTTACCAATGCTTTTTGAGCTTCTAAAATTGAATCGATATACATGTAGTTGCCATTTCCTTTATCGGCCAGTATTTCCATTTTAGAATCTTTGTAGTTACCCATTCCAAAACCAAGCGTGGTTAAGAAAACTCCCTCTTTTCTTTTTTCTTCAATTAATCTTTCCATGCCGCCATTGCTGGATTCGCCCACATTAAAATCTCCATCAGTTGCCAAGATTACGCGATTGTTGCCTCCCACTTTAAAATTTTCTTTTGCAATTGCGTACGCTAATTGTATTCCCGCTCCGCCCGCTGTAGAACCTCCCGCTTGCAAATTCTCTAAAGATTCAATAATCTTTTTCTTCTCTGCGCCAGACGTACTTGGTAAAACGAGTCCGGCAGCCCCAGCATAAACTACAATGGCAACTCTGTCTTGTGCGCGTAATTGCTCAACCAATAATTTGAATGAAGATTTAAGTAATGGTAATTTATTTTCATCACTCATCGATCCGGAAACATCAATTAGAAAGACAAGATTAGAGGGAGGGAGTTTGTCTTTTGCAATATTTTTGCCTTGTAATCCAATATGAACCAATTTGTGTTTTGGATTCCAGGGAGCGGTTGAAATTTCAGTATTGATTGAAAATGGATCTTCTCCTTTTGGCTGAGCGTAGTCGTAGTCAAAATAGTTAATCATTTCTTCTATGCGCACCGCATCTTTCGGTGGCCGTTGGCCGAGTTGTATAAACCTGCGCACGTTGCTGTAGGAAGCAGCATCTACATCAATCGAAAAAGTAGAAAGTGGATTTTTAAATGCATCATGAAAAATATTTTCGTTGATGCCATTGTATTCTTCAGTATTGTACTGAGGTTGTGCCATCTCATACTGATCTTGATAAGCTTTAGATGGCGCGGTTTTGGCTTCCCCATGGAAAAGGGAGGCCACTCCTCTTATTGAAATCTTTCTCTTTTCAACTACAACTTCGCTCAGTTGTGAAACATCCATTTGCATAGCTATATCAATTCTGTTTTTTGTTCCTATAGCAACTTCTTGCGTTTTCAATCCTATGAACGAAAACACCAGTATTTTTCCTTGTGCAGGAATAGCTAATACATAATTCCCCTGCCCATCGGTTACAGTTCCTTTCGAAGTTCCCTTTAGTACAACATTTACTCCGGGTAGCAAGCTTCCGTCATCGGCAGAAGTTACTTTGCCTGTAATCGTTCTTTCTTCTGGTGCAATAAATCCAAAAGAAAGGATCAGCAGGGCGATCAATAGTAAGAATGACTTGTTCATAAAATATGGGTTTAAAATTTCTTATCAGATGCACGATCTCTTTCAATTCCATAAAAGCATTTAAAAAATTTTATATTGATGCATGCAAAGTCATCCAATACCCGATCTTGATCTGATCCGGCACTATAAAGAGTCTGGAGACTTAGCGCATTTGGGTACGCTCTATTCCAGATACACGGCTCTCGTTTATGGCGTTTGTCTGAAGTATTTGAAAGATCGGGATGACGCTAAAGATGCGGTGATGCAAGTTTTTGAAAAGTTAATAGACACGCTTTTGAGCCATGAAGTCGAAAATTTTAAAAGCTGGCTTTATGTAACTGTCCGAAACTATTGCCTGATGCAACTACGATCTACCAAGGGTAAAAAGACAGAAGAAATTTCTCTTAACCTTATGGAAAACAACTTCTTGTTGCATCTGGAAGAAGAGCACGAGATGGAGCAAAATCTTAGTAAATTGGAAAAGTGCATAGAGGAATTGGTGGCAGACCAGCAGCAATGTGTACGATTATTTTATTTACAGGAGAAGTGTTATAAAGAAATTACATCCCTCACGGGATTTGATTTAAATAAGGTGAAGAGCTACATCCAAAATGGTAAGCGAAACCTAAAAATTTGCATGGAAAGAAATGGATGAGTTGAGCCACGATATAGAGAAATACAAAAGGGGAGAATTATCTTCTTTGCAGATGCATGAGTTGGAGAAGCGCGCCCTGCAAGATCCTTTTCTGGCCGATGCCCTCGAAGGCACCGAGCAAATTACCTCTGATGACTTTTCTACAGATATTAACGAACTGAATTCTCGTGTTCAAATTAAAGCTGATCAAAAGTTGGTTGCATCGATGTCCGCAGTCAGTGCCAAAACTGTTGCAAGCCCTAATAAATTTAGTTGGCCTTTACGAATTGCGGCCTCGGTATTTTTAATGGTAGGAATATTTTGGTTGGCTATGCAATTAATGCCCTCATCGCCTACCCAAAATATGGCTATGAGAAATGAAAAATCTAAACCTACAATTTCTGCTCAAGAAAAAGAAGCGATTAATAATGGAAGTGAGACAAAACAAGAGCTATCTAATTTAAAAAAAGCTGAATTAGAAAACATATTACCAAAGCAATCTTCTGTTAGCGACCGTGCAAGTAGCGGTGCTAAATCTATTGAACCCGAAAGCGTGTTACCCACGCCCGCCTTACAGCCAACAGAAGAGCCTATGGCATTATTAGATGTGGTAAAATCTAAAGAGCAAGCAACTGTTGATAAGGAAGCGGAGGTGGCGATGGATGAGAAAGCTGCCGAATTAACAAAAGTTGAATTAAAAAAATTAAGTGAGCCAATAGCAACCTCATCTATGGCCGCCAGAAAAAAGTCTTTTTCTATAGCGAATCAAGTAATCAAAGGAAGAGTTCTTTCTGAAGAAGATGGCACTCCTCTTACTGGGGTAAATGTGGTTGTTCAGGGTACCACTATTGGTACAGTAACCGATGAGGAGGGGAATTACCAGTTACCTTCAGAAGGAATAGAAAAGAATTTGATTTTCTCTTTTATCGGATTTCAATCTAAAACTTTGCCTGTTGCAAACCAACAGATGATAGATGTAAAACTGGCACCAGATGTTTCGCAACTAAGTGAAGTAGTAGTAGTTGGTTATGGCGGCACTGCCAAAGAAGATGCACACCGTGAGCCAATTGTAAAGCGCGCAGAGCCACAAGGTGGCATTAGGGCTTATGATAGGTATTTGGATGATAATGTGCGATATCCAACAGAAGCATTTGCAAAGAATATTAAAGGTAAAGTGCAGATTAGATTTACTGTTAAAACAAATGGGCAACTCGAAGATTTTCAAGTTGTAAAAAGTTTGGGTAGCGGCTGCGATGAGGAGGTTGTTCGTTTGGTAAAAGAAGGCCCCACTTGGTCGCCTACTTTAGAAGATAATGTGGCGGTAGAAAGTGAGGTTTTGGTAAAAGTGAAATTCGATCCCGCGAAAGCGAAGAGATAACACACGATCATTAAGGCTGCATGCTTCAAGCTATGTGCTACAAACTTGTGAGTCTCGGCATGCAGCGTGTAGCCGCTGACCTTCCAACCATCAAAAAATATCCTTTCCAATTCATTATTATTTATACTTTTAGGTCGAGTTTAATTAACCCGTAAAAAGTTTCATGAGTTTATTTATTAAGAAGCCTCTTAATCAGCTTTTGGTGCAAGAGGGAGCAGATGAGAAAGGATTAAAAAGAACACTAGGTCCTCTTAACCTCATTGCCTTGGGTATTGGGGCTATTATAGGTGCTGGTTTATTTGTGCGTACAGCGGCAGCGGCAGGCGATGCAGCGGGCCCTGCGGTGATGATCTCTTACATCGTAGCAGCTATTGGGTGCGCTTTTGCGGGATTATGCTATGCTGAATTTGCTTCGATGATTCCTATCGCAGGCAGTGCGTATGCGTATGCGTATGTAACAATGGGTGAGTTTATGGCATGGGTAATAGGGTGGGCGTTGGTACTTGAATACGCATTAGCATCGGCTACTGTATCTATTGCATGGAGCGAATATTTGAATAGTTTATTGGGTGGTGCAATACCGTATCAATGGTGCCACTCTCCATGGGAAACTTCGGCTACCGGTATAGGCGGGTTGATCAATATCCCGGCCGTAATCATTCTGTTATTGCTTACGTTGGTATTAATTAAAGGCACACAAGAATCGGCTAATTTGAATGCTGTTATTGTTTTTGTGAAAGTTTCCATCGTACTTATTTTCATCGCGTTAGGATGGGGATTCATTAATGAGGATTATTATACTCCATTCACAATTCCTGCAGATGTTGTAGGCCATGAGGCTTGGAACAGGCATGGTTGGGGAGGCGTATTAGGCGGGGCGAGTATTGTATTCTTTGCATTTATTGGTTTTGATGCGGTATCAACCGCAGCACAAGAGGCTAAAAATCCGAAACGTGACATGCCGATCGGTCTATTAGGTTCATTAGCTATTTGCACTATTTTATTTGTACTTTTTTCTCATGTACTTACTGGCCTTGTCAATTGGGATGAATTTAAAATCGCAGGTAAAGAAGCATCTGTAGCTTACGCTATTAACAAGGCCATGCCTGGCTATGGATGGTTAGCAACTTTAATTACCGTTGCTATTTTAGCAGGATTCTCCTCGGTAATTCTGGTAATGCTTATGGGGCAATCGCGTGTATTTTACTCGATGTCTAAAGACGGATTGGTGCCAAAAGTTTTTTCAGATCTTCATCCTAAATTCCGCACACCCTCTAAGGCTAACTGGATTTTATTTGTGTTCGTGGCACTGTTCGGTGGTCTTGTTCCAGGGAGTGTTGCTGGCGATTTAACTAGTTTCGGAACGCTATTCGCTTTTGTGTTGGTTTGTCTTGGTATTTGGGTTATGCGCGTCAAAAACCCCGAAGCAGTAAGGCCATTTAAGACACCACTTGTTCCACTCGTTCCAATTTTAGGTATGTTAATTTGCTCAAGCCTTATTTATGGCTTAGATTATAAAACACAATTAATGGCGTTTGGTTGGTTATTGGTTGGGTTGATTATCTACTTTACTTATAGCAAGAAGAATAGTGTTTTGAGAAAGGGTTAAAAAATATATTCAATAAAAGAGGCTCATCAAATTTAAAAATTGATGAGCCTCTTATTTTTCTTCCTTCTAAAATAAAATCTTAGAAAATATATCGTAAGCCAACGCCACCCTGAAATCGTTGATACCCTGGATCCACAAAGGCATCTGTAAATAGTTCTACCTCTATAAAAGCAGAAATAGGAAGTGTGAAGTATGAATATTCAAAACCTACTATAGCAACCGGACCGTAAGTGAATCTATTTTGAGTGAATCTCCCAAAATTGCTTTCTGTTCTGCTCACTTCTCGGATGTAATCATATTGAATATTCGAGTTGCGCCACTGCCATCCTAGGCCAGCATATAGTTGCAATCCTTTTGAGATTTTTTCTGCATCCCATTGATACAAGAATTTGGCTTCTAAAAACCAATCTGAATTAACCAGATGCGTTAAGTATTTTATATTTTGATCTTTACCGAGAGTATCGGGCAAATAAGCAGCAAAACTATTTTTGTAATAGCTACTATACAATCCGCTTGAAGCCTTCCCGGCATCAGCCGCAAATGCCCAATGTTTACTGGGGTAGAACTTGTAAGTCAGCGCGAAGGGATCTCCTACCTTAACACCAACTCCTTGATATGGATATCTACTTTCTTCAAAGATTGGACACATGATTATGGCCTTGCTTCTGGATACTTTAGGCATGCCATATCCTGCACTGCGCACGCTTTTTCTCACCTGACAAAAAGTAGAGGAGGTGATTGAAATCAGCAAACAAATAAACAGTCCAACGGTTTTAGTTTGGGGCATTGAAGCAAATATACCCAATTTTGGCCGACAAGATTACACCATGCGATCAACCTCTAGCCAACGGCCTTGTATTGCATTTTATGGAGTTGAGCGTAGAAGCCATTCTTTACTAACAGCTCCTCATGATGGCCGGATTCCATAATTTCTCCCTTATCTAACACAATAATTTTGTTTGCCTTTTGGATGGTTGATAACCGATGTGCAATTACAATGGAAGTTCTGTTGCTCATCATTTTTGCAATCGCATTTTGAATCATCTCTTCAGTATCGGTATCAACAGAAGAGGTAGCCTCATCCAGCACTAAAATTTTAGGATCGTAAACCATGGCTCTGATAAATGATAAAAGTTGGCGTTGCCCCACTGAAAGGGTAGCGCCTCTTTCCATCACATTGTAATCAAGCCCTCCGGGTAATCGTTCAATAAATATTCTTGCACCCACTAAATCGGCAGCATGCAAAATCATATCATCTGTAACCGCTGCATTGCCCAGCGTAATATTATTTCGAATGGTATCGCTAAAAAGAAAAACATCTTGCAAAACCACGCCAATATTTTTTCGTAACGAGGTCATATCAAATTCCTTAATATCCACATCATCTACTTTTATCGTTCCGCGATTTATTTCGTAGAAGCGATTCAATAAATTAATGATGGAGGATTTCCCCGCTCCGGTGGCACCCACTAGTGCAACGGTTTCGCCTGATTTTATTTCCAGGCTTATATTTTTTAAAACATAATCTTTCTCGTTATAGGCAAACCAAACTTGATCGATGCTAACATCTCCTTTTATCTCAGCGGGTGAATAAGTTCCATTGCTCATGATGTCGGTTTGATCATCTAGTAAGTTGATAATACGCGAAGACCCCACAATTCCCATTTGCAAAGTATTATACCGATCAGCTATCATTCGTATAGGCCGAAAAAATAATTGGATATACATGATAAAGGAAACGAGTTTCCCCAATGTAATTTGCGACACCTCCTGATGAATGACACCCTTAGCGCCATACCAGACTAATAGACCAGTGCCCATGGCAGCAATAATTTCTGCTACCGGAAAATAAACAGAGTAATACATAACCGAACGAAGATGTGCGGATTTGTGCTCAGTGTTTATTTCTTTAAACTTCTCGAATTCTTTTTTCTCACTTCCGAAAATTTGAACGATAGTCATGCCACTGATATGCTCTTGCACAAATGCATTTAAATTTGAGACTGCATTACGCACATCATTAAAAGCCACTTTTATTTTTTCCTTAAACACATAAGTGGCCAATAGCATGAGCGGTATGGTCGATAAGCTGACAAGTGTCAGCCGCCAATCGCTGTAAAACATGAATGCAAGAATGAAAATGATTTGGAGTAAATCACTGGCCATGGCGGCAAGACCTTCGCTAAAAACATCTGCCAATGTCTCTACATCAGAAATAGTGCGTGTTACTAATCTTCCTATTGGTGTCTTATCAAAAAAACGAAGCCGTAGATTAATTAGATGTCTATAGAGCTTAATGCGAATGTCTCGTATTACAAATTGAGAAATTCTGCCCGACAGGTAGGTGTGAGCATATTGAACTATTGCTTGAATAAAAAGGAGTGCCAATACGATCATCATCACATTTACCATGCCCCAATAATTACCAAATTGAACATCCTTATCTAAAGTATATTGAATAAGAAATGGACGAATTGGAGTAAGTATTCCTAACAATAATGTTAATGCGATTATTAAATAGAACTTTACCTTGTATGGCTTAACGAAATCAAAAACTCGTTTTAGAACTTTGAAGTCGATTATGTTTCCGCTGCTTACTTTCTCTTTTTCCATTTCGCCTGATAGCGGGTTTTACTTTGTAAAAATATTTTTCGGGTATTTTACCGAGGTTAGATACAAGCCTTCCGGAGAAACATTCATACCTGCTTTTTTTCTATCCTTTCCTTTCAATATATTTTCGAATTCAGGCACAGATATTTTTCCGGCACCAACATCCAACAAAGTTCCAACAATGGCTCTCACCATACCTCTTAAAAAACGATTGGCAGTAATCTTAAAAACCAGCAAATCATTTTTTTGATTCCAGTGTGCCGATTGAATGGTGCAAATAAAATGATTTACATCGGTCTTCACTTTACTAAAGCATTCAAAATCTTTTTCTCCTACCAGTAACGTAGCTGCGTTGTTCATGGTTTGAATATCAACAGATTTAAAATAGTAATACGCTAATCCAATCAGCAAAGGATCTTTGATCCGTGTAATCTTGTATTCGTACGATCGCTCAAATGCATCATATCGGGCATGTGCATTTTCCGTAACCGGTTGGATAGATCGGATAGCAATATCATTGGGAAGTAATGAGTTGAGTTTAATCAGCCATGTCGCTTCGTTAAAAGCTGTGTCAATATTGGCATGAAAAAATTGCTGCGCACAATGCACGCCTGCATCGGTTCGGCCACTGCCAACAATTTCAATTTTTGATCGGAATATTTTTGATAGTGCACCTTCTACAATTTCTTGAATGCCTACCGCATTGGCTTGGTTTTGCCAGCCGTGGTAATTTGTTCCGTTGTAGGTTATTTCGAAAAAATACCTCATTCTTTAGTGACGCATTTTTTTTCGAGTGTTTCTTTCATATTCAGCACCTCTTGCTCCATCGTTTTATACACATTCTTTTTTCTCGCATTTGTATTGAGGTGGAGAATGATCTCGGTTAGCAATTGCTTGCGAATTTGGGTGGAGGGAAAAGACCTTGGTTTTAATTTTTCTAACTCCACCAGCGTAGTATCAATTTCTGCTTTTACGAAATCAATATCTTGAAATCCTACTTCTTCAAAATCTTTAGCCGGACTTAAGTAGAGATCTAAACTTGCATCTGCTACGATGTCTTGAATATCGCCATACCCAGCCAGCACGGCATAGTAATTCAATAATTTATTTTTAAGAGTCAGATCTTTTATGATGCTAAGTTTGCCGCTAGATTTTAAATCATCAAAAGCAGAAAGGCTTGGCTTAAAATTAAATCTAATTTTATTGATTGATTTTTGCATGGCTTGCACGATTTCCTTGCGGTCAACTTTTTCTTGTTGTAAAAGATGAATGCCTTTATTTACCCATAATATTCTTTCCTGATTGTCTCTCATCAATTGCGCGAGCAACACGTGATCTTGATTTACATCTTCTAGCAACTTGCAATAATAGCTTTGTTCCAGTTGACTGTCTTTATATTCTTCATTCCAATTGTTTATTTGTAACGCAATTAAAATACCGATTACAACCAAAACGATTTCGCCAATAGCATAAAGTAAATAGTTTTTAATTTTTCCTGCCTCCACAAGTTTTTGTCTTATTCTTCTAAAGATTTTTAACATTCCCTAGGCAAGTTCATAAATAACGGCCGCCCCTTGCCCCACTCCAATGCACATTGTAGCAAGACCGTATTTTACTTTTTGTTTTTTCATTTCATGAATGACTGTTGCACTTATGCGCACACCACTACAACCTAGCGGATGGCCAATAGAGATTGCCCCACCATTTACATTTACAATTTCAGGATTTAGGTCAAGATCTTTTATACAAGCCAGCGACTGCGAAGCAAAAGCTTCGTTCAATTCAACTAAGCCAATGTCAGAAATTTTTAATCCGGCACGCTTCAATGCTTTTTGTGTGGCGGGCACAGGGCCAACCCCCATATAAGCAGGATCGACCCCTGCAATGGCCATCGATACTATGCGCGCCAGTGGCTTAAGATTTAATTTCTTTACAAGTTCTTCGCTTGCAATAAGCGAGGCGGCAGCTCCATCATTTATGCCGGAAGAATTTCCTGCGGTAACGGTGCCACCTTCTTTAAAAGCGGGCTTTAATGCGGCTAATTTTTCTAAAGATGTTTCGCGTGGATATTCGTCTTGAGAAAAGTTAATAGTCTCTTTTCCTTTTTGAATTTTAAGTGATATCAGTTCTTCACGAAACTTTCCGGCTCGGTCGGCTTTAAAATATTTTTGTTGAGAAGATAAACCAAAAGCATCTTGTGCCTCGCGCGATATTTTCCATTTTTCTGCAACGTTTTCTGCTGTTTCACCCATCGAATAGGGATGATAAAGTTTAGATAGTTTAGCGTTAATAAATCGCCAGCCCATGGTAGTATCAAAAATTTCTGCTTTGCGCGAAAAGCCTTCTTCTGCCTTTGGCATCACAAATGGTGCGCGGCTCATGTTCTCTACTCCCCCAGCAATATAAACGGAGCCATCTCCATTTATGATTCCTCTGCTCGCATCCATAATAGCTTGCAATCCGGATGCACATAAGCGATTAACCGTAACACCTCCCACGGAAGTGGAAAGGCCGGCAAGCAGCAATGCCATACGCGCTACATTCCGATTATCTTCGCCTGCTTGATTGGCAGCACCAAGGATAACATCTTCAATCAAATTAATATCTATACTTGGGTTGCGTTGAATGAGTTGCCGGATAACTTCCGCGGCCAAATCATCTGGCCGAACCGAAGCGAGTGTGCCCGCATATTTGCCAATAGGTGTGCGGAGGATGTCGATAATATAGGGAGTGTTCATGGAAAAATTTTAGGCCACAAAGCTACAGACTTCAAGCCGCAAGCTAATTTGATCTCGCAATCAACCTGTGGCTTGTGGCCTAAAGCCATTTTATTACTTTTGTCGGCAAGTTAAATCAACCTGAGTATGTGGCAAAGAATTCAAACAGTGTTTCTGGCAATAGTTGCAATGTGTATGGTGGTTTGCCTGTTTATTCCGATTGGAATTTTTAATGATTCTGCTACTGGCATTGTACATCAGCTTTATCCCATCCACTATAGCATCGTGTCTAACGGACAAAAAACCACTTCTTATTTTCCTTACGTTATTACGGCAGTGCTAATGGCTGCATCCGCTACGCTGGCAATCATTAGTATAACCAAGTTTGAAAACAGAATCACACAAGTAAAAATTGGAACATTAAACTCGTTAATCCTTGCTGGCGT